>JAIFMD010000152.1 GCA_020048755.1 Spirochaetota bacterium
CGACCGTGACCTTCTCTACATCGACGATTGGAAGGACGGGTACGACCATCTCGTCGTCCTCAGGCTCTCCACCGGAGAGGAACTCGCGAGCATTGCACTGTCGGCAAAATTACCGACAATTGGCACCATCTTTCCCGGCATGAATGGCGATGTCTACCTCTTGAGCAGCGAGGCGGGAGGCGGGAAGGGACTGATAAGCAGGATCTTCATTCAATCCACCGATGAGAGGAGCGTTAAATGAAAGCAATCCATACATCGAGAGAGAGCGGATTTGCCCTTTCTCTGGCGGCCATGGCAATCGCCGTCTTCCTGGGCGGCTGCGCTTCGACAGGAAATGCGGCACGTTCAATGGGAGAGGCCGGCCCGCTTCCTCCGCTTCCGCCCGGGCTCGTCGACACCTCGGTGCCGGTCCTCCGCACGGCGGCCGGCGTCGAGTTCGTCCGAACGCCTGAGGAACGGTTCGAGAACCTCAAGGACTTCCCCTACGAGACCCAGTACCTCGAGGTCGACGGCCTGCGCCTCGCCTACGAGGACGAGGGGCCGAGGGATGGACCGGTCATCCTCATGCTCCACGGCCAGCCCGACTGGTCCTACCTCTACCGCAAGATGATCCCGCCGCTTGCGGCCGCGGGCTACCGCTGCATCGCCCTGGACCTCATGGGCTTCGGCAGGTCGGACAAGCCCATCGACGGAAGCATTCATACCTATGAGCAACAGGTGGCCTGGGTGAAGGAATTCATCCACGTTCTCGGCCTCCACGACATCACTCTCTTCTGCCAGGACTGGGGCGGGCTCATCGGCCTCCGCATCGTCGGCGACGAACCCGAACTCTTTGCCCGCGTGATCGCGGCCAATACGACCCTTCCCGTGATGGAGAAGGGGACGAACCCCTACCGACTGCCCGCTAGCCTGGCTGTCGATCCGAAGGCCACGAGCCTTGCCAAGGCGGTCGGCCCCGCTATGCTGCTGGGCCAGGTGCCGATGTTCAACGCCTGGATCCAATTCTGCTTGACCTCGCCAACCTTCCTGCCCTCGGAGGTGATGAGGCAGTCTGTCAAGGGTCTCACCGATGCGGAGGCTACCGCCTACGACGCGCCTTTCCCCTCCTACATCTACAAGGCGGCGCCCCGCACCTTTCCTTCGATGATCGTTGCCGTGGATGACAAAAACGCCGCAGCGTGGGACTCGCTCAGTCGCTTTGCCAAACCATTCCTAACCCTGGCGGGGGAACATGACAATCTCCTAGGCAAGAAGGAGACCCAGGACCGCCTCATCGCCCAGGTCCCCGGAGCCAAGGGTCAGAAGCACGCCCGCTACGACGCGGGGCATTTCATACAGGACGACCTTGGGGCCGAGATGGCCAAGGTCACGATCGCCTTCATCGCCGACAACCCCCTGCCGACAAGGAGAAATTGATGCAAATACTGAAGATCACGTCATTCATCATCGTGCTGCTTCCCCTGGCCCTCTTGACCTCGTGCCTGACGCCTTCGCTTCCGACTTCAGCCGAAGCGGGAATCAGTTTCCAGACGAGGGCAGAGCCCCTTCCCGCCGACCTCGAGTGGGGACATCGCGCCGTCGCCCACGAAATCATCAACGCCAAAGAGCTTGTCGTCGTAGTGTCCGGAGGTTCCAACCCGATATCGGACGCGGAGTGGGCGAAGTACAGCCCGCCCCTGCCATACATGAAGAACATGGAGCGGAATCTCCTCTTCAACCAGACATTCTTCATGCGCTCGCCTAACGCTCCCGTAGGTGCCACGGGAGACGCTCGCTACACCTTCCGGGAAGTCTCGGGCCATACCTGGCTTGAGCTCGCAGCCCCGCTCTCGGTCGACCTCGTTCCCGCTGGCGAAAAGACCGACTGGATGAAGCCCGCACCCGGCCACCTCGTCATCAAGGTGATCAGGAAGCCCCAGGTGATGCGCTGGGACGGGCCGATCTACAGGCTCACGGACGGCCATGGCAATTTTTACGTGATGCACGCGACCGAAAACGGAACGCCGACCCTCGACGTCACCCTGCCCGCGGGCTGGAGCGTCGAGAAGGTCGATCTGGCGGAACCCCTCGTCATCACGCCTTCGCAGGGAGGCTATTACAACGTGGTCGGCGACTGCCTGGGGCAAGGCTACCACCAGTATATTTTCGCGGACTCCGTGTATCCGTCAGAATGATCACCACCCAGTACCATGGAGGTACCTGTTCATGAAGAATCGAAAAGCCGTGGTCATAGCAGCGGTCGTCATTGCGATTGTCGCCACGATCATCATATCCTTGCCGGCTATTTTGCAGGCCGCCGGGTTGCACCCGCACTACGCAGGCGCAAGCTACCAGCTTTCGGGAAAGCGCGCGGTTATCGTCACGACGAGCCACGGAACACTTGGCGACTCAGGGAAGCCTACCGGCGTCTACGCGTCGGAGATGACTGTTCCCTACTATGAGTTCCTCGACGCCGGGATGACGGTGGACGTCGCGAGCATAGAAGGCGGAAAAATCCCCATCGAGCCGATGTCGCTCAAGTGGCCGCTTACCACAAAGGCAGACAAGCGCTTCCTTGCCGATCCTGTCTACAAGGCCATGGTCGCTTCGTCGGTACGAATCGACGACGTCGATTTTGCCTCCTACGACCTCGTCTACCTCGCAGGCGGTTGGGGCGCATCCTGGGACCTTGGTACTTCGGAAGCACTTGGAAGCGGCGTCTCCGCAGCCTGGGCCAAAGGCGCAATTTTGGGCTCGGTCTGCCACGGTGCGCTCGGCTTCCTCAAGGCGGTTGACGTGACCGGAGCGCCTCTGGTCAAGGGAAAGCGCATGACGGCCGTAACCGACAAGCAGGTGCGCGAGCTCGGCATAGAAATAACGCCCATGCATCCCGAGACTGAGTTGCGCAAGGCCGGGGCCCTCTTCGAGAGTGCCACAAAGGGTAAAGATATGCTTGCAAACCACGTCGTGATGGACGGAAACCTGGTGACCGGGCAGAACCAGAATGCCGGTGCCGAAGTGGCCCAGGACATGATGTTGCTCCTGTCACGCAAAGCAGGCGCGAAGTGAAGACAGCGAAGCCACTAAAGCCTCTTGCCGTCATAATCGTCGCGTCTATAGTCATAGCAGCTGGCTTTACGGCGGCCTTTGGATGGAACCCCGCGGTCATGGCCATCATGACGGCCGAATTCCGCAAGAACCAGGAACCAGCCGCGCGGGCCTTTCCCGAAGGGCTCAACGTGGTCCTCATCGGCACCGGTTCGCCCATGGGAGACATAACGAGGGAAGGTGCCTGCATAGCCGTGGTCGCTGGAGAGCGCACCTTCATCGTCGACGCTGGAGAGGGAGCCAACCGCAACATCCAGCTTTCAAAGATCCCGAGCAAGCCCGACGCACTCCTCCTGACGCACTTCCATTCCGACCACATAGCGAGCCTCGGGGACATCGCCCTGGGCCATTGGGGGCGGAACGCTTCCACCGAGCCGCTCCTCGTCATAGGCCCGCCAGGAGTAGACAGGGTCGTAAAGGGTTTCAACGAAGCCTATGCCCTCGATGACAACTACCGCGTCGAGCACCACAGCGCCGAGTGGATGCCCCCCGCCGGAGCGGGCAGTGTCGCGAGAACGGTTGAGCTGGGCCCAGAGGGCGACGCCGCCGCGGTCATATTCGACGAGGACGGCCTCAAAGTAACAATGTTCCGCGTCGACCACGGCGTGGTGAAACCCGCCGTCGGCTACCGATTCGACTACCAGGGCAGGTCGGTAGCCATAAGCGGCGACACGATGTATACGGAATCGATAGTCAAGAACGCGGCGGGGGTGGACATCCTCTTCTGCGAAGCGCTCTCGGTTCCGTTCGTGTCGGTCATCGAGCGTTACGCCTCGAATCCCTCGACGGCCAAGGTCGCGCACGACATTCCGGACTACCACTCCTCGCCCGTAGACGCGGCGAAGATGGCACGTGGCGCAGACGCCGGGATGCTCGCCCTGTACCACATCATACCTCCCACCGCCAGCCCCCTCATGTTTCCATCATTCCTCGGGGATGCGGGCAAGTACTTCCCTCGCCAGATCACCATCGGTGCCGACGGTATGATGTTCAACCTCAAGCCGGGCTCGAAAACTGTCCGTCAGTCACGACGATTCTGAACTCAAGGAGCCACACATGAAGAAAGCCTATATCGTATCGGTATCCGTAATCCTGACCCTCATGGGCGTCGCATACATAGCTGCGCCAGCCACCTACCTTGGCACGCTCGGAGTGTCCTTGAGCGATCCATCGATGATGAACGTGATCCGCAGCTTTGGTGGCTTCTACCTCGGCTTTGCGGCCTTCCTCATTCTCGCCGAACGGCGTGTGGGCGGAGCGGACCTGGCCGTCTTCGCGGCCGTACTCGCGATGGCCGGCTTTCTGGCCGGAAGGGCGATCGGATTCTTTGCCGACGGAATACCCGTCCAGAGCGTCCTCGTGTCAGGCATCGTGGAGTTGATCTTCGCTGTCTGGGGCATCGTCATCCTGGCCAGAGGATCTTCCCATGGCTCGGCTCAGTAACCTTACAGAACGCGGACTCGATACCCAGCGCGATCTATCAGAGGCCCTCATCGAGCTGTCGCTCGAGAAGGGCTTCCCGTCGGTCACCATCAAGGACATCACCGATCGCCTCGGCGTCGACAGGACGACATTCTACCTGCATTTCAAGGACAAGGACGAACTGGTGCTGGCTACCCAGCGCAGGTTATTCGACGAGCTGTCGGCTCATTTCGGGGAAGGAACAGATCCAGCATCTGGCTTCATGGCCTTCTATGAGCGCATAGGCTCTGATCGGCATGCATGGAAAGCCATGCTGATGTTCGAAGAATACCCGCGCTTTTCCGGCCGCTTTGACGAGTACGTCGTCAGCCGCCTGGCCGCGTTACCGTCGGGACTGGCCGCGGCGGGGAACGAGCCGCGCTTGCCGGGTACCCTCGCGGCCCGCTTCATCGCCGCTACGGTGAGAAGTTGCGCGCTGTGGTGGCTGGACCAGGCCGAGCCCTGCCCGCCAGCCGATATTGCCGGAATGACAAAGGTTCTACTCTTGAACGGACTCAGCTTCCTCCGAGCATGATTCTTCGTTTGGTGCTAAACTACATGCATGCTCAGGGAACCAGCAAAAAAGCCAGCAGTCATCAAGTACTACAGCAACCTCGTCAATGCGCTCAGTTTCTCGTCGGAACTGTACAAGCTGAGGCGCGAACTCAACGCCCGGATAGACCAGCCGAGCACCATCGTGCAGGGGCCGCATTCTCACCCGCTCGGCGTCTCGCGCTGGTTCAAGAAGCGCAGGATCTCCATAGCGGAGGCGTACATCCAGGTCGTCAGCGACCTGGAATCGAAACACTCGAAGGCACGGCTGCGCGCGCTGCGCATGATGGTCAACGTATCGTTCCATGCCAAGACTTTGGATTTGCCGCTCAACACGGCGCGCGTACAGCTGGGTCTCATAAAAGAAGCCGTAAAGCACAAGGGCGACAGGCGGCGACAACTGGAGCTGCTACAGGATTTCTCCGTTTCAAGCCATGGCCAGCAGCAGGTAATCCGCAGGCTCCTCGACGAACTCAACATCATCGAGCTGCCTGAAACGGGAGATCGCCTCAAGAACCTCGACGCGGGCTGGGACGAGCATGTTCACGATACGGCGACCTCGGGCCGGAAAAATCCGACACAGCTGCTCATCGACGCCTTCATCAAGGGCATCTCGGAACTGACCATAGCCTACGGCTCCATAGATGCAATCGAACTGATGTGCGAAGCGGTGGACGCGGGCAGGATAGTCGGCATACGGGTAAACCTGGCGCTGGAATTCAGCATCCTGGTACAGGGTCGCCGCTTTCACTTCATGGCGGTACTGCCGCATTTCAAGAACGGCAAAGATGCCAGAGCCTGGCTCAAGAACTGCTCCCCGGATTTCAAGACGATACTGGACGGGCTGCGAGAAAACCAGACCAACAGGGTAGAGGCGGTTCGGAGCTTGCTCAAGCACTTCAATGCGACATCGCTCAAGGAGATCAACGAAGGCTACCCGGACAACGAACTCTATTCGCTGCAGAAGCTGAAGCTCAAGGAGCTGAGCGCATCGATTCATGTACACCGCCTACCGGCCCATTCTGTTCAACCGCGTGATGATGTTGAAGGCCCAGCGGGAAAAGGCGCGGCTGGCATTCCGCAGGAAGATGATGTCAGAGTGGGAATACCGCATCGTGGAGGAGCGCAACTCGAGAGTCAGGGACGAATACCGCACGCTCAACCCTGAACAGCTGCGCATCAAATACTTTACCAACCCGGAGATCGGTGACTACCATGTTCGCTCAAGGTGCTGCATCCGCTTGAGTACGGGTTCGAGCCTGCGAAAAGGCTGCTTGAATCCTGCAGGGGCGTCATCGACCGCGTCGAGATTTACAACATGCAGGATTCAGTGAAACGGGACCCTGACGAGATCATGCGGTTTGCCCATCTGGTAGACGAACTCAACGAGAAGAGCGCACTGGAAGGCACCGCGCCGTTCATCCCCGTGTGCGGCAGTGATTCTACCGGCCGTTCGCCGACCATTCCTGGCATGGGATTCATCGTTGAAGACAAGCTCAAGGGCAAGCTGCGCAAGCAGTTCATCAGGCGACACATCGCCTTGCCTGCCTACATTTCTGCCTTGGTAGAAGCACAGGGAGTTCCGGTCGGAAGCGAGCCGCGTGCGGCAGAACCCCGGATACTCAGCCTGGGCAAGACCTCGGGCGGAAGGGTCAACTTGATAGGCGACGAGAACTCGATGGAAGAGACCTTCATACCGCCGGCCCGTGCCTGGCGCTACCTGAATCCATCGCTCGTCAATGCCGTCTATGCAGCCATTGGCTTTCTGGTAGCGCAACGTTTCGTCGGCACGTTCTATGCATTCCTGTGGCTCTTCATCACCGCGTTCAGGAACTCCATCGCCGACCTCGTCGCCGGCCGCGGTTCCAGGATGAGCGCATGGAACCTCAAGGGCATCAATTTCAACAACGTATCCAGGTCATTGTTCTGGACGGGATTCTCGGTGCCGATCATGGCCTTCGTCAAAACGAAATTCGACGCGCTCTGGCCGCTCGCCGCCGAAGGGTTGCTCTTCGATTCAGTCAAGTTTTTCTTCATAGCCTTTGTAAATGGATTGTACCTGGCCACCCACAATACGCTGCGCGGGTTCGACAAGAAGGTCGTCAGGGCCAACTTCTGGAGGAGCGTCATAGCCTGGCCGCTGGCTACGGCGTTTGCTCCGCTCGGGACGATGCTCGGCATACCCAGCATCGTGCAGTCAAAGATATGGTCCGATTTCGTAGCCGGCTTCATAGAAGGTAGCAGCAAGTACGTAAAGATCCTGGGCCTGCGCCGCCGCGACCTTGAAGAGATCCTGCCGATGATCACCACGGGCGATCGGGAGGAGCGTTTCACGGCAATCCTCGATCTGTTGTTCCTCTACCGGGAAGAACCGCGTACCGCAAGTTCACTCAAGGTGCTCCTTGCACCCGATTACCGCATGATTGAACCCAAAAAAGGCGACAAGGAAGGTTCCGAGTTTACCTTCGAAGATTTCAGAGAAGCCATCATGAACGAGGGCAAGGACCACGAACTCGTCGAATTCATCCTCTCGACCTACCAGCCGGAGATGGCGGCGGACCTCATGGAACTGGTATCCAGAACGCTGCCGGAATGCCGGGAGTGGGTGGCGGCCCGGATGAAGCGGTACGGCCAGACCGCCATTCCGGTTCTGGCGGAACCTGGTACAGAACCGCTTTAGGCATTCTCCGGCCTGAGCCGCTGTTCGGCCGAGACCGCGTGCGCCTGGAGGCCTTCAGCCCTGGCGAGCGTCGCGGTGTCGGCTATGAGCCCGCTATCGGAGCTATCGATCCTGAGCCAGGTACGTATCCGCAGAAAATCGAAGACAGACAAGCCTCCTGAAGACCTGGCCCGGCCGGAGGTCGGCAGGGTGTGGTTGGGACCGGCGCCGTAATCGCCGAGGGCTTCCGCGCTGGATCGGCCGAGGAAGAGCGCGCCGGCATGGCGGCAGCTTCGGGCGAAGGTTCCGGAATCAGCGATGGCGAGTTCCAGGTGCTCGGGGGCAAAGCGGTTGGCGGCGTCCGCGAGCGAAGCGCGGTCGGGAGCCACGAAAGCCCAGCCGTTGGCGAGCGCGGCTCTGGCGATTTCTGCTGATTCGGGACGATAGCCGGCCAATTCGACGAGACTTGTTACCAGAGCGCACTCCACCGCGGCGACGACAGCCTCTGAAGTTGCCGCGAGGGCCGGAACGGCGTCCGGGTCGTGCTCGGCCTGGGCGAGGAGGTCCCAAGCCACGGTGAGCGGATCGGCGGTTTCGTCGGCCACGACGAGGAGCTCGCTGGGGCCGGCCGGGGCGTCGGTACGCACGACCGACTGGGCGAGGCGTTTGGCCGCCGCGACATACCGGTTGCCCGGGCCTACGACAACGTCGCGGGGTGACAGGCGTCCGGCGCCGTACGCGAACGCGGCTATGGCCTGGGCGCCGCCGGCAGCGAGCAGCAGGTCCGCCCCCGCGACGGCGCAGGCGGCCAGCACGATGGGAACGGGACGCGGGCAAGCTACCGCGACGTCGGCGACGCCTGCGGCTTTTGCCACGAGAGCCGTCATCAGCACGGTGGACGGCAGGGGGTAGCGGCCGCCTGGCACGTAACAGCCGGCGCGTTCCACCGGCAGCGCTTCATGCCCTGCCCTGCCGCCGGGCACCGCGATGTCCACCGGGAGGAGCGCAACCGCCTGCGCCTTGGCGAACGAGCGTATCCTGTCTGCAGCGCGCTGGAGCGCATCGCGTTCGGCTACGGGGATGGCCTCCAGGGCGGCGGTGAAGTCTTCGGGGCCGTACCAGAGGCGGCCGTCAGAGCGGTCAAGTTCGAGCGCGTACCGGGCTACGGCGTCTTCGCCCCCGGAACGCACGCTTTCCATGATCTTCCGGACGACGGCTTCGGTACCCGGGTCGTCGGCTGGCCGGTCCCGCCGGCCTATGTCGCCCAGACCGACGCGCCT
>JAIFMD010000154.1 GCA_020048755.1 Spirochaetota bacterium
GGGACAGACGCGGGGCATCCAGAGCCGGCTTACGGTTGCCTTTACCGGACTCCTCCTCATCGTCGTCATCGTGCTCGCCACGTCGTTGCTCAGTGATTTTGGCTCTACCTTGCTCCGGGCAATCATGGACAACGGCCGGTCCCTGGCTGACAGGACCTCCAGCATCGTCAAGACGAGCATCGGCGACCGCATAGCCATCGACGACTACCTGGCCATCGAATCTGGCAAGAATGCAGACGCGTCGTTCCCGTTCTCGAGCGTCTCCCAGTACCGGAGGGATCCCAAGACGGGCTCGTACGCAGTCCGGTCATCTACGGACCTCACCCTGATGGACAAGGTCCTGCCAGACGACGAGGCAGCGGCTGTCGAGCTTGTTCCGTCCATGATCGAAGGCGCGACCACCATCGAATTCCGTGCTCCCGTGATCCTTTCAGGCGTCAATCTTGGCTTCGTTTCTGTCGTCTACGACCGGGAAACGATCTATGGCCCGTATTACCTGACCAAGGTCAAGGCTGTGATCATAGCCTTCCTGTTCCTGTACGCGTCGGTCTTCGTGACGTTCCTCTTTGGCCGCAGCATCGTGTTCCCCATCCTGTTCCTCAGGATGAGCGTCAATTCGATATCGCAGCGGTTGTCGTCCATGGTCAAGGGCGATGTGCGCATATCGGCTGACAACCTCCACTACCAGGACCGGGTATCGACCCAGGACGAGATAAAGAAGCTGTCGGTTGAAATAGGAAACATGGCCACCGTGATACGCGGTGTCGTTCCGTACATATCAGCCTCGACGCTCAGGAATTCCGAGCGTGCGTCTCCTACCACCGAACGCCGCGACCTGGCTTTCCTGTTTACCGACATACGTGGCTTCACGACCATCTGCGAAGGTCTGTCGCCCGAGGACGTCGTCAAGATGCTCAACCACTACCTGGATATCCAGACGACGGCCATAGTCGAAAACGGCGGCGAGGTGGACAAGTTCGTTGGTGACGAGATGATGGCCATGTTCGATGGCCCCGACAAGGAAGCCAGGGCCTGCCGGGCTGGCATGCATATCCGGAAGGTCATGGCCGAAGCCCAGGAGAAGGCACGACTCGCTTCCGGCGCCATCGTTTCCATCGGCATCGGCATCAATTCCGGCCCGGTCGTCTTTGGTTCCGTCGGTGCGCGCGACCGCATGGACTTCACCAGTATCGGCGATACTGTCAATCTGGCTGCCCGCCTGGAAGGCGCAAACAAGACCTACGGCACCAAATCGCTCATCAGCGAGGCGGTGTACGAGAAGGTCAGGGACACCTTCCTCTGCAGGGAAATCGACCTGATCACCGTCAAGGGCAAGAACCAGCCCGTGCGCATTTTCGAGATACTCCAGGAATCGGCTCAGGCCGCTCCCAAGCTCATGAAGATCAAGGATGGATTCGAGGCAGGGCTCGTGGCATACCGGGCACGTAACTGGGCC
The DNA here is from genome assembly GCA_020048755.1 of Spirochaetota bacterium. Lineage (GTDB taxonomy): Bacteria > Spirochaetota > Spirochaetia > Treponematales > UBA12059 > SZUA-370. The sequence goes on from JAIFMD010000154.1 coordinate 1,457, forward strand.
GCGGCGCGCAAGCTTTTCAGCAAGGTCAGCGAGGCGTATGGCGACGAGGCCTGCGAAGTCTACCTCCGCCGCATCGATGCCTTCGAGGTCAACCCGCCGCCAGCCGACTGGGATGGAGTATTCCGCATGAGCGTAAAGTAGCAAGGCTCTATCCGGCCGCGGAGTTTTCTGCTATATTCGTATGGACGAGAATATCCGCGACGCCGTGAAGGAATGTACGCGGAGCTTCTTCTCGCCCCAAGGATACTCATGCTTCATTCAGATTTTGAATCCCTCGGTCTCATGCCCGCCTGCCTGGAGGCCCTGCGCCACGAAGGCTATGTGCAGCCGACGCCCATCCAGGTTGCGTCGATTCCGAGCCTGCTGGCCGGCCGTGACCTCCTGGGCTGTGCCCAGACCGGCACCGGCAAGACCGCCGCTTTTGCGCTGCCCACCATCCAGCGGCTCACCGAGAACCACATAAAGCGGCAGCCCCGCAAGGCCCGCTCGCTCATCGTCGCGCCTACCCGGGAGCTCGCGATGCAGATAGACGTAAGCTTTGGCGCATACGGCCGCAAGACGGAGATAAAGCGCGCATGCGTGTATGGCGGTGTTGGCAAGGTGCCGCAGATCAAGGCCATGGAACGGGGCGTCGACGTGCTCGTTGCCACTCCGGGTCGACTGCTGGACCTCATCGGTGACGGCGCCATAGACCTGTCCCAGGTTGAGATAGTAATCTTCGACGAGGCCGACCGCATGCTCGACATGGGCTTCATCCACGATGTCCGCAAGATCATCGCGCTCCTGCCAAAGAAGCGCCAGACGCTGCTGTTCTCCGCCACCATGCCGTCGGAAATCGATACGCTTGCGCGCACCCTCCTGGACAATCCGGTCCGCGTCGACATAGAGCCTGAGAAGCCGACCATCGAGCTGATTTCGCAGAGCCTCTACTACGTTGAGAAGGGCTGCAAGCGCGACCTCCTCGTGCACCTCATAAAGGAACTCAAGGTGTCGCGCGCGGTGGTATTCTCCCGCACCAAGCACGGTGCTGACCGGATAGCCAAGACGTTGCACATAGCCGGCATTCCGTCCGGCGTCATCCACGCCAACAAGGGCCAGGGCAACCGCACCAAGACAATGGAAGCATTCCGTGCCGGCGAGACTCCCGTGCTTGTCGCCACCGACCTGGCCGCCCGTGGCATAGACGTGGACGACATCTCGCACGTGTTCAACTTTGACATGCCCACCGAGCCCGAAACGTATGTGCACCGCATAGGCCGCACCGCCCGTGCCGGCGCCTCGGGCACCGCAGTCTCGTTCTGCGACACCGAAGAGAAGCGCCTCCTCAAGCAGGTCGAGCACCTGCTCGGCAATCCGATACCCGTCATCAAGGTCCATCCGTTCGCCGGTGTCCGCCCTGTTCCTACCGAGGAAGACCTGCGCGACGCCATGTTCGAGGAACGGTCCAAGGAACGCATGCGCGGCCGTAGTCAGGGTCGTGGTCGCCCCTCCGGTAGCGCCCGACCTGCAGGGAATGGTTCTGGAGACCGTGGTGGCCGTTCCGCAAGGCCTTCCAGCCCGGCCGACGGAGCCCCGAGGCGCGACGGCCCCCGGGCCGATGCTCCCCGCCGTGACGCGCCGCGCCGGGATGCGCCTCAACGCGATGCGCTCCGCTCGCCTGCCGCGCCCGATTCCAGGAGCCGCCCGGCGTCGTCATGCAACCGGGAAGCAGGAAACGACCGCCCCCGGCCTACGGCCCCGCGGAGCAGCGACCAGCACCGTGACGCCCCCCGGCACGAGACGCCGTCCCGCTCCAGCCGCGACGTCCGCTCCGTTATTGACGAAATAACTGGCCGGAGAAGCTAGCCGAGCAGTCCGGTTTCCGCTCTTGATTCATCCAGCCGCCCCTGCTGAAAAGCAGGGGCGGCTGTTTCATTGTCCACAGTCAAATTCCACAGTGCATCAATTTGACGTGGGGTAATGATGCCGCTATGATTGAGTTGATGTAAAAGAGGAAGGTACCATGCCAGCAACCTCTGAAAACAAACGTGTTACCATCACCGGCAAACGCCAGCTTACCATCCCCCAGAAATACTTCGAGGCTCTGGGCTTCGAGTCCGAAGCCGAGTGCATTTTACGTGACGACGGATTGCTGATACGTCCGCTCCACAGTTCAGTCTCCGATTTCTCCGAGGTGGTGCTGGCCGACCTCGTGTCCCAGGGGCTGACGGGGCAGGAGCTCCTGGAAGGCTTCAGGGAACAGACAAGGAAACTACGACCGGCGGTTGAGCAGCTCATAGCCGAGGCAGACGAGATGGCGAGGACCGGTACGGGCAGGCACTCGTTTGCCGAGCTGTTCAGTTCGGTGCTGGACTGATGTACGAACTCCGGTACCTTAAGGCCGCTGAGCGCTACTTCAAGCGAATATGGGAGCCGCGGCAGGCCCGTGCTTTCCAGGCTGCGCTCCAAGCCATAGCGGCCGATCCATACGCCGGAGAACGGAAGAAGGGTGACCTCGCCGGAATATTCTGCTACGGGTTTTTTCATGAGAAGGTGTATTACGAGATAGCCTACCGCATCCACGAAGAGAGCGGGCAGTCCATCGTGGTGGTACTCTCAGGCACCCGCGAGAATTTCTATGCTGAAGTCAAACAGTACATGTAGTAACCGTGCTAGTTCCAGAGGCCCCGCTTCGATTCGCGCGCCTTACGCTCCGCCTTCCTGAAATCGTCCATGAAGATGAACGGGTACTTCGTGTAGGCAAATCCGTAGCCTTCAGAGATAATAACCATATTGAAGCAGGAGCCGTCTTCCAGGAATACATAGGCCAGCAGGCGGCCAAAATAGTCGCGCAGCGTTGGCTCGAATGCGAGCCGCACCGTTTTGCCGAGTATGCTGTCCGTGACGAACCGTGATGCCTCCGCACCATAGAGCTCCACAGGCTTGCGCGGATCCACGGTCTCGGGTGTATCCACACCGATGAGCCTGACTTTTTCCCTGGTGCCCAGCCCGGTAGCCGGATCAAAGCTGACGACGATGGTATCGCCGTCTACGATGCGCTCCACCCTCGCGGCCGTCATGGCCGGCAGTTTTCTGGAGAGCGCCGCGATGCTTTTGATTGAGTCCGGGATGCGGTAAACCCGCGTAGCCGGGGCGCTTGCCGATTCGCCTGAAGCCAGGATCGCGGAACCCAGGCAGAGCATGATGGTCAGCAGTGGCATGAACGCGAAATTTTTCATTGAAACGTCCTGATGCTGGTCTGATTATGAAATTGTTCGCAGAAAACAGGGTCATGCCGGGGACGGGACTTGAACCCGCACGCACCTTGCGGCACAAGGGATTTTAAGTCCCTGGTGTCTACCATTCCACCACCCCGGCAGGGATGTCGGGGAAAACCCCGGAGGGGCTGCCGGGGAAGACCCCGGCTGACCGCGGCCATGATAGCCGGGTGATCGGGGCGCCGTCAAGGCGAGTCGCTGTGGCTCAGGCTTGAATCAGCCGTGTCAGCGGCGTATAGTCTACTATCCCTCCGGCAACTGCGGCGCAGCTGGAGGTTAGATTGAATTTCTTTGAGGTCGTGGTTGATGAAAACTGTTCTGACGATAGATGATGAAGAGACTATCCGCGAGATGACGTCCCTGATGCTGGAACGTTCCGGGTACAATGCGCTGGGAGCGGCCTCTGCCGACGAAGGGCTGGCCATTATGGCGGCCAACAAGGTAGATCTGGTATTGGTCGACGTTGTCCTGCCGGGCAAGAACGGCCTTGAATTAGCCATCGACCTCAACCAGAAGTGGCCGGCCATCCCCATAATCCTCATGTCCGGCAGGGTTTCCACCGCGGCAGATTCTATAAAGAATTTCAATGGTCATTTTGGCATCAAGGGTTCCATTGCCAAGCCATTCACCCTTGAACAGCTCGTCAGACTCGTCAATGACACCCTGGCCTGATCAACTGGAACAGTAAATGTTTTTGCATATATACTTCATTGCATGATCCAAGACTCAGAAACACATAGAATACCTGTCGCCGGTTTCGTAGGAGCCCTCCTGGTTGCGGCGATATGGGGCTTCAACTTCATTGCCATAAAGATAGGCGTTGCCGGAATGCCGCCACTGTTCCTGGTGGCCATCCGCTTCATCCTGACATCCTTCCCCGCGGTGTTCTTCATAAAGCGGCCCAGGGTACCGCTGGGCTACCTTGCCGTCTACGGCCTGCTCCTGGGCGTCGGGCAGTTCGGGCTCGTGTTCACCGCCATGAAGATGGGCGCGCCGGCTGGCCTGACGTCCATAATGCTGCAATCACAGGCTTTCTTTACGGCGCTGCTGGCCGCGATATTCCTGAAAGAGCGCATCAGGCTGAACAACGTCATCGGCATGGTCATGGCCGCTGCCGGACTGGCTGCGATAGCGTTTTCGGGTACTTCAGCTACGCTCACACCCCTGCTGATCGTGATGATCCTTGCCGCCGCCGGCTTCTGGGCTACCGCCAATATCGTGGCCAAGGCCATGCCCAAAACCGATGGATTGTCGCTGATCGTCTGGTCCAGCCTGTTCTCACCCCTGCCGCTGCTCGGGCTTTCATTGCTTCTTGAAGGCAAGGAAGCCATTGCGGCCTCCCTTGGAAACCTGGGACTGGTTTCTATCGGTGCGCTGGCGTACCTGGTACTGCTCTCTACCCTGTTTGGCTATGGAGTCTGGAACCAGCTCATCATGCGTTTTGGCGCTTCCAGGATTGCCCCGTTTTCGCTCCTCATACCCATATTTGGGGTCAGTGCCGGTGCACTCGTGCTGGGAGAGCGCTTCTCGCTGGCGGACGGAGTAGCGGCCGTGCTTGTGCTGGCAGGACTCCTCGTCCATGTGTTCGGTGGTCCACGTAAAATTGCGCCACTGGTGCCAACCGCACCTGAAAAACCTTGACGCGTTGTAAGGGCGGGCTTAGGGTGTACTGGTATTATAGGATCCCTCCTTCGGGATCGTCAGATGATCCAAGGAGTCTCCATGTCATTTAAAACCGCATACTACAGGTCGTACCAGGGCGTCATGCGTTTTGCCACCAACTTCCTGAATTTCGATTCACCGGAGCTGATCGAGGGGCCAGGCAGCATCAAGCGCCTTCCCGCGTTCATACAGTCCAAGGGGCTTGCCAAGGTGCTCGTTGTTACCGACAAGGGGCTGATGGCGGTCCGCCTGTTGGACAGTCTCTTTGCCAGCCTCGAAGAGGCAGGCGTTGGCTACGTCGTGTTCGACGGTGCGCAAGCCAATCCGACCATACAAAACATAGAAGATGCGCTTGTCCTCTATTCGACCAATGGCTGTCAGGGCATCATCGCGTTCGGCGGTGGTTCGGCCATGGACTGCGCCAAGGGTTGTGCCGCCCGTGTAACCAATCCCGGAAAAACCGTGCCGCAGCTACGCGGACTGCTCAAGGTGTGGCACAAGCCAGCGTTGCTGTTTGCCGTGCCCACGACCGCGGGTACCGGTTCCGAAACGACCATAGCGGCCGTGATAACCGACCCGTCCACGCATGAGAAATATGCGATAAACGATCCCAAGCTGATACCGCCCTATGCGGTGCTCGATCCCGAATTGACCATGGGCCTGCCGCCTCATATCACTTCTACCACGGGTATGGATGCGCTGACGCACGCGGTGGAGGCGTACATAGGCCGCAGCAATACCGCCAACACCATCGAGAAGGCCGAGATGGCCGTAAGGCTTATCTTCAGCAATATCGAGACAGCATATGCCGACGGCACAAACCTCGACGCCAGATCCAACATGCTGCTGGCCTCGTACTACGGTGGCATAGCTTTCACGCGCGCCTACGTGGGCTACGTGCATGCGATAGCGCACAACCTGGGCGGCCTCTATGGTCTGCCGCACGGCCTTGCCAACGCGGTGATCCTGCCGTACGTGCTGGATTTCTTCGGGGAATCGGTGTATGAACCGCTGGCCAGGCTGGCCGTCATAGCGGGTGTAGCCCAGCCGGGGCAGGACAATGCAGCCAAGGCAGGGGCCTTTATCGCGGCCATCCGAGGGCTTAACAAGCGTATGGGCATTCCGGACAAATTCACGCAGATCAAGGAAGCCGACATACCGCTCATAATAAAGCGGGCCTTCCATGAAGCGCATCCTTTGTACCCTGTTCCAAAGTTCATGACCGAGGCCGATTGTGAAAAGGTATTGCGGAA
>JAIFMD010000225.1 GCA_020048755.1 Spirochaetota bacterium
AGCCCGGCCCGCCTGACAAAAGTATCCTGTAACGGTTGTCGCCGAAGGTTGTATCCTTCTGCCGCGCATGGAGCGTTGCCTGGTCCGGCGGGATCCGGTCAACTCTGGTGTCACGTACCGGGGTCTGGTCGTCAGGGCCTGCAATCAGGCTGGAATATTCATAGAGCAGCCTTATTTTTTTCCGGCTGGCTGAATAGTATTCGATACCCTGCAGGGTGCTGATAGACCTGAGAACGTTGTACACGGCCAGGTTCTCCGAGACAGGGTTGCCGGTATGCAGCATTTTCAGGAGGAACAGTGCCTCGACGACAATATCCGGGTTTTCAGCCAATACAGCTGATTTCATGGCCTGCGAGGCCGGGTGCGCCGGTGCCAGCGAGAGTGCCGCGGTTTTTTCAGACGAGGCGAGGCTGATGCTTTCTCCGGCAGCCAGGCGCGTGGCCACGACCGGCTGGACGAACGCGGCCAGTGGCTCTGCTCCTGCCGGTGATGTAGACAGAACGAACAGCGCGAGCATCACAATGTGCGCGGTGACTCCAAGAGTATCGTTGCAAGGATCTGAACCATGAGCCTGCATGTCTCCAGTATACCGTGACGCCTGCTTCAAAGCCCAGTCCGGTTTTTGAAGCTTACTTTTTTAATGCATCTGCTATATAAGGTAGCCGACCGGGATTTCCGCAACCAAAACCATTCAGAGCGGCGGCCATCTGGCTGCGAAAGGTCACTATGAACGTTGTCATCATGATCATCGAGTTAGCAGGTTCACTCGGGCTCTTCCTGTACGGCATGAAGATATTGTCTGATGGAATCCAGCGGGCAGCCGGTGACGGGCTCAAGCGGACGCTCAACCTGATGACCGGCAATACGTTCAAGGCGCTGATGACAGGACTGGTGGTGACGGGCATTATTCAGTCATCCTCAGCAACCACGGTGATGGTCGTTTCGTTCGTCAATGCGGGACTCCTGACGGTAGTCCAGGCCGCCGGAGTGATTTTCGGCGCCAACATAGGAACGACGGTCACAGCCTGGATCGTGTCGCTGATAGGCTTCAAATTCCAGATATCAGCCCTGGCGTTGCCCATGATCGGTGTTGGCTTCCTCATGATGATGACGGCCAAGCGCAAGACTCACCTTCGCGATTACGGAGAGGCCGCGCTGGGTTTTGGACTTCTGTTCCTGGGGTTGGACTTCCTCTCGCATGCCATACCCAAGCCGTCCGCGGAGGTCGTGCATTTCCTGGCCGGCGTTTCTAATCTCGGAGTTGTTTCCATCCTGATCGCGGTTGCTACCGGAACGATTCTGACAGTAATCATCCACTCATCCAGCGCCTCGACCGCGATTGTCATTACACTGGCAGTCGAGGGGGTCATAGGCTTTGAAATGGCTGCTGGTCTTGTTCTCGGCTGTAATATTGGTACAACCATCGATGCCTTTCTCGCGTCCATCGGAGCGAATACCAACGCGCGTCGGGCGGCTTGGATCCACATTCTTTTCAATGTCCTCGGTTCAGTGTGGGCAGTCGTGCTTTTCAGACCCTTCCTGTCCCTGGTCAACCTGCTCGCTGGAAGTTCAACCATAGCCCAGCACATCGCAATGATGCACACGGTGTTCAATGTGATAAACGCTATCCTGTTTGCACCGTTCGCCAGACAACTCTCTGAACTGGTTTCCCGCATGATCAAGGCCAGGCCTGGAGAAGATGCCCTGCCACAGAAGCTTGAATACATAGCTGCGCCGCTGATGAGCAGTCCCGAACTGAACCTGATGCGCGCCCAGAAGGAAATATCCGATATGGCCGGGCTCTGCGGTACCATGTTCGGCAGATGGCGCGAACTGCTTAAAGAAGCGCCCGACGATCTTGGAGAAGAGGTGGAACGCCTGAAGGACATGGAGGAGTATGCCGACCAGATGCGCGACGAGTTGTCCCGCTTCCTGCTCGAGTGTGCCGGTCATGAGATGAGCGCTGATAGCCAGCGGGACATAGGAATATTGCTGCGCATGGTCGTCGACCTCGAGGACATTACTGACGACTGCTTCAGTCTGGTCCTGTTGCTCCAGAAGGCAAACTCGCGGAAACTCAAGCTGGACAAGGACGAGATAGAGAGTCTGGGCCCGTATACCCTGCTGGTCGAGGATTTCCTGCGTTTCGTCAAGGACAATATCAACCGCAAGATAACCGAGGAGCAATTGGCCGTGGCCCGTGATCTTGAAAACAGCATTGATGATTTCCGCAGTGCACTCAAGAAAAAGGCACGGAAGCGCCTGCAGACTGGTGCCGATGTCAAGTCGGAACTGCTGTTCATGGACATAGTAAGGCATGTGGAGAAGATCGGCGACCATGCGTACGGCGTGTCCCATGCGCTCCGGGAATTATGAGAGGTAGTCCGGTAGGGCGTACACGTCTGCAACGCCGTTCACCAGGATGGCGCCCATGCCGAGTTGCAGCGGGATTGCCAGGTCTACGTCGTAGCGGTCGCCTATGGACAGGCAGGCTTCCGGGGCTGTTCCGGCGAGGCTTGCGGCCAGCAGGTAGGGTTCAGCGGCCGGTTTTGACTTCATGGTGTCGTCGAGGCCAATGACGCGCAGGAACAGGTCGCGCACGCCGAGTGCTTCGAGTGTCGCCTCGCCGGTGGAACGCGGATTGTTGGTTACTGCCATAAGGATCGCGGCGCGGCCCGCCACTCCGGCGGCCAGGCGGGACAGTGTCTGTCGAAGGGCAGGGTCTGGTTTAAGAAATGCCGAGGGTGTTATGAGGCGGGTGCGCCAGGCTACGCTGGTTGCAAGGTCAACGCCCAGGGCAGCCATCGCGTTGCCGAGGCTCGTTTTTGCACCTGCATTGGCTGTGGCGTGTTCGAGGCGGGAGCGTTCCACCTCTTCCACCATCGCTTCGTAGGTCTTGCCCCGTATCCGTGCCAGTTCGCGGATCAGCACGTCCTGCTGGAAGCGCATGTATCCATCATGCGAATAGAGTGTACCATCGATGTCGAAGAGGAACGCGCCTATGGTCTCGGGAACCCGGTAGGCGGTCACGCTCAGAGCGGCAGGTTTGGCTGGGCCGGCTGGCTCGTCTGGTGCGCAGCCATGGACTTCTGGATCTTCTTGGCTATGATGTCGCGGTTGTCCAGCATCGGCGAGAGGCTTCTGTTGTGGTGGAGCAGCGATATGATCTGTGCGAACAGCGTCGTTACATCGGCTTCGATGTACCATTCCTTTTTTAGGAGTTCGTTGTGGTGCACGGCGTTGGTTCCGATGATGCGGTAGAAGAGGCCTTCACGGTAGGCCTTGTCGAAGTCGTCTATGGCCGACGCCGAGAACAGCGGCAATGATACGGCGCAGATGACCTTGGTGGCACCTTCGTCCCTGAGGTAGCGCATGCCCTTGAGCAGGGTGCCGCCGGTGCCGAGCATGTCGTCCGCCATGAACACGATCTTGCCACGCACATCGCCGAGCAGTTTCATCGCCGTGATGTTGGAATCGTTTGCGTCCTTGGTCACCTTGGAATAATCGCGCTCCTTGTAGAGCAGGGCCAGCGGTTTCTGCAGCGTGCTCGCGTAGAACTTGTTGCGGTCTACTGCTCCTGTGTCCGGGGACAGTACGACGAGGTTCTCGTCACCCACATCGACAATGCCGGCCAGCTTTTCTATTACCTGATAGGAAGCGTGGAGGTTCTCGAGTCTCAGTTTGTTGAAGCAGTTCTCAATCTCGCGCGAGTGGATGTCCAGTGTGATGATGCGGGATATGCCATAATTCTCAAAAATCTGGCCGAGTCTGGCCGCGGTCAGACCCTCACGCCCCTTTTTCTTGTGCTGTCGGGAGTATGGGTAGGCGGGCATGACCAGGGTGATGCGCTCGGCACCTGCCTGGATAGCCGCGTCTACCGTTACGAGTACATTCATGATGTGGTCATTGACCGACAGGCTCCGCTCGTCACGGCCCTCGTTGAATTTGCAGGGCTGGCGGTTCTCCACGTCCTGGAAGATGTAGAGATCCTTACCACGGACTGAATCGAGGATTTCCGTCTTTACTTCGCCGTTGGGAAACCATGTATAACGGGCGTTAACCTTGAACCGGGGCGCGCGGTATTCGTTGACGTTGCCCGGCAGGCACAGCATCGACGAATACACATCGTTTGAAAAATTGATCTTTCGTGTTACCAGTTCCTTGGAGATGTGGTAACGGTCGGCCATGACCTGCACCTTGCGTTCAAAACGGTGCCTGTAGATGGTCGAGAGGCGACGTACGACTTGCTCTGCGAAACGCTCGCCGCCGGGACAAGCCAAGAGCCCGAGCTTCGTGGGATCAGAATAATTCATTACGTGCGCCTTTGGTGGGAGGAGTTCGGCAAGGATACTCTTGGCGGGCTTTTTGGTCAAGGCAAGGCGCTTGCCACAGCTGGACTGGCTCAACATGCTAAAAAAAAACGCCCCGGAGCCGTGCTGGCATCCGGGGCGCTTTCGCGCTGCTGGTCAGGAGCGCGGGCTGCGGTTACCAGCGACCACGGCCGTTGGTGTCGTTGCCGCGTCCACCCATCTGTCCGCCCATCTGTCCGCCCATCTGTCCACCCATGGCACCACCACGACCACCCATCATGCCCTGGCCCATGAACTCGGAGAGGTCATAGCTCTTGGCACCGATCGTCAGCATGGTGGCCCTGAAGAAGTAGCTGTTGGGGGCATAGGGGATGGCGAGCTCATAGCCCTCGAGCTTAACAGCTGCGCCTTCCTTGAGCCCGTCTATGAAGCCATAGAGGGTCTGGGGCAGCTGGACGAAGTAGGTCTTGTCCTTGATGACGATGGAGGGATGGCCCTGAACCAGCGCGAGCTTGCCTTCAATGGTAGTTTTGACCTGGGCCGCTTGTACTTGTGCCTGGGGCTGGAAGCCCTGTCCCATCATGCCAGGACCTCCACCGAAACCCTGGGCTGAAACTGCGCCGATTGCTGTCAGTGCCACGATGCATACGGTTACAATCTTCTTCATATCGAACTCCTGTTTGTTCGTCGTATCGCGGACCTCAAGGTCCGCGTCCGCTTTCTCGGCGGCACATACTATATTGCAAGAGTCGTGCCAAAAATCATGCTTTGGGGAAAATAAAATTATCTGTCTTGTAAATGCATTTTGTAAAAAGAATTAAAAATTATGATCATGAATAGGCATGAGTATGTTTTGATTGGAAAAACCGGAATGAGAAAAAATTACCCGTCAAAGTGGTGAGATATTGGGAAAATCCAGCACGAAGCGGGTTCCAGAACCCAGTTTGCTCTCCACCGTCATGTGACCATACATCTTTTCAACAAAAAGCTTGCTGACTGCCAGGCCAAATCCCTTGCCCTGTTCGCCTTCCGTACCAAGCGTCAGAAGTGTCCGGCCAGGTATGAAGAGTGTATCCAGTTGGTCAGGCTTCATGCCTACGCCATGGTCTTCTATGGTAATGACTATGCGTTCATCTTTTTTGTTTCTGGAAATTCTTGAAACAGAGAGTTCGACGATGGAGCCGTTCCGGGAATACTTGATGGCATTCGAGATGATGTTCCTGAAAACCGTAGCGAGGGCACGGCGGTCAGCCGCGATCGTACCTCCCCCTGAAGGGGCGGCAATGGACACCCCTTTGGTCACGGCCATGGCTGTAATGTCAGCGGCAGCTTCAGCCAGCACTTCTTCAACCCGTTGCGGTTCATGTACAAGCGTCATCCGCCCGGATGCACAGAGCGCCCATTCCAGCAAGGAATCCAGGAGGCCAGAGATCCTCTCCAGCCCTGCCGAGAGTGTCTCGATACTCTCACGCTTGGTATTGAGGTCCCCGCTGAACTCGAGCAAGTGGTTGCGTACATAGCGGTTGGCGCTCGAGACCGGAGCCCTCAGGTCGTGGGCAATGACGGCTATCAGGGCATCCTTGGTAGAAATTGTTTCCTGGAGTTCGGTATTCTTCAGTTCTGTCTGTTTCTCGTGCGTACGCAGATCCTGTTCTACCTTGGCTGAAGAAAGCAGGAAATATCCAAAGAGGTTGAGGAATCCGACGAAGAGGGCAATCAGATATTCAAAACCGCTTATTGCACCAGAATCAATGGGGGTAAGCAACGGATTCCGCAAAACCACTGCAATGACGCGGAGCAGGCTGGCCACTGACACGGCAATGAAGAATACAGCGGATACATTCTGGATTTTCTCATGTTCGTCGCTTCCATGCACGAGGAGCAAGGCTGCGACGAGTGCTGCCATGATGCAAAGCAAGCCCGAGAATACAATGATACGGAGGCCGGATGGTGAATTTCGCAGCAAGATCCAGACGAGCAAGCTGACGGGAATCAGCAGATAGCTCCAGAGGGGGAACCCTTTTCCAATACGGAACTTCCATATCGAATGACCAAAGCATAAGACTCCCGCGAGCATCGAAACATTTGAAGCGGCGAAGATTTCATAAGGAAGCCCCATAGTCTGACCGGCCATGCCGATGGTTCCTGCCGCCAATAGTGCCTGCCCGATGATCCAGTGGCTGGCACCGGGGAAAATCCGGCGGTAGGCGTACAGTAATAGCGCTATGAAGAGGCTGCCCGCATAGACGGCAGCCAATGCGATGGACAGGGTAGGAATATGCAGGGTTTCAGACAATGGTAGTTGCATGGTGTTATAACGAGTATACCTTCAGACTGCATGATATCACGAATTATGGAGGTTATTTGCTATTCCTTCAGTGTGCGCTCGTTGAGACCAAACTGCTCATCGTGTTCGCCGCTCCCCGCGGGTTCTACATGGACGACGATGTCATAGACACCCTCGATGCGTGTCTTTATTGCGTGTTCGACAGCCTGGGCGATGTCATGTCCTTCGAGTACAGTTTTCCTGCCATCAATCTCGATGTCCAGATCGATATCGTAAAATGAGGCGAGCCTGCGCACCCGTGCGCGATGGGGGTTGCCTGCACCAGGTACCGATTTGACCGCGTCGAAGATGGTCTGGTACAGTGCCGGATCGGCTTTGCCGTCCATGATTTCGTCGTTGGCTTCACTGAAAACACCAAGAGCCGATTTCATGACCCATACACCGACAAAGAGCGCTACGATGGAATCCGCGATGGGAGCATGCAGCAGCGTTGAAAGCATAAGGCCGACGAGTACGCTTGCCGAGATCACGACATCGTTCCGCATGTTCCTGGCATTGGCAAGCAGCATGGTCGAGCCTGTCTTTCTGCCCGCCGAGCGCTGGGTCCAGACGAGCACCAGTTTGCCTGCGATGGAAGCTATGGTGACCCATAGCGCCATGGTGCCAGGTATTTCCCTGACGGCACCTTCACGCAGGGTGTGGATCGTGGACAGGAATAACTGGGCACCTGCGAAGAATATGAAGAACGCAAGAATGGTGGTAGCTGTTGTCTCGGCCCTGGCATGTCCGTACGGATGTTCCTTGTCAGATGGTTTTACGCTCATCGTGGCAGCCGCAAGCGCTACAATCGATATGATCACATCGGTAGAAGAGTCTATGCCATCGCCTACGACTGCCAACGATCCTGAAAGGAATCCTATGACTATCTTGGAGGCTGCCAATATGGCGTTACCTATGAGGCTTATGGTTGCGGCACGACGGACTATCGTATTTCGATCCATCGCAGCAGTATAGGCCGTCGCAATGGGCACTGCAACAACAGTGCTTGCCGTGATGGCGCCTTTTATTGATAAATAAGGTAACTTGGTCTAGGATACATCGATGTCCTCGTTACCGCGGGGCGGGGGGAGCTGGGAATGACGAGAGAAGCCAGGATCGCACGACCATGAGTGAAGGTCCGGATGATGTCAGGTCGCGGTTTCGCCATGAGGCACGGACACGGCTCAATCACGTCGTCGGATTTGGCGAACTGCTGTCGGCAGACTCGGATTCCCTCTCGGGGCAGGCTCTGCGGACTATTTTCAATGACATCGGAAATGCTGCCATCGCGCTCAGGCAGCCCGTTCTGGAATACATTGCTTCGGTCTCTGAAGGTTCCGCGCCGTCGGAGACGCTCCGGCGTAAGGTCTATGACCGGATCTATGACATCATATCCCTCGTCCAGACGGCTCGCCGGGTAGCCCCCAAGGGCGAACGTGCCCTCAAGGACATACGCAAGGTGCATGAGGCGGCAAACGCCCTGGCGGACCTGTTCGAGGGAGCGGTTTCCCTCGAGGCACCACAAGCCAGCGAGGTTTCCATGAGCCGTGCCACGAGCCGCACAGACAAGCCCAGGATTTCTGGCCGCATACTCATCGTCGACGACGATGCGTTCAACAGGGAACTGCTTTCACGGCACCTCGAGCGTCAGGGACATGTCGTATGCCAGGCTTCGAACGGCAAGGACGCCTTCTCTATTCTATCAGAGGCGCCGTTTGACATCATCCTGCTCGATGTGATGATGCCTGGTATGAATGGTTTTCAGCTCCTGGAAGCAATCCGCGCCGAAGAGCGGCTCCACGATTTGTCCACCATCGTCGTTTCATCGCTCGGTGATTCTGCTTCCATGGCCCGTTGCATCGAACTGGGTGCGGAGGATTACCTTCCAAGGGATTTTGACCCCATAATCCTCAGGGCCCGCATAGACAGCCTCCTCGAGAAGAAGGAATACAAGCGCGAAAACGATGAAGCCCTGAGGCAACTTGTCGATGCTCAGGCGCGGTTGGCTACCGAACTTCGGGACGCAGCACAGTATGTCAGGAGCCTCCTCCCGAAAAAACTCCGCTGGCGCGGCATTTCGGCTGATTGGGAGTTCATCCCTTCACTCAGCCTCGGGGGTGATTGTTTTTATTATCATAAAATCGACGAAAACAGGCTGGCGCTCTACCTGCTGGATGTGAGCGGGCATGGAATTCAGGCCGCATTGCTTTCGGCTACCATAATGAACATGCTGCGGGGCCTCTCCCTCGGCGGTGTCGACTACTCGTCTCCCTCTTCGGTGCTGACCAGGCTAAACCGCTCGTTCCGTATCGAGGACCAGAACAACATGTTTTTTACGATCTGGTATGGGGTCTACGATTCTTCTACCAAATTGCTGCGCTTTGCAAGCGCCGGTAGTCCCCCGGCGATACTCGTGGGACCTTCCGGTGTTGTGGTGGAACTTGCAGGCGATGGTCCAGTCATAGGGGTGGACGAGAAGGCAACGTTCAGTGAATTCGACGAAGCCATAGACCCGGGATCAAACCTCTACCTGTTCAGCGACGGACTCTTCGAGGTGCGGACCAAGGAGGGATCCATCCTGGCCTGGGAAGATTTCAGGGAATTGCTCGAGGCCCACCATCGGGAATGCACCGTGTCGCCAGCCTGCCTGTCACCAATCAAGCGCATCGTCGATTCCATACGGGCACTTTCGGCAAAACCGCTGTTCGATGACGACGTTTCTATCGTGGAATTCGCGTTTGACGTATAAGCTGCGCATCCGGCTGCCAGACGACTTTCATGTACACCTGCGTCAGGGGCCAGCGATGGCGGCATATGTCTGCAGAACGGCGGCTCATTTTGGCAGGTTCCTTGCCATGCCCAATGTCGTGCCGCCGCTGACAAGCGCTGCGGGCGTATCCGATTACCGCAAGGCTTTGACCTCGGCCGTGTCGGCGTCGGGTTTTACAGCGTTGCCGCTTTCCAGTTTCAAGCTGGTTCCTGGCATGGGGCGTGCTGCGGTGCTCGGCTGTGCGGAAGCGGGGGCACTGGCGGGCAAATACTATCCAGCCGGGGCCACGACCAATTCTGCGGATGGAGTTGCTGATCCTGATTCGGTGGCGGCAGAACTTGGTGCCATGGAAGAAGCCGGCCTCGTATTGTCGATCCACGGAGAGGATCCGCTCGCCCCTGCTCTGGAACGCGAACAGGCGTTCCTGCCTGTTGTGGATCGCCTCGTCGCACGCTATCCGCGGCTCAGGATAGTCCTGGAGCACGTTTCAAGCATCGAGGCGGTCGAGGCCGTCAAGGCGTGGCCAGCCAGGGTCGCCGCAACGATCACCGCCCACCACCTGTCGTTCACAATCGACGATCTGCTCGGAGACAGGCTTGATCCGGGGTTCTACTGCAAGCCTCTGCTTAAAACTGTCCGGGACAGGCACGCGCTCGTGGAAGCCGCTGTATCCGGTTCTCCGCACTTTTTCTTCGGGAGTGACAGCGCGCCTCACGCGCCTGCCGCGAAGGCTTCGGGCGTAGCAGGTACGTACTCGGCACCGGTCGCGCTGAGTCTCCTGGCAACAGTATTCGAGGAAGCGGACTCCCTGGGCAGACTTGAAGGCTTCTGTTCGGGCGCAGGCGCGGCCTTCTATGGGCTGGGTCGCAATGAAGGATTGCTTGAGCTTACCCGCGAGTCCTGGTCTGTACCGGCGCTGCTTGACGGGGTAGCCCCGCTCGCGGCCGGCAGGACACTGTCCTGGGTCGCGACGCGGATCAGCTGAGGATCAGCCGAGCTCTACGATCCTTGAGTGAGTCAGTACCGTTGCCCCTGTTTCAGTTATAAGCACGTCATCTTCAAGCCTTACGCCACCCGCTACCGTGTCGTAGAGGCCGGGTTCTATGGTTATGATGTGCCCCGGAGTGAGCACCCATTCGTTGTCCTCGCGGCTGCGGACTGCGGGCATTTCATGGGGTTCAAGTCCGACGCCATGGCCCAGGCCGTGGGGCATCACATAGCCTTTTTCAGAGAATATACCGTCGACGAGCAAGGCCACATCCCGGCTTTTTACACCTGGTTTGCAGGCCGCTATTGCCTCGCGGTGGGCCTTCCTGACGAGTGATATCATCTCGGTACGTTTGGCATCGGGTTTGCCCTTGACGAAGGTCATCGTCACATCCGAGGTATAACCCTTGTACGACAAACCGAAATCCAGGATGGACATGCCTTCCGTTGCGAAAGCCGCGGCGGTATACGATGGAAAGCAGTGTATGCCGAAACTTCTCGACGGGCCAGCTGCCAGGGTGTCGAATCCGGCCGCCTCACAGCCTTTCTCCCGCAGGAATCGTTCGATGAACAGGGCGATGTCGGTCTCTGTGGCCAGGCGGCCTGACCGGACCCCGGCTTCGATTTCGTCCATGGCCGCATCGGTGATTGCGGCCACCGCGCGGTAAATTGCAAGCTCGTCCGCATCCTTTACCGCGCGCATGGCTGCTGCGTGTTTGCTCGCTCCGGCTTCCGTACAACGGAAATCGTAGTCAGGACAGGCCTCCACGTACTCGATGTACATCGGATACGGTGTAACATCGGGAAGGTCGATGACGGCTCCTGGTTGGATGCCAAGGTGCTCCAGCGCACCGGCCATCGCGGCGTATGGGCTTCGCTTGAAGTCACCATACGCGACCATGTCTTCGATGTGGGCCATCGAGGCGGCCATGTTCATGTCCCAGGGGACAAGTAGCGACCGGCCATCAGCCGCTATGAACAACAAGGCGTCACCTGGCTGACCTGTAAAGTACCTGATTGAAAGATCGCGTCTGCCCTCAGTATCTTCGAACAGCGCAAGGGCAATATTTTCCGACGCAAGCTTTGCAGCCAGTGCGTGCCGGCGTGTCTGATAGGTACTCAAACGGTCCTCCTGGATCGATGGTTCAATTACTGCAGTGCTTTTTGTGCTGCTGAGGCCAACGTGAGTACACCGCTCGACCATCCGGAGTTGATCAACACAGTCTGGATGGCCGGCGCGAGTTCCTTGTTGCCATTGATGGCCGCATTCTGGAGTGCTGACCTCATCAGTGTATTTCTGCTCTCGTCCACGACACCGGCGCGCTGGGCTGAATCTATTTCCAGGATGATGTCCCTCATTGCCCGTGCGGATTGCGCGGATTTTTCTGCCCCGAGGGCCTTCAGCGCAACGAGCCGCTCGTCGAACGTTCCGATACGGTAAGATTCAGCAAGATCCACGGCGGTGGATCCGTTCCCGGGACCGCTGGAGGCCATGAAATTCATTGCCTTGACACGGAGTTCAGACAGCTGGTTCTGCTCCGTCCGGTTGCGCGGCGAGTAGCTGATGCCACGGGAAAGGGCCAGCGCCGCGATGCGGGCTTTCCCCGCGGCCGGAGCGGTGGATCGAAGTTCAAGCTCCAGTGCCCGGATCAGACGGGGGGGCGTCTCCACGGCCAGCAATGCAGCTATCGCATCGCTCGGGTCCTCAAGAACAAGCGCCAGGCTGGTTTCAGCCTGTTCCCGGATGCGTTTTGAATACCAGCCCTCGCTTGCGAAGAACAGGGGCGAAAAACCGAGCGGCGAGCGCATTTTTTCCAGGGCGAGTACGCAACCGTACGCCAGTTTCTCTCCTGCATCCCGATCTTCTGTCGGCTGGTTGTTGAGGTCGCGGAGCAACAGGGCTATACGCTCCGCATATTCCACGGCGCGCATGGATCCAAGGGCTATGAGTGCCTCTGCCCTGGTAAGCGGATCCGGAGAGTCATCGACAGCCCTCATTGCGGAATCTGCTGAATTGGAGTACTTGGCTTCTCCGAGTCCCTTGAGGAGCACTCTGGTCAGGCGCTCGTAGGTCTCCCGTTCCGGTCCTGGTTTCACTGAACTTCTGGCACCCAGTGCCCAGTCGAGCGCGTCTGCAAGGTAAGGAGCGATAGTCGGATCATCGAGCGAAGCAGCACTCGTGGCTGCCGCATATTTCTGGTCTACGGTTTCGGCTTCAGCCAGGATTATTCCGTAGACGCGGGCAGTTTCATCAGCAAAGACAGTAACCGAGGCGGTGGCCACGGCAATAACCAGAGCCATGATCTTCATTGTGCTCATTGCATTCCTTCTTGTGGGCAGGAGCCCTTCATTCGTAGTAGACGATCGTCCGGGTTTCGGTTCGGTACGCGTTTTCATACACAGTGACTTCTCTGGTCCTTCCAGCAGAATCGGCAAGCGTTTTCTTTAGAAGGGCTCCGTCAGGGCCATATTCGAACGAGAGGCGGCGTTCCAGACGGCCATCAGCACGGAAAACACTTTCCTGGGCTACCATGCCATCCTTGAGCACATAGTCGATTTTGCCGTCAGGGGAGCCTGCCGCTGTGGAATACTTGATCTGTATGAGTTTGCCACCATCAGCATATATATAATCAATCTGGCCTTTTCCAGCGCCAGACCCATCGAGCATACGGGCCGTCACCAGGCGGTCAGCTTCATGGAAATATTCCGTTCTTGCCTGGATGAGCCCTGTTCCGGTGAGTACACGCCAGGATGATTTCATTCCATTGTTCCAGGCCCACTCGGAGACCGACTGCACGAGGCCTTTGCTGTCAAAAACCGTCTCCTTGATCAATTCTCCGTTGCTGCCATAGGTGTATTCATATTTTGAAACACGCGAACCATCCGGTCCAAACGTTGACTTTGTCGAAACTGCATCCCCCAGATATTCATAAGAAGTACGTTCAAGCGGGGTTTTTGCGGATGGTTTCTGGGATACCGTTGAAAGCAGTTTTTTATAGCCTTCGTCATACGTGTATGTTATCGTCCTCTCTATGAGGCCATCTGCAAAGGCAACGGTTTCCTTGATGATTACCGGTACTGTATACGATTCAAGACGTTCCTTCCGGACCGGGCTTGCTGGGGTAGCCGGGGTGGCAGCAAGGGTTGCAGGCTGCAGTGGTTCTGCCTGCGTGGCTGGATCCGGTTGCGAGACGCAGGAAATCAAAAGGAAGGCTGACGCGCAGAGCCCGAGTCGTTTCATCTGAATCTCCCATGGTACGATTGTGCAATCTGGAAATCACAGCAATAATACTGGAAAGCAGGCTGCGACTCAATCATGGAATCCAGCAGGAACTGTTATTTTCGGCGCAATCTGTACCACAGGCTGACTGTTTTCCGGCGCAGTAGCGTGAATATCCTGAAGATCATCCACGGGTGACTCGGGAGATAGTATATCCATTCCAAACCTTTGGCAAAGAGGGCCGCAGGTGGGCGGTTCCTGCGTTCAGCAAAAACCTCGAAAACATCGGAACACCAGAGCTGGATGCCGGAATTGAAATTCTTCATGTTCCTCGGAATCCAGCGCTCGCTGCCGGGGACACCCTGCCCTACCAGGAGTATAGTCGGAGCCGCCTTCCTGATTGCTTCGACTATCTTTGGATGGAAGGATTTCTGGAAGCGGGCAGAGTGCCCTCCGACTACCCTGAGGCCGGGGAAGGTGGTTTTAAGGTTCTTCGAGGCTTTGGCAAGTCCCTTGGGGCTGCCTCCGAACAAGTAGGCCGATTTTCCCCATCGTTCCAGGATAGCTAGTAGTCGCACGATGAAATCAAAGGGTTCGTAGCGGACTGGTACAGGCTTCTTGAGGAATTTTGCCATTGTAATGATGGACATTGAAATGGGAATGACGAGGCTGGCACCAGCGATCATCGTACGCAGTTCGCCCGATGACCTGGCGCGCATCAGGTCAGTCGTCGACAGCAAAACGATCTGGTGGTTCTTGCCGTCGGAATACAGCTCCTTGATGACAGCTTCCAGATCCTCCGGAGTCACGATGTCTACCGGAATTTTGAGGATGTTTACTCTCTGTACTCGGTCATTGACCATGAGGAACGCTCCAGGCAGATAACACGAAGTGACGCGACGGCGAAAATTGCGGCCGTTTCGGCGCGCAACACCGTCGGTCCAAGCCATGCGGGCATGAAACCGCCATCGGAAAGGGTCTGGATTTCATCATCGTCGAACCCGCCCTCGGGACCGATACAGGCGATGAGCTCGGTCGGCAGCTCCGTACAATAGCGATGGATCGAGGCCTGCGCAAGGGGAGCCTCATGGAAGAAGAGTCCCAGCCTCTGGCCTGAAGCCGGTATCATGCAGGCACAGAGTTCGGGGATGGTCAGGGGATCCGCCACTTTTGTCGGAATGGAAGAACCCGATTGACCAAGTGCTTCGATGACTACCCGCCGCAGGCGCTCTATCCTGCCGGCGGCATGTTCTTTTGGTACTGATCTCGATGTAACCAGCGGGATGATGGACGAGACGCCGGCTTCAGTCGCAGCGCGAACCACTTCGTCGAGTTTCGAGCCTTTTAGGAGGGCAACTGCCAGTATCAGCTTCGGCATGCTCGGATTTGGCAGAGCTTGTACTGACAGCGCAGGAGTCACGGTGTATACGGGCCTGGCTTCCGCACGGGCGGTACGTATGTCTGGTTTATAACCTTGCTCCTGGCCGGAAGCCACAGTACGGGTTACAGAGAGGCTGACACCCTCCTTGTCCATCGCGACTATGGTACAGGAATACACGATGCCATCGGGGCCGAGCGCGGGCAGGGAGTCGCCAGGGGCCATCCTGAGCACAACCGAAAGCCGCCTGGCAGCGGCTCCGGTCAGCGTGCAGGCCGGCCCCCCGTTCCAGGAGTCCGGCAGAACGAGCTGCCTCACAGGGTTGTCAGCTACTTGCCGGACGCCTTGACGGTCTCTGTGGCTTTTGCTTCAGCCGCAGACACTTCCGCTGCGATCTGCAAGTCCTTTACCGACCTCGCATCAGAAACGAGCGCAGGAAAGTTGGGATCGGAGAGCACCTTGAGCGCCGCGTTCAGCTGCAGATCGTATTCAAGGTCATAGACCGGGCTTATGGAGGTACGCTCAAGCTGGTTGCGTACCAGTTTTTCCAGAACGCGCTCTGATACGGGCGAGCCAGCTGCCCGCAAGCCGCTCACGTACTGTTTGATCTGCTGAGGCGATGCATTGGGGTTTGCCGCTGCAAACGCCGCAAAAACGTCGCGCTCAATCAGGCCTGAAAGCGATGTTTCTTCTTCCGGTGTCAGTGCTGGTTCCTTGATCTCGAGATCCGGCGCAATACCGACTTTGTCGATGTTTGCATCGCTGGGCGTGTAGTACCGCGACATCGTCAGTTTGAAACCTGTATCGCCGAGCGGCAGGACCTGCTGAACCGAGCCCTTGCCGTACGTGTTTTCTCCAACAAGGTAGGCCCGTTTCTGATCCTTGAGGGCGCCGGCGAGTATCTCCGACGCACTGGCAGAACCCTTGTTTATCAAGACGGCCACCCGCATTTCCGCCGGTACGACCAGGTCGGGCTTGGCCTGGTACACGGCGTTTTCATAGCGGTTGCGCGATTTGGTGGAGACTATGATTCCCCGTTCCAGAAACAGGTCTGCAACCTGTATCACGGACTGCAGGAGTCCGCCAGGATTGTTCCTGAGGTCGATGACGAGGGAGCTGTAGCTTTGTGCATTGAACCAGTCCAGGGCTTCCCTGACTCGTGGCAGGGTCTGTGGAGTAAATTCAATGATCCTGAGGTATCCAACGTTGCCTGGCAACATAGCGCGCTTCACCGTCGGGACTTCTATGGTCGCACGCTTTATCTTCTCGTCGAACACGAGACCGGTACCGCGCAGTATGGTGATCGTGACTGTTGAACCGGGCGTACCACGGAGCCGTTTCAGCACATCATCCATTGACAGTGGTTCGGTAGGCTCGCCGTCTATGTGGGTAATCTGGTCTCCCGGCATGATACCCGCCCGCCACCCTGGCGTATCCTCGATCGGCGAAACGATTTCGACGAACAGGCGCTTGTCCGGGGCTTTGGCGTCGGGGAGGGGTTTCGAGATGAACAAGCCGATGCCCCCGAAGCTGCCGGTGGTCGTATCGTTCAGGTCACTCATCATGGCGTCAGTCAGGAACAGCGAGTACGGGTCGCCCAGCGATTTGAACATGCCTTCCATCGCACCTTCGTACAGAACCAGAGGATCGACTTCATCGACATAGTTATCCAGTATGAAGTTGAATGCGCTCTGGAATATGGAGAAATAGCGCTGGCTTTCGGCCTTGGCATCCTGGCCGTAGGCGGCCGGTACACTGAAGGTAAGCGCCGTACAGAACACGGCTACAACGGCGGCAACGCTCCAGGCGGTGCGGTCGCTTCCACGATTGTTGGTATCCATCATACTGCTACTATCCTCATAGCCGAGCCCGCAGTCAACTATCATCGATGTATACCTTCTATTGACAGTCGAGAATTTGCGGCACTAAACTTCCACAGAATGGGGAGACCGTTTCATACCCCCCTGTATCCTGAGCGGAGAGGCGACCTGATGGCAGATTTCCTGGCTGATGCTGATTTCGAACTCTACCGCAAACTCATCTATGATGAGAGTGGCATTCATTTTTCTGCCACAAACCGATCCATACTCGAGAGTCGCCTGCGTGAACGCCTCAGGGACAAAAAGCTCCAGACTCCGCAAGAGTACTACGCCATACTCGTCAGGGACAAAGAGGAGCTCAAGGTCCTGCTGGATTCGGTGACGACCAACCTTACCCGGTTCTTCCGCAACCAGGCGCATTTCGACGCAATGCAGCATTTTGTCGTACCCGAACTCCTCAAGCTCAGGCAGGCGGAACGCAAGATCCGCGTATGGAGCGCTGGCTGCTCGACCGGTGAGGAGCCATATACCATCGCCATGCTGCTCAAGGAATTGCTGCCTCCAGGCTGGAGCGGCGAACTCACAGCCAGTGATATCAGCCTCAAGTCGCTCATGGTTGGCAAGGAGGGGTTCTATCCGGAGACCCGCATCCAGGGCATCCCCGATGCCTACCTTCCCAAATATTTCGACAAGCGCCCCAATGGCTACCAGATCAAGGACGACATCCGCAAAACCATACGCTTTGATTACCATAACCTCAAAAACGATTCAGGGCAGAGGAACCTCGACGTGGTATTCTGCAGGAACGTACTGATCTACTTTGACGAGGCCGCCCAGAAGGCCACCATCGAGCGGTTCTGGGAGGCCATGGCGCCAAAATCGTTCCTGTTCATAGGCCATTCAGAGTCGCTCTTCGGTATGAATACAAAATTCGAATTCGTTAAGACCGACTGGGCCTGTTTCTACAAAAAATCCACCTGAGAAGAACCGGAGGAACGATATGTCCGATCCAATCTCGGTTCTCGTGGTCGACGACTCGGCCTTGATGCGGAACCTGATCTCCAAGATAATCGACAATACGCCGGGCCTGCGTACCGTAGACAAGGCAATGAACGGCGTTTTTGCCCTCCAGAAGATTCCTAAATGTCAGCCTGACGTCATCGTGCTCGACATCGAGATGCCCGAGATGAACGGCATCGAATTCCTCAAGGAACGCAAGCGACTCGGTATAGACATACCTGTTGTCATTCTGTCGAGCGTGGCCAGGAGCGGAGCACACGTGACGATGGAAGCGCTATCGCTCGGCGCTTCCGACTTCATCACCAAGCCGTCCGGATCAGTATCCTCGGATATCCATACGGTGGCCGGTGAACTTTCCAGGATGCTTGCTGCCTATGGCTCCCAGTACCAGCGGGAAAAGGGCAAGGAACCGCCCCGCTATAGTTACGAGGCACCCGAGCGCATGTTCGAGGCCGCCCCGCCGGAACCCCGACCGCTCCGGTTTTCCGATGCCAGACCGGCTCCACCGAGGCCGTTACGTTCTCCTGCCACTACGGAAATTGTCGTGATAGGCATTTCGACGGGTGGACCCAATGCACTCCGGGAGGTGTTTGCAAAAATATCACCCAACCTCGGGCGCCCGGTCGTCGTCGTGCAGCACATGCCCGCCGGCTTTACCGAGGAATTCGCCGCCAGCCTGGACCGCATCTGCCCGCTTGACGTCAAGGAGGCCGCCGATGGCGATCTCCTGAAACCCGGCCGCGTGCTTGTCGCGCCGGGAGACTGGCACATCGTCGTCGAGAAGCGTTCTCTGGCAGGTATCGTCCGGATCAACCAGGATGCTACTGAAAACGGGCACAGGCCGAGTGCCGATGTGCTGTTCAGAAGCGTGGCCCGGGAGTACGGCAACAAGGCTCTTGCTGTCATCATGACCGGCATGGGCAAGGATGGCGCGAAGGAACTCGGTTCGATCTATCACGAGGGAGGCCTGACCCTGGGGCAGGACGAGGCGTCGAGCGTCGTGTACGGCATGCCCAAGGTGGCGTTTGAAATGGGGCACGTCATGGAACAGGTTCCCCTCGACCGAATGGCGGATCGAATATCCTCGCTTGCGATGGAGAAACGCTGACCAGAACAATGCAGGCCCATGGCTTGTCTCGGCGCTCCTTGTTCATTACTTTATTGGTAATATACAAGGAGGGCTGTATGGCCGTACAAGTAGATGATGGTAAGGTTTTAAAGCCACAACAAAAACCGGTAGCGTCAAACGAGGAACGCCTTCCTCCGTGCGACAAACCCCATGTTGCCGAGGCTTCCAGAAACGACCTGGCTGATGAAGCCTGTGATGACGGAGTCCACTGAGAAAGGGAATGGCCGGGGAATGATTGGCAGAGGAAGCCTCATGTAGAGGTAACCTCTGCCTTTTTTTAGCCCTGTACGACTTCTTTGACGTCCGGGAGAACTTTTTTCAGATATGCCTCGACACCCTGTTTCAGTGTCATGATTGCCATAGGGCATGAACCGCAGGCTCCTTTGAGCCGGACGGTGACCTTGCCCTCATCGGAAACCGAAATAAGCTCTATATCGCCCCCGTCTGCCTGGAGTGACGGTCGTACGTCCTGAATCGCTGTATGTACGCTTTCAAAAGTTGCCATTGGTACTCCTCCACGGTAATGTACCGATCACGAGCTTGTGCGGTCAAGTCAACAGGCGATCGCATGAACTACTGAATATAGTGAATTACATATTTATGTATATATAGAATTCACACTTGACTCTAATCCAATCACGCGTCACTATTCCAATGTCCAAAATGTATGGTTCAGTATTCAACATTTTTATTTTACGGCGCAAGGAGATCATATGGCCGATACAAAGAAGATCCTGATCCTCGGAGGCGGTTACGGCGGCGTCTGGGCAGGAAAGATCTGATTGACAGGAAGCCCTTCCATACCTTGATGACCGAACTCCATGAGGTCGCGGGCTGGCGGACCGAACCCGAATCAGTCCAGGTCAACTTCAGAAAGATATTCGGTGCCAAAAAGATCGACATCGTGCTCGATGATATCCTTTCCGTCGACTTCAAGGCCAAAAAAGCTACGGGTAAGGCGAATTCCTATGAATTCGACTATATCGTTGTCGGAGCCGGTGCTGAACCCGAGTATTTCAATATTCCCGGTGTAAAAGAAAATTCCTTCAGCCTCTGGTCTTTCGATGATGCCATGGAAGTGCGCCACCATGTCGAGGACATCTTTGCACGAGCCGCGGAAGAGACAGATCCAGCTGCCCGCAAGCGCATGCTTACCTTTGTTGTAGCCGGTGCCGGCTTTACCGGCATCGAAATGATCGGAGAACTTCTCGAGTTCCGTGACGTCATGTGCCGCAAGCACTACATCGACCGTGCGGAAACCCGTGTCGTCAATATAGAAGCCCTTCCGTCCATCCTGCCGATTCTTGAAGAGCCGCTCCGCGTGCGCGCCGAGAACTATCTCTCCAAAATGGGCTGCGAAATGTTCCTCAACGCGTCCATCACCGGCGCGGAGCCGGGCAAGGTGATGCTCAAGGACGGCACCGTCGTCGAGACAGATACCTTCATCTGGACCTGCGGCGTCAAGGGCAGCTCCTTCGCCGCCGGTCTCGAATTGACCAAGGGCGAGCGGGGCCGTGGTCGCCTCCAGGTTGATGCCGAGATGAAGAGCCCCGACTATCCGTATGCGTACGTGGTCGGAGACAACTCGTTCTTTCTCGAGAACGGCAAGCCCGTTCCGCAGATAGTAGAAGGTGCCCACCAGACGGCCGAGGTCGCGGCGAAGAACATCATCGCCGATATCGAGGGTGTAGCTGAACGCCACACTTTCAAGTCCAACTTCCACGGCTTCATGGTCTCGATAGGTGGCCGCTACGCTGTGGCCAATGCGGGTGGCATGAAGAGCCATGGCTTCATCGCGATGATGATGAAGCACATGATCAACCTGTACTACCTGTTCAATATCGCCGGCA
>JAIFMD010000202.1 GCA_020048755.1 Spirochaetota bacterium
TGTCCAGCGGCACCATCACGATATCGTCCTGGTCGGTGCCGTTGTTGCCCGCCCCCTTGCTGCCCAGCACGCCCACGATGGTGAACGGCGTACTCGAGATGCGTATGCTCTTGCCTACCGGGTCCTCTCCGGGGAACAGTTCCTCCGCCACAGTGGAACCTATGACTGCGACCTTGGCTCTCCTGCTCAGATCCTTGTCGGTAAAGAAGTCTCCGGAGCCGAGGGTCCAGCTCTTTATCTCGAAGTACCCCGGCTCTATGCCGTAGACCGAAGTGGACCAGTCACTCGTTCCGCCGACAACTTTGGCGCTCGACATGCGCACGACACCCGAGATTGCGGCGAGGTAGCTCGACTCGGTGCGGAGCTTGGCGACATCGGCCATGGTCAGTCGGTTGGCCTCGCGCGGTCCGCGCGGTGGCATGACCATGATCAAATTGGTGCCCATGGACTGGATCTGCTTCTTAATCTGGTCCTGCGAGCCCGAACCCACGGCCACCATCACGATCACCGAACCCACGCCTATGATGATGCCCAGCGAGGTAAGGAAGCTGCGCATCTTGTTGCGGAATATGCTCTGCGTCGAAGCCTTGATGAGCTTGCCGAAGGTCATGCCACACCTCCCGCAACGGCGAACGAGGCGTGCACTTTTTTCCATTCCATGAGATCGGCTGCAGCGTTGCCACGCTCCTTGACCGGAGCGTCGGAGACTATGGCACCGTCACGCATGGTGATGACGCGCTTCGTGTACGCGGCTATCTCGGGTTCGTGCGTCACCATCACGATGGTCTTGCCGCGCTCGTTGAGTTCCTGGAACAGACTCATGATCTCCATGGACATCTCGGTGTCCAGGTTGCCCGTAGGCTCGTCAGCCAGGATGAAGGCCGGATCCTTGACCATGGCCCGGGCTATGGCGACGCGCTGCTGCTGGCCACCGGAGAGCTGGTTGGGCTTGTGGTCCAGCCTGTCTCCGAGGCCCACCTCGGTGAGCGCGGCCCTGGCCCGCTCCTTCTGGTCGATCTTCGCGCCTGAGCGGTCGTAAAAGAGCGGCAGTTCAACGTTCTCCAGCGCGCTCGTCCGCGACAGCAGGTTGAAGCCCTGGAATACGAAGCCTATCTTGTCGTTGCGGATGTCCGCAAACTCGTCGGAGCTGGCCGTGCTGGTCTCCAGGCCGTCGAGGATGTAGCTCCCGGCTGTCGGTTTATCCAGGCAGCCCAGGGTGTTCATCAGCGTAGACTTGCCAGAGCCAGAAGGACCCATGATGGCGACGAACTCGCCCGATTCCACGTCAAGGTCCAGTCCGCGTATGGCCCGTACGGTGATGTCGCCCACGACATAATGGCGCTTGATGCCGCGCAATTCGATGATGGCCATGATTACTTGACCTGCAACTTGACGATGATTTTCGTGCCTTCAAGGTCTTCCGCGCCGATGATCTCGGTCGTAGTATCGTCGCTCGCGCCTGCCTGCACCAGCTTGACCGCCAGCTGGCCAGATTCGTCGAGGTACCACAGCGTCTTGCTGGCAGCGACCCTGGCCGTTGCACCCGCCGCTCCCGCACCTGCCGCCCCGGTTCCCGTTCCCGTGCCCCCCGCAGCCGACTGACCCGAGCCTGCGGTGCGTCCGCTTCCACCCATCGCGCCGGGGCCACCGGGCATGCCGCCAGGGCCTCCAGGCATGCCACCGCCCATCAGGCTGGACAGTCCGCTCGTCGACTTTTCCGCATCGGTACCGCTGGCGGCCATGGCTTTCTGCGCCTCGTCGAAGCGCGCCAGGACCGTGGCCTTCTGCTCCTCGGGCATATCACCAAGGCTGGCCACGAACACGGCCCGCTTGATTTCCACGGCCGTCAGCGCCGTTGGCGTAAACCGGAACGCGGCGGTCGGCACCACGAGCACATCCGTCTTCTGTTCCTTGATGAACTCGACGTTGGCCGTCATGCCGGGCAGCAGCTTGCCTGAACTATTGTCGGCCAGCACTATGACACTGTAGTACACGACATTGTTCGTCGTTTCGGGCACGAGCCGTATCTGCTCGACGGTACCGTCGTAGGTCCGCTCCGTGTCTGCTTCAACGGTAAAGCGCACCGCCTGCCCCACCTTTATGGAGCCAATGTCCAACTCGTCGACACCAGCCTCGATCTGCATCCTGGCCAGGTCTTCGGCTATGGTAAACAGGCTCGACGAAGCGGCGCTGGAACCGCCAACGACGCTTTGACCAACGTCGATGTTGCGCTCCAGGACGATGCCGTCTATCGGCGATGTTATGATTGCATACTGGTTGATCTCTGTTTCAATCTCCTCGAGCGATGCCCGGGCCGATGAGAGTTCAGCCTTCCGTACGTCCAGAGCGGACTGGCTGGTCTTCAGGTCATACTCCGAGAGCATCTGCTTGCCGAACAGCGTACGGGAGTTCTGCAGGGCCAGCGCCTGCAGGTCGTAGTTGGCCTGGGCCTTGTCCACGGAGGCCTGCGCCGCCCTGGCCTTGAGCCGCAGGAGGTCGGTATTGATGGTGGCCAGCACCTGGCCGGCGTTCACTTCATCGTTGTAGTCCACCCTGACACTCTCGAGGCGGCCGCTCATCTGGGCCAGCACCGTCACCGACGACACCACCGAAAGGCTACCGCTGCTCGTCACGACACTTTCCACCGTACCACGCTCCACGGTCGCAAACGTGTACGACTCGCCAGCCGCCGCCGTGCCGTTCTTCTTGCCGGATATCAGGACGAGCATCGCCACAGCGACGATGACTACGGTGACGAGGCTGACTATCAGTTTCCACTTCTTCATGTTCGTTGCACTCCTTGTACACCCCCTACAAAGCAGGAAGCGTGCCAAGTGCCAAAATTGAAAAGAAGCGTTGCGGAGGGGCTGCAGGCCATCAGGGAGCTGGTAGTACAAGAGTATAGGGAAATATTTGGTGCGCAGCTGTTGCGCTGCGCAAAAGGTGCGCAGCAGTGAACCATCATAAGGTGAGGCAATGCATACGGAGCAGAATTTTAGCGAGCATCATCCAATATTGTAATATTGTCTTATGAAACAATTTTAGATATATATTTTTGTTATTTAACTCAACTTATTATGTACTTATTTTGTTGTTTATAGCAATATATATCCATGCAAACTGTACTGAACGATATTACGCAGCGCCAGATCGAGGCAATGCTCACCCCTTGGCGTGCTGTGGACCCACAGACCAAGCCCGCAAAGGGCTGGATCCGGACTATCCGCCAAGGTTTAGGGATGCCTGCAAGCTATCTAGCCAGAAAAATGGATGTCGAACCCTCAACCGTCAAGCGATACGAGGATGCTGAAGCCAGCGGGGCGATCAGCTTGAAAACCCTGCAGCGAATTGCCGATGCCCTCGGGTGCGACCTCAAGTATGCCCTCGTTCCTAAAAAAACCCTGCGACAGACTATTCAGGACCAAGCGCTCCTGGTAGCTCAGAGGCACCTCAGTACCATCTCGCATACCATGGCACTGGAAGATCAGGCAACTTCATCAGCTGAGATGGAGTTACAGGTTCAAGCCCTGGCTCAGCTCCTTCTTAATGGCTCATGGCGTCAACTATGGCGCTGATTCCTCAGTATTCCCCAGGCGCAACGCCCCTTGATCCCGAAGAACTGCAAGCCCTGATTCCTTCGTTCATTACCACCCAAGGTTTATTGAACGATTTTGAGCAGGCGAACATCACCATGGGCATGACATGGGCGTATGCATCCCGACAGGACGTTTTAACGGAACGATTTTTAAAAAACCTGCATAAGCACATGTTTGACGCTACATGGAAATGGGCTGGAGAGTATCGAGCTAGTGATAAAAACATAGGCTGCTCATATTGGGATATTCCAGTAAGAGTGGGTGAGCTTCTAAAAAATACCAGAGCGCAAATCGATAGTAAAACCCTATCAACAGACGAGATCGCCGTGAGATTCCATCATAAGCTCGTTTCGATTCACCCATTTCCAAATGGCAATGGGCGGCATTCCCGTTTGATGGCTGATCTCTTGATAGTCAGACTCGAAGGTGAACCATTCTCGTGGGGAGGCAACATCAACCTCGTTTCGCCTTCTGAAACGCGAATCAGGTACATTTCGGCGCTTCGGGCTGCAGATGCCCGGAACATCCTGCCACTGCTGGAATTCTCCAGATCATAGCTACTCTCCTTTAAGTAAAGATCGCCAATCCCGCCATTACCGCGTAGCTGTCAGACCTTCCCTTCCCATCCAGCGCGATAAGCATTGAGGGCCATCCTGGCCCGGAGTTCCGGTACAGTACACATCTTAACCGCCATGACTGATGGCGTTTATTCTAACAAACGCCAACTGTCATGGCGAAAAGTGCGAAAATCATGGATCACGCCTGTTTCCCACGCCTGGATGATCAACGACACCAATGTTGCCAGTGACGTACTCGGGGCTGGCTTGTGAGCTCCCCTTGACCCCCGCTCCCCGACAACCCTATAGTGCCCGTGCAGAGCGATGACGAGGGGGAATCCGGTGAGATGCCGGAGCTAGCCCGTAACTGTATGCCGCACGCCTCCAGGGGCCGCGGTGAGCCAGGTTACCTTCGTCAGCCGCTGTTTTCGTGGAACGCTTCGTGGTACAGGCGGAAAACGATAGACTAGAGGGCAGTCAGGCAACGGCCAGCACGCCCCGCGGCCCGTCGAACCAACACCAATCAGGAACGTTCCTCCACTACGACCGCCCGCGGTCGAATACTCTGGAGGATATCGATGAAACGCACACGCACACTCGTTCTGGCCCTCGCGGCCGGACTCATTGCCGCGACGCAGGCCTCGGCCGCGCCGGCAACCACTCCGGCGGGCGCCCCGCTGTCGTTCAAGGATGAACGCGGCGCGACGATAACGCTGCCCGCCAAGGCGGCGCGCATCGTGTCGCTTTCGCCTGAACTGACCGAGATACTGTACGCGGCAGGCGCCGGGGACAGGGTTGTCGGCAACACCACGTACTGCAACTACCCGGCAGCCGCAGCCAGCGTACCCAAGGTCGGCGGCTTCTCGGCCAAGACCATCAGCATCGAGGCCATCGTTGCGCTCAGGCCGGACCTGATCGTCGGCAGCCTCTCCGCCCACGGCCAGCTGGCCACACAGTTCGAACGCGCCGGCCTGCGCTTTGCGGCCCTCCCGGCTACTGATTTCAATGCTGTATATTCGACGATAGAACTGGTTGGCCGTATTGCCGGCAGCGAAGCCACCGCAAGCACACTCATTGCCTCGATGAAGTCCAGGCTTGCTTCCATACAGGCTAAAACCGCCTCGGTTCCCGCTGACAGGCGCCCGCTCGTGTTCTGGGAAACTTGGGACGAGCCGTTGATGAGCGCCGGCCCGAACACCTTTACCGGCCAGATCATCGTGGCGGCAGGCGGGCGCAACTGCTTTGCCGACTCCACCGCGGACTGGCCCGTGGTCAGCTTCGAGGCGGTGCTCGCGCGCAATCCCGACTACATCATGGCCGCGGACAGCCACGGTGAAGCTCTGACCCCGGAGCGGCTCGCCAGGCGCACCGGCTGGACCTCGCTCAAGGCCGTGCAGGCAGGCCGCGTAGTGTTTCTGGACGGCGACATAGTCGCGCGGGCCGGCCCGCGCTTCGTCGATGCGGCCGAATTGATGGCAAAAGCGCTCTACCCCGAGCTGTTCAGGTGAACGACGCAGGCGACCGCACGCGCGCAGCCCTTGCTTACGGCGGCCTCGCCGCAGCCCTCTTTGCCGCACTGGCGATGGCGCTCGCACTCGGCGCCGTTCGGCTGTCCCCCGCCGAGGCGCTGGCCGCACTGTTCTCAGGTGCCAGCGCTGAACCCTCCACGGCGACGGTCATCGTGCGGCTCCGCTTCGCCCGGGCGTGCCTCGCCGCGGCCGTAGGCGCGTCGCTGGCCGCCTCGGGCGCCGTGTTCCAGGGGCTTTTCAGAAACCCGCTCGCCGACCCTTACGTCATAGGCAGTTCAGGCGGCGCAGCCTTTGGCGCAGTGCTCGCCATAGCCCTCGGCTCGGGTGCCGGCGCCGGAGCCCTGGGATTCTCCCGCATAGGACTGGCGG
>JAIFMD010000200.1 GCA_020048755.1 Spirochaetota bacterium
AGAAACGGCAAGAAGCACCAGGGCCAGCGCGTTGATTGAAATGACTGTCACATTCATGTGTACCTTCCACTATGTTACTTTGTATCATAGTTAGTATGGTACTAAATATCATAGCTGTCAATGCAGGACCGGTGGCTGTTCTGACAAGGTACTTGAAGTGCCACATTATATGTCGCATACTTATGGTATGGCAGTCATGGAACACCGCACCAGCTTTGCGCTGGATGAAACCACCATACTCAGGCTCAGGAAGCTGGCGGGAATCTGGCATGTATCCCAGGCTGAAGTCGTGCGGCGAGCAATTGAAAAAGCCGAAGCAACGGCAAGGGCCGAAACCGACGCGGCACTCGGGCACCTGCGCTCCTATCACGCGCGTGGAGGCCTCGACGAAGGCACGGCGGCTGCCTACATGGGATCCGGGCCTTGGTGCCGGACAGCGTCGAGTCGGAACGGATCGTCGACTGGTTCCAGGCAGGCGAGGACCTGTGCACCTCAAGCATCGCCTGGTATGAATTCCTGTGCGGCCCGGTGGACGACGAAGGCGTGCTGGTAGTCCAGTCCTTGCTGCAGGATCGCATACTTCCGTACACAACGGATCAAGCCACAGAATCAGCCAGGCTGTTCAACGCTACCGGGCGGAAGCGCCACCTGCGGGTCGACTCGATGATAGCCGCCGCCGCCATCATCGCCAACGCGGACCTGGCCACCGGCAACATCGAGCACTTCTTGGGATTCAGGAATTATGGGCTACGATTGGCTCTTGGCACGTAAAGCGAAAAGGCAGGAACAGCAATGCACCAAACCAAAGGTATAGACTAAAAACAGCGCGATGAGTTGCTCGACATCCTCCAGAAACGTTTCGAGAGTAACATGGGCCGACACAAGGGTGTCGCATGGGCAGGCGTGCTTGCGAAGCTGAAAGCCAACCCGGAAAAGCTGTGGTCAATTAGTGAAATGGAGAGGACCGGCGGCGAACCCGATGTTGTCGGCACTGACCCGGAGACTGGCGAATATCTATACGTTGATTGTTCGACAGAAAGCCCCAAGGGCCGCAGAAGCATCTGCTACGACAAGGAGGGCCTTGAATCCAGAAAGGAATTCAAGCCGGGGGACAACGCCATCGACATGGCAGTGACCATGGGCGTCGAACTCCTCAGTGAAGGACAATACCGTGACCTCCAGAAGCTCGGAGAGTTCGACATAAAAACCTCAAGCTGGATACATACGCCCGCCGCCATCAGGAAGCTCGGCGGAGCGCTCTTCTGCGATCGCCGCTACGACACGGTCTTCACGTACCACAACGGCGCGTCATCCTACTATGGCGTCAGGCGGCCCGGAAGTCCTTGCGCTGGTCGAGATCAAAAAGCCCAAGCCACGTCGCGGTGAACTGCTCGTCAAGGTCAAGGCGGCCACGGTGACCGCCGGCGACGCCAAGCTCCGGGCCATGTCGCGCATCATCCTCGTACCGCTCGGCCTGCTGTTCGGCTTCAAGCCAATGGAAATCCCCGGTGTTGAGTTTTCCGGTGTCGTGGAAGAACTAGGTCCCGGAGTCACGGAATATGCCGCAGGCGACCGCGTCATGGGCACGACGACTGGCCTGGCGCGCGGCGCAAACGCCGAGTTCGTCGTGGTGCCGGTGCGGAGCCGCATGGGCGTCCTGACGAAATTGCCCGACAGCCTGTCTTTCGAGGAAGGCGCAGCGCTCCCGGTCGGCGCGATGACCGCGTGGCAGCTTCTCGGGAAGGCGGGCCCGCTGGAAGGCCGGCGCGTTATGGTGTACGGCGCGTCCGGATCGGTAGGATCCTGTGCCGTCCAGCTGGCCGCGCGGCACGGCGCGACCGTCACCGCGTTCTGCGGCGCCGTCAACTCCGACATGGTCAGCTCGCTCGGCGCGACACGGGTCCTCGATTACAAAAGCCAGGCCCTGTCCGAAGCCGGCGCCCAGGACGTCGTCTTCGACGCCGTAGGGAAGCTGTCACGTGGCGCCTGTTCCCCGATCCTCGTAAAGGGCGGCGCGTACGTATCCGTTCGCAGCCCCACCTCCGAGAAGGTCTACGAACTTCGCTACCTCGTAAGGCTGGCGTCAGAAGGCCGGATCCGGCCTTTCATCGACCGCCGCATACGCCTGGAAGACGTGCCCGAAGCGCATAGGCTCGTGGATTCGAGCCGCAAGCGAGGCAATATCGTGGTGCTTATAGATTAGGCCGGGTCAGGAAAGGAAACAGGTACCCGAGTCACACAGACTCTACCATCATCGTACCGCTCCTGTTTCACATCCTGCTGCCCGCGGATGTCACGGCGAGGGAAACAGTCCGGGCTGAACCCTGCATGGAAACGCCCTCAGCAAAACTCCGCCCCTGATTACATCAAGGGATGCGCTGGTCGAAATCCTTGCCCTGCAGATAGTGATATGAGAGCAGCCTGCCGTTAAGCACGATACCGAAGACGCCGTAGGGGCTCGGCGATTGTTCCTGCACTTCTTGTGCCGACTGGAAGGTTGCCACCCGGGCTGTAATGCCTTTTGTTGCCGCGTACTTCAGGGCCAGGTTCGTGGCATCTTCTATGTATGGACATTGGGACGTTCGGATGACGGTAAGCCCCGCGCCGAAGCAAGCGGCCCGGGCCTCCCAATCCTCGGGAAAACTAGGGAGGGGGGCCTTGCCGAAGCGATGGACCAACAGGTGGAACGACGGAGGAGCCTGCGCAATATCTTCGAAGCCATGCTTCAGGAATATGTCCTTCTTTGCAAGCCATACCCCGTCGCTGACCAGCATCACCACGCCGCTGTGGTTCCCGGCGCGCGCGTCATCCAGGCAGGTCTGCAGCAGGAGCGCGCCATACCCTTTGCCCTTTCCTTTGCCGACTACCCACAGGCAATGGATGACCAGATACCCCGGGGCATTGACCGCCCGCCAGGCATGTTCGCCAGGTATATATTCAATGAACCCTACGGTGCGCCCGCCGGTTTCGTGCAGCATGTTCAGCTTCAATCCTTCGGCGAAGCGGGCCTTGAGCCACGCGTGTTTCTGGGCGTACCCAGGGGCCTTGCGCTTGCTCATGTAGCAGAAGAAGCCGTGCTCGTCCAGGTTTCCCGCACTCACTCGTATCAGTTCAATGCTGCCATCCATGGTTTGTCCTCCGGGTGTACGTACCGTTCAGCAACCTGCACGGGAACACCCGTGCTACGCCGTGGTCAATTTCGGCACAAGCGCTGCGGCCCAGCTCCGGATTGCCTCCCAGTCGCGGTGATCAGGCTGGGCCGCCATAGACCTGACAGGTTTTTTCAGCAGCGGGAACAGGCGCTTGAACTCTGGCGTATCGGCAAGAACCGCTCCTCCGAATACTGCCACGTCGGTTACTGGAACGACCTCAGGCGCGATCTGACGCATTTTGTCGACATAGCCCAATACCGCCTTGCGGTTTTCTTCCTTCCCGTCCGTAACGGCAAGACAGACAACGCAATATGCCACGGACACGCCGGCCAACAACGTGCGGTTTGACTTGATGAAGCGCTTGATCTCACCGGGCAGCTGCCCCATGTGCACAGAAGCGCAGACGATGCACGCCTGATACTGGCTGATATCCCTGGCAGCCCCGGCCCGGCTGACATCGACATCCATCCCGGAGGTCCGCAACACCTCGCCTATCGCCTCGGCCACGGTACGGGTAGCGCCGGTCCAGCTGGCATATGCTATCAGCATCTTTATCATGGGTTCTCCTTCTACAATACAAGGCTCACCGACCATCCCGTACAATGGAAAGCCCGGAAGCCAAAGGCAGATCAAGTTTCAGTCTATATGAAAGGGTCGCTTTGTCAACATTGTACCGGAACCCTGCGTAACCTGCAGAACTCCGGGTGAGTCAGACACCAGGACATTGAACTGGATGCAGACTCCCGCGGCCATCAGGATGCTGCTACGCCTGTGATGCCTGCAAAGGTCAATGGACAGTCTTGCACGCAATCCTGTTATGTTACCTACTTATGGTATGGCTATAATGGAACACAGGACCAGCTTTTCGCTGGACGAGGCAACGATACTACGGCTCAAAAAACTTGCGGGGATCTGGCATGTCTCGCAGGCCGAGGTGGTGCGACGCGCACTGGAGAAGGCCGACACAGAGTCTACCGCAGATTCAGGCGTGACGGTTCGCCAGCTCATTTCCTATCAAACCCTCGGAGGCATCAGTGCCAGCTCGGTGGATGTCTGGCTCAATGAATTATCTGGAAGGACACCGTGATACTGCTCGATACCGGTTACCTGCTCCGCATACTCGTAGCCGACAGCCCCGAGTCAGTGCGCGTCCTGGCGTGGTACCAGGCAGGCGTCCACCTGTGTACCTCCAGCCTCAGCTGGAACGAGTTCTTGTGCGGTCCCGTCGACGACGACGGCATTCGGATCGTCCAGTCATTGTTGCAGGACCGCGTTCTGCCCTTCACCGCCGATCACGCAGCGGAAGCAGCACGTTTGTTCAAGGCGACTGACTGCAAGCAGGTACTGCGTGGCATCATCATGGTCGCCACCGCAGCCATCAAAGCAAACGCGGAACTGGCCACCGCGGACATCGGAGTATATTCCAGGTTCAGGCGCTTCGGACTGAGCCTGGCTGAAATCCGGTGATGCCGCGCCTCATCCAGCTGGACGCGCTTGAGGAAGTTGACTACATGAAAGATCTCCGCTACAGAACGCTCCGCCAGGGCGACAAGCCCGAGGAGCTTGCCTGGTTCAGTGACGCGATCGTCAGCGAGCTCGAGAAGAACGGGTTATACGGCGAGTTGGGTTCAACCTGACCTGTAGCAGGATGAAAATTTGTCTGTCAATGATTCTGGATGGAGAGTGCTTTCTCCATGTCGTCCAGGGATGAAAACCCTGACTGCCGCGCCAACTCACGGTAGACAGCAATGGATAGATTGCCTTTTTCCTGCTCCGCTTTTACAACATCCGCCAGTAATAATTCAAGGGTTTTTCCAGAATAGGTTTCCAATTCCGCCCTCAGATACCTGGCAAAGCCGGCGATATCCCTTCCTCCCTGCATGATCACCGGATACTGACTGATAAAGTCCCGCTGCCATGTAATGAAGCGGTCCAGAATTTCTCCGATACAAGGGTTTTCGCTCAGTGGATTGATGAGCTTGTCCATACGGGCATATTTTAGGGTCATCAGATTCATCCCCGAGGCTTTGGCTCTTTCCAGATCATCCAGGTAACTGAGACACGTTGTATCGGACCAGCCGGCGAATTGTGCACGCCGGTGGAGTATCATATCTTGCATGCGAGCACGACACGAAGGTTCCTCGTCCACAGGTACGCGAAGAAACATTTCAGCTTCGTACTCAAGAATCCTTTCTATAATCTTCTTTCGTTCGTCGCTCATACGCCCCTCCTATTCTATAGTATAAAGATCTTCACGAAGCTCCCTATCCGCCAGGCTGTTTTCCAACGCAACTCCGCTGTCATAGAGTGAATCCTTGTTGGCTATCCCCGCATCGAACTGAGCAATGGATTCGACAAGCAGGTCTACCGTTTTTGAAACCGCTTTCTTCAAAGCCTTGTCGTCATCAGCTCCCTGTAACGATTCAAAGCATTCGATAAAGGCTGAGCCAACGTCGCCAAAGTTTCGAAGTCCCCGAAACAGCCATTTTTTGAAGGGCCTGAAAGTATGATGCAGAATGTAGACTATCGATGCGGCCTCGATGAGAAACTGCTGCTTGAAATATGCTGACGCCAGTACATCTTCGCGGTGCATTGAGCGCCACAGATTATACTGCCCGCTCTGGCCAGCGTCCTTGAGCCGGCAAGCCAGTTTTTTAATGACAATATCGCGGGGATAATAGGCCAGCAGTCGCTGCCTCATTGCCGAGAATTGTCCGTTGGAATCTGAAAACACCATCCCGTTCGTGCAGACTGACAGTGATTCCTCGGGTACCACAAGCCAATCCCTGTTCGTTACAGGACATTCGGCCGTTCCGAGATACGATCGATAAAAACGCTCTATGGAAAGCACGCCATCGCGTCGCATGCGTGTATCCAGATGGCAAATCGGTCCAAAACCCTTATATACGGGAGGCAAGCCATCGTATGTCTCTTGCAGAACCATTCCATCATTCTGGTACAATGCTTCGGGCAGCCAGATGCAGACGCGCGGCCCCCAATCGTGATCCCGTGAAACGACATCGTCAAAGCCATAACACTCGGAACCAGGCCCGACCAGACCGAACGCCAGGTTGTCCAGTACATCAGGAAACCGTGTGCTGAACGCCGGCAAGATTACATCGGTATAGTATCCGAGAGCCAGGTCCAGGCCCTTCATGTCCCCCCCGCACCTACATGTACCTCGAGGCCCCTGGCCCGGCCCAGGACGGCGAAGGGTTCGCAATCGCTCTTGTCCAGGTTCCGGACCTCCTTCATCACGTATTGGAGCCCCAATCCCTCGTACTTGTTCAGACCAAGACGATGGAATGGAAGCAACTGTACTCGGCGTACGGCGGTATCACGGGAAAGAAAGTCAAACATGCGGCCAAGCACATCGGCTGTATCATTGAACCCCGGTATGATGGGAATGCGGACGATCAGGTTCGGAAAAGACTGGCTCGTTTTTTTAAGGTTGGCCAAAATACGTTCCAGAGAGGCTCCAGTCCATTTTTGATGCATGTGCTCGTCGATATGTTTCATATCAAAAAACAGCAAGTCCAGCAGAGGGAATAGTTGCTGGAGCTTTTCGTAGGGCACCTGTCCAGCCGTTTCAATTGCCGTGGATATGCCTGCCGCTTTACAAAGCCTGAAAAGTAGCGCCAGACCGTCCGCCTGCAACAGCGGTTCTCCACCGGAGACCGTCACCCCGCCGCCAGACGCATCATAATACTGGTGGTCTTTCTCAATTTCCACCATCAGCTCTTCTGGGGACAGCTCCTTACCGATACGGCTTCGCGCTCCAGCCAGGCAAGCATCAACGCAAGCGCCGCACCTGGTACAGGTCCCGTGATCGGTGATGTAACCGTACGGCTCCCTCTCGGAGACCGCTCCGACCGGGCAGGCTTTGACGCACCTGCCGCAGGCGACGCATTGATTGCGGTAATACATTATCTGCGGCCTGCTATCATGCGATTCCGGATTCTGGCACCACAGGCAGCGAAGATTGCAGCCCTTCAGGAATATGACGGTGCGTATGCCTGGGCCGTCTTCTGTTGCGTATCGTTCAATGTCGAAAACCATGAGTTTCATG
>JAIFMD010000191.1 GCA_020048755.1 Spirochaetota bacterium
ATTACGAGCTCGCTCTTTGAGCGGGAATCGCAGGCGATATGCCCCGGAAACGCCTCGACGTCTGGAACGACGACGGCCGCTTTCCGCTTGACGGCTTCCAGGCAGACGCCGCGCCCCTTGAGCACCTGACAGGCTACAGCGCCCTGATACGGCCCCACATGCAGTTCATCGTCGCCGGCAACGAAGTAAAAACCGGTCCAGAAATGATGCCTGAGTTTTGCGTGCAGCAGGGCGGCAACCGTTGCCATACCCGATATGAGATCAGGAGATTTTTCATCGATCAATGGCTTCAATTGTTCATACAGACGTTCATAGGCGCCTGCCCTCGATGTATCTACCATGTTGCATCTCCTATTTTGAATATATAGATTTCTACCAAGCAGCGTCGAGCAATTCCTCGTAGGTGGCGAGTCCGGAGGCTTTAGCCGCCGCTTCAGTGAGCGGCACGATGTCCTGGCGCTCTATGTGCCTGAGGGCAAATTTGCGGTTGAGGGCCATGAGCATGCGCAGCCCGTCGGAAACGCGGTTCAGATACGAATACACACCTACGGCGCCCGTCGGAATGGTCGAGGTTTCGTCTCCATAATCGGCCCGCAGCAGCCGCAGGTCGGCAAACAGTTCTTCTCTGGTGGAACCGAAACGCGCATAGTCCTTGGGTACGGTGCCGTTCTTCAAGGCCTCGCCAACCTGCCTGCCTACCATCGCGGCCGCCATGGAGGCGCGTCCCAGGGCTATGAGCCCGACATGGGGTGCGCCGAGGGCCAGGCCTTTGTACACCTGGTCTTCAGTCGCAAAGCCGCCAGCCATGGCTATCGCGGGCAACGGCTTCCTGTCCCTGGCAAGGCGGCTCATGATCCTGTGCACGATGCATTCAAGCGATACCGTGGGGATGCCCCATTCATTCATCATCTTGACCGGACTGTGGCCGGTTCCACCGCCTGCTCCATCCAGCGTGACCAGGTCGACGCCAGCCTCCGAAGCCGTTTCAAGTATGGTGGCGAGGTCCCGTGGATCAAAGGGGCCGGTCTTGAAGCAGACGCGCCGGGCACCAAGCCCACGCAATACGGCGACTCGCCTGATGAGGTGTTCCGGTGTCCACATCGGCAGCTTGCCTATCTTCTCGAAAACCGGGCCTACACCCCTGGCGCAGGCTTCCGCGACCGCGGGGTCTGTGGGATCGGGCAGCACGAGCCAGCCGAGTTTTTTAAAGCGCAGCGCGTCTTCCAGTTTTGGAACCCGCCCCATGCCCTGGATGCCCTTGGCGGCCTGCCCGAACTTGAGTTCCACCGATTCGACGCCAAGCTTGCCGATGGCATACTCAAGCAGACCATGGTACTCATCGTCGTAGTTTGCCTGCAGTACTATGTCGCCAAAGCCACGCCGGTAGCGCCGGAATGACTCGACCATACGGGCTACGAGTGGAGCCTCTACCACCGTATGCCCGTCCATGACGAGGCCCGGATCCTTGGCTATGACATCTTCGCCTATGACCACAGGCACGCCGGAGAGCGCAGCGCCAGCGAAGTATTCGTGCCAGGCAAGCTTTGCCATCGCCGGCAATATGAACGGTGCCTTGATGGGAACCGTACTTCCGGCGCGTCCGAAGGTGGAAGCTATGTCAGCGTTTGGATAGGTCGCCTGATACGGGTCTGCCGGCAACCCGGCTGCACCGAATACGCGACCGTTGATGTTGAAGTGTGAAAAATCAAGCGGGTAGCGTTTTTCCGAGGCAAACTGGTTCTTGTCGGCGGCAAACGGCAGAAGAGCCTCGGCGCCCCGCAGGGCAGAGAGGCCTATCTCGCAGGGACCTTCACAATCCGCCGTGCAGACGGCGCACATGCCGGAGACGTCGGTGACATGGGCGGGAGACCTGAGGCGGGTGTTCGTTACCGTGGTGCCGAGTACTGAACTGTAACTCATCTGATTACCTCCACTGGATTTGAAATATTCAGCTATGCCTGATTATAGCGTCTACGTCAATTTCAATGTCCATGAAAGCATCGACGAGGGCTGGGTCAAAGTGGCTACCCTTGCCTTCGGCGATGATCGCGAGGGCATCAGCGTGTGACAATGCGTCCTTGTACGGCCTGTGGGACCGCAGCGCATCGTAAACGTCCGCAACCGCGACGATGCGCGCCGACAGCGGAATGGCCTCGCCGGCAAGGCCGAGGGGATACCCCGAACCATCCCACTTCTCGTGATGATGGTAGGCTACGAGCTTGCCAATGGTGAGGAAGGAACGTTCAGGGTCAAAAGCTTCGGCTTCTTCCAGTACCTTGCCGCCTATGCTGGAATGCTGCTTTATGGTGGTGAATTCCTCAGGAGTCAGCTTGCCTGGCTTGAGCAGGATGGCATCGGGAATACCGACCTTGCCGATGTCGTGGAGTATGGCGGACAGGCACAGTGCATCGATGTATTCCGCCGTCAGGTATGAGGCCTCGAGGTTGGTGACTCTGTAGCGGTTGGCTATGAGACGGGTATA
Source organism: Spirochaetota bacterium (assembly GCA_020048755.1). Taxonomy (GTDB): domain Bacteria; phylum Spirochaetota; class Spirochaetia; order Treponematales; family UBA12059; genus SZUA-370. The sequence goes on from JAIFMD010000191.1 coordinate 2,483, forward strand.
CTCCTGGATGCGTTCCAGATGCCTGCCGGTTTCGTTGTCCCTGTATTCTGTCAGTTTTGCGAGCGTCAGGATGGTTGTCCGTTGTGCTTTGGATTCATTGACCAGTGATTCCTGCAGCTTGGTGTACAGTTCGCAGGTATCGAGTGCCTTTTCTACCTGCGCGCACGCGCCGCGCAGTAGCAACTGCTCGTACTTGGTAAAGATGTCGTCGTCCTTCTTCTTGCCTAGACTCAGGAAACAGTCAGCACCACCCATGGAGCCCAGCGGCAGGTAGAGGCCACTGGAATCGTCGCCATCCTGGGCGCACGATTCAGGAGGGTACCTGTACTGGCATGATTCGATACCGTCCTTGACCCGGGAAATCTCGATGTGTGAAGGAGCAAAGGCAGACATCATGGCCGCGCCGACTATCGGGTACACCTCGGCGGCCCTGACTTTACCGTTGAGTTCCTGTTCCATCTCGAGGAGTATGTGGTTCTTGTCCTTGCGCCCCCTCCACAGGAAACGCTGCATGAACGCATCGAGCTTCAGGTAGAGCCAGGGTGCGGCAAAAGCCGTCAATAGGAGTACGAAATAGATGTCGAGGCTCAGACTCGATTCAAAGAAAAACAGGAACAGAATGGTATAGATGGCAGTAGCAATGAAGGCCAGGAAAAAGTACACCGTAAAGCGGTTGAGGAACTGGTCGATATCAAACAGATTGTAGCGGACGACACCGATAACCACGAACACGGGGAAGAGGACGAGGCTGAACGAGGCGATGTAATTCAGGATTTCAGTTGTATCGGACAGGATGTTGGCCCGGAGGAATACCGAGAGTACGTAGAACAGGTACGGGAGTATGCTCAGCGCTACTCCCGCGAGTATCCACCGCAACTTGCGCTTGCCGCCGGCTCCGGTTTCATGGTAGCGGCGCGTCAGCAGGATTATTATGAGGATCAGGCCTATGGCGATGAATATATGTATGACGTATGCGGCGTTGTTGTAAGGCTTTATCAGGCCGGTGACGATGAGTGTGGATTTGAGTGTAAAAATGCCGGCAGGCAAGGCAAAAAGCCTGACTGGCCTGAGTTCATGCCGGTCGGGAAAGCGGTACAGGAATCCTGCCAGCAAGCACACGGCGCTTGCGCCAGACACATCAAGCAGGATGAACCGCAACGCGAGGAATCCACTCGACCAGTATGAACTGAAGAAGGAACTGCCAACAGCCAGGGCTGCCGCGATGGTAAAAGCCGTAAACCACCTGGTCGCTTCGTTGTTCTTGCCAACCGATAAAAGCCAGATGCCGGACAGTATGAAAAGCGTGCCGACAAGCAGATTGCTCAGTACCTCCCTGTGCAGGAGTTGAGCCCGCAGTGCCCAGGGTTGCCTCGTGATGTCCAGCGTATGTACGGAGCCCGTATCGGTGCGCATTTCAAGGCTGGAACCTATCCTGAACAGCCGTGTCGAGACGGCGAGGAAGGCTGATATGTCAGCGTTGGAAAGCCTTGAAAGCTCCCGTGTGTCCAGGCCATCAGCCTCGACGAGCATCATCCCGATCCGGAATCCGTTTCGTTCTGCGCTGGAACCAGGAGCCACAGCGGTTACCCGGAAGCCTTCATCCCTCAGTACCACGCTCAGGCCGCTGTGGTAATAGGGTTGATTGCTGAATTCGATGAAGAATGCAAAAAGCGCTATCAGGGCACCTATGCACGACACGAACAAGGAACGCTTAATTCGGTTCATTGGAAAGGAGTATCTGCGGTGGCTGTATGTGTGTCAACACGATTATACATTGCGCGCGATGATCCGGGGAGTCGAACACACCGTATGCGTGTCAGACAGCCATTCCAGTCCGGCAGCCTGAATCATGCGGTCGGCAGTTTCAGGGCCCCAGGAATTGTTCTCGTATACTGAAAGTGGAAACCCGTCTTCCGACCATGCGGTAAGAACCGGCTCGCTGATGCGCCAGCATGAGAGTACCTCGTCACTTGTGGCAAAGAGTGAACGGTCACCGCGCATCGCATCTACGAGCACACGCTCGTACGCATCCGGATGGCTTGCGTTCAGCATGTCCGTGTAGCAGAAGTCCAGCTGCACCTGCTCGATCTCGCTGGCGAACCCCGGCTTCTTTATGTGCAGGTCGATCACGATGCCCTCGTTTGGCTGGATGCGTATCGTCAGATAATTTTTCTTGCCAGGACTCCGGAGACTGGAGAATACAAGCGTAATCTCCGTGATTTTTTCCCGCAGCGCCTTGCCCGTCCGAATGAACACAGGGACTCCCCGCCATTCTTCTGTATCTATGGAAAGGCGCAGGGCGGCATAGGTTTCCGTGAGGCTATCCGGGTTCCCGGCTTCTTCGCGATAGCTTGCGTACTGCGCACGCACCGTGTCCCGTTCCATGAGAGCACGATCCGGCGGCCTTATGTGCGCAAGGAGGATTTCTTTCTGCCGGTGGATGTCGTCGGAACTCATGGACGCGGGTTTGTTCATCGTGACGAGGGCCAGAAGTTGCAGGAGGTGGCTCTGCACGAGATCGCGCATCGCTCCCATGTTTTCATAGAAAGCGGTGCGGCCTTCTATGCCGATGGACTCGACCGCCGTTATCATGATGTGGCTGATGTGATTGCGGTTCCAGGTGCCGCAGAAAAGTGGATTCTCGAAACGGAAGGCGAGGATGTTCTGCGCGGTTTCCTTTGCCAGGTAATGGTCGATGCGATATATCTGCGATTCGTCGAAGCGCGACGCAAGACCAGCTATCAGTTCCTTCGCAGAAGCGAGGTCGAAGCCGAATGGCTTTTCAATGAGGAAGCGGCATTCGCGATTCCCCTTTTCATGGACGTTGAAATCCTTTTCTGCTAGCCGCGCGGTAACGGTATCGAACAGGCTGGCGGGGATAGCCAGATAAAACAGGCGGTTCATGGCGCGGCCGGCGTTCTCTTCGATACGCCCGAGCTCGGCTGAGAGTCTGTCGTAATCGGTCGGATCCCCGATGTTCATGTGGACTATCGACAGCATTTTTTCAAGCCGGGCGAACACGGCTGGCGCAGTGCTTTCATCCTTGCCGGTGCGCGCCTTGATCAGCGCGAGTATGTCGGCCACCGACGTGCTCTGGCGGGAAATTCCCGTGATATGGAAAGTCGCCGGCAGCATCGCCTCCTCGGCGAGATGGTAGAGCGCGGGAAGCAGCTTGCGCCTGGCAAGGTCGCCGGTGATGCCAAAAATGACCAGAACCGTGTCTGTAAGAATTTCCATCTTGTATCCTTGAGGGTTACGGTACTCTGTCGCTGAAAACCAGCGTTTCTTTTGCAAGCCTGAGCAACTGCGCAGGCTGTTCCCGTACCGGCTTCTCCTTTTTAAGCTCCATGACCACCGGCCACTTTGTGGAGCCTGCGGCATACACTGCTGCAAAGTCGAAATACGGAAAGAACGCGGGTGTGGCGGTAATCCTGGTAAAAAGCTCCGACCGGTAGCCAACGGCGAAGGGTCCCCGGCGGTCGTCGTGCGCATCGGTGACGGGAAGGAGGCTCGGAGGGCTTTC
>JAIFMD010000044.1 GCA_020048755.1 Spirochaetota bacterium
GCAAGCCGGTCAAGTTCAAGAGCCCCTTTGATGCGCTCGATGCCGGCATCGGCATGGTGCATCAGGAGTTTTCGCTGATACCGGGCTTTACGACCGCCGAGAACATCGTGCTCAACCGTGAGCCGATGAAAGCCAACTTTGCCTGCGAGGTGTTTGGCGACCGCATGAGTGTCCTGGACCGTACTGCGATGCGCGACAGCGCAACGAAGGCCATAGACAGGCTCGGCGTCAAGCTTGATCCAGAGACGCTCGTCTCTGAAATGCCTGTGGGCCACAAGCAGTTTACCGAGATTGCCCGCGAGATAAACCGCGAGAACGTCAGGCTCCTGGTGCTCGACGAGCCAACCGCAGTGCTCACCGAGACCGAGGCGGAGATACTCCTCCAGGCGCTCCGGCGCCTGGCCGCGCAGGGCATTTCCATAATCTTCATATCGCACCGCCTGCACGAGGTTGCCTCGGTAGCTGACACCATCGTCGTGCTCCGCGATGGCCGCGTCGTCAAGGATACTCCGGGGCCGGGCACTTCGGTCCGCGACATCGCCGCCTGGATGGTAGGCCGCTCGGTAGAGACGAAGCGCCCTGACCTCGCCACGCGTTCGTTCAAGGGCGAGGCGCTCAAGGTAGAGCGGCTCTGGGTGGACATGCCCGGCGAGGCCGTCCGCGACGTTTCCTTCACGGTGCGCGAAGGCGAGATCTTCGGCATCGGCGGGCTGGCAGGACAAGGCAAGCTTGGTATTCCAAATGGCATTATGGGCCTGTACGCCGGTGGCGGATCAGTCCAGCTTCATGGCAAGCAGGTACCGCTCAATGATCCACGTGGAGCCTTGTCGCTGGGCATGTCCTTCGTTTCTGAAGACCGCCGCGGTGTGGGCCTGCTTCTGGACGAGAGCCTGGAGTGGAACATCGGTTTTACCGCCATGCAGATACATGGCCAGTACCTTAAATCCTACCTCGGCGGCCTCCTCAAGCTGCGTGACGAGAATGGCCTGCGCAAGCTGGCCCAGGAATACATCGAGCAACTTTCCATTAAATGTACCGGACCAAAGCAGTTTGCCAAGGAACTTTCCGGCGTCAGTGAACCAACGCGGGGCATAGACGTGGGGGCCAAGGAACTGGTGTTGCAGTCTTTGCGCCATTACAACCGTGATTTCGGCACGACCATTGTGATGGTTTCAAGCGAACTCGAGGAACTGAGATCCATCTGTGACCGAGTCGCCATAGTCGACGAGGGCCGCATAGCCGGCATCCTGCCGCCAGATGCCGACATCGCGGAGTTCGGCCTGCTCATGGCCGGTGCAGTAAAAGAGGAGGCCGCGCGTGCTTAAGATAAAGGAATTCGCGGCAGATTTTGGCTGGCCGCGCATCATCATATTCTTCTTCCTCATCACGCTGTTCATTGTTGCACCGTTCGTGGGTGTCAGCATCAGCATGTCGCTGTCCGATACCCTCAACCGCTTCGGCCAGAACGCCATCCTCGTGCTGGCCCTCGTCCCGATGGTGCAGGCCGGTTGCGGACTGAACTTCGGCCTGCCCGTCGGCATCATTGCCGGTCTGCTCGGCGCGACTATAGCCATGCAGATAGGTCTGACCGGCTGGTTTGGCTTCTTCGGGGCCGTTGCCATCTGCCTGCCCATTGCGGCTCTGTTCGGCTGGCTCTACGGACAGCTCCTGAACAAGGTCAAGGGCGAAGAGATGACGATAGCCATGTACGTCGGCTTCTCGCTGGTCACGTTCTTTTCAATACTGTGGCTGCTCCTGCCGTACTCGAGCCCGGCCATGGTCTGGGGCTACACCGGCAAGGGCCTGCGCACTACCATAACGCTGGACAACTTCTGGAGCCGCATCCTCAACGACTTTATGGCCGTAAGGATAGGCGAGAACTTCGTGTTTCCCACTGGCATGATACTGTTTGCCCTGTTCTGCGCCTTCCTCGTATACCTGTTCTTCCGTTCCAAGACCGGTACCGCCATGACGGCCGTCGGCTCCAATCCCGACTTCGCCAGGGCCGGCGGTGTTTCTTCGGACAAAATGCGCACCATCAGCGTCATGCTGTCCACGATGCTCGGCGCTGTGGGCATACTCGTCTACCAGCAGAGCTTCGGATTCATACAAATGTACCAGGCGCCGCTGTTCATGGCCTTTCCGGCCGTAGCGGCCCTGCTCATCGGCGGTGCCAGCGTCAACAAGGCGTCGATGCTCAACGTGATCGTCGGCACGTTCCTGTTCCAGGGCATCCTGACTATGACCCCGAGCGTAATCAACAGCGTTCTGCAGACGGACATGTCAGAAGTGATACGCATCGTGCTGTCCAACGGCATGATACTCTACGCCCTGACGCGTAAAACGAAGGTGACGAAATGAAGAAGAAGTTCGATTTCAGGAGGTTCATCGCCGACAATGTCGTCGTCGTGATCTTCCTCATACTCACCGCGATAGCAACGCCGATATCCGGCCTGTCCGCCAACTACATACTCCAGGACATCATCACGCGCATCGGCCGCAACTCGTTTCTGGTGTTCAGCCTGCTTCTGCCCATCATGGCAGGCATGGGGCTGAACTTCGGCATGGTGCTCGGTGCGATGGCTGGAGAAATAGGCCTCATTTTTGCGGTGGACTGGAACATCTCCGGCGTCTGGGGCCTGGGGTTCTCGGTTCTCGTCGGCTTGCCCATAGCGATCATTCTGGGCTGGGCCGCCGGCGCGGTGCTCAACCGGGCCAAGGGCCGGGAAATGGCCACCGGCTACATCCTGGGTTTCTTCATGGACGGTGTGTACCAGTTCGTCGTGCTGTACCTGATGGGCTCGCTGATACCGATGCGCTCGCTGGCGATTACGCTGTCGCGCGGCTACGGCATACGCAACACATTGAACCTCGATTCGGTCAGGCAGAGCCTGGACAACATGATGATGGTCAAGCTGTTCGGCCTCAATTTTCCCGTGGGCACCTTCATCATCGTTGGCCTGCTCTGCGTGTTCATAGTCTGGTTCCGCAAGACAAAGCTGGGCCAGGACATGCGCGCCATAGGCCAGGACCAGCTTGTGTCCAACGCCTCGGGCATACCGGTTGAGACGACGCGCATCATAGCGATCGTCATGTCCACGGTGCTGGCCATGATAGGCCAGGTGATATTCCTGCAGAACATGGGCAACATGGCCACCTACAATGCGCACCGCCAGACAGGCTTCTTTGCGGTGGCGGCCATACTCGTAGGCGGCGCATCGGTTACCAAGGCGACAATACCCAACGTGTTCGTCGGCGTGGTGCTCCTGCATCTGATGTACATCGTCATGCCACGCGCGGGCGCGGAGCTCTTCGGTTCTGCACAGATAGGCGAATACTTCCGCGACGCGTTCAGCTACGGCGCCATCGCACTGGCCCTTGTGCTGCATGCCTGGCGCAAACGCCGCGGCGTGGAGATAGACCGCGCCGGCCTGCGCATGAACACCGTTGACCCGGCAGCAAAGGGAGGTGCGGTATGAGCGGAGCCGATAATAGCGAAGCAGACAGGAACGCGGCCGACAGGAACGCAGCCAGGTCTGCCGTCAGGACGAGGCGCCGCTTCGTGAAGGCTGGCCTTCTCGTACTGTATGTAGGATTGACCCTGTTCGTGTTCATCAACGGCAGGTCGCACACCTTCCTCCTGGACAATAAATCCTTGAACGATGGTGCAATTCCGGCCCTGCGGCGGGTAAAGGTTTTTATCGACAACCAGAAACCCATCGAGCTCTATGCTCGTGACCGGGAGCTGCTGATGGTTCGTGGCCAGGGGCACCGCATCAGGATAGAAACGCAGGATCCCGCCAACCGGCTGGAGGCAAAATTCACCGTGCCGTTCGGCAACGACATGATCCTGATCTCCATCCCGAAAATGGCGTCCGGGGCGGACGATTTCTGGGAGCAGTTCATAATCCATTATGAACGGCCCACAAACAACGATGCTCCGCCTCCGACGCTGGAGGAGCCCGTACCGATAGAGCCGACGCTGTAGACCAGCTGGCGGTGCCTTGTCGCGTTACTACCTATAAGGTATGATCCGGAATACTCAAACAGACGAGGGGCGCGCGAGCGCCCTTCGCCGCATCCTGAGCAACGGAGCGACATTCATGGCCAAGTATCCTTTCAGCGAGATCGAACCCAGGTGGCAGAAATACTGGGATGCCAACAAGACCTTCCGCGCGGTTGAAGATCCGGCAATCCCTAAGAGCAAGCGGCGCTACGTGCTGGACATGTTCCCGTACCCCTCCGGCGCCGGTCTCCACGTGGGGCATCCTGAAGGCTACACCGCCACCGACATCTACTGCCGCTACCTCCGCATGAATGGCTTCAACATCCTCCATCCCATGGGCTTTGACTCCTTTGGCCTCCCGGCAGAGAACTACGCCATCCAGACCGGCACCCATCCCGCGGTTACGACCGCCGCCAACATCAACCGTTTCCGCGAGCAGATCAAGAGCCTCGGGTTCTCCTACGACTGGGACCGCGAGGTCTCCACCTGCGACGCTGACTACTACAAGTGGACCCAGTGGATATTCATCCAGCTGTTCAACAAGGGTCTGGCCTACGAATCAGACGCGCCGATAAACTGGTGCCCCTCGTGCAAGACCGGACTGGCCAACGAAGAGGTCAAGGACGGCGAGTGCGACCGTTGCCACACCAAAGTGACGCGCAAGCGTATCCGCCAGTGGATACTGAAGATCACCGCGTACGCGGATCGCCTGCTCGAGGACCTGGAAGGACTGGACTGGCCCGAGCCGGTCAAGGCCATGCAGCGCAACTGGATAGGCCGCTCGGAAGGCGCCAGCGTCGTCTTCAGCGTCGATGGTTCAGGTGAAGCGCTGGAAGTCTTTACCACGAGGCCTGACACGTTGTTTGGCGCTACCTACATGGTGCTGGCGCCCGAGCACGCCCTCGTCGGCACGATCACGACCTCGGCACAGAAGGCTGCGGTCTCTGCCTATGTTGATACCGCTGCCAAGAAAAGTGACCTGGAGCGTACTGACCTGGCCAAAGGCAAGACCGGCGTCTTTACCGGTGCCTATGCCATCAACCCGGTGAACAACGCGCGCATACCGATATGGATCTCTGACTACGTACTGGCATCCTACGGAACCGGCGCCATCATGGCCGTGCCCGCCCACGACGAGCGCGACTGGGAGTTCGCAAAAACTTTCAGCCTGCCCATCATCGAGGTGGTGGCCAGGCCCGGACCGGACGGAAAGGCTGTGCCCTGCGCTGGCGACATGCCCGAGTGCACCGCGGCTGACGGCGTCAACGTCAACTCAGGCTTCCTGGACGGCCTTGATACCGAGGCCGCGAAGAAAGCCATAACGGTCTGGCTGGAAGAGCGCAAGCTCGGCAAGCTTGCCATAAACTACAAGCTGCGTGACTGGCTCTTCAGCCGCCAGCGCTACTGGGGCGAACCCATTCCCGTGGTGCATTGCCCGGCCTGCGGTGTCGTCACGGTTCCGGAATCGGAACTGCCGCTGACCCTGCCGTCGGTGTCCAGCTATGAACCGTCGGGCACCGGCGAGAGCCCGCTGGCCAAGATAACTGACTGGGTGACCACCACCTGTCCGGTCTGTGGCGGAAGCGCAAAGCGCGAGACCAATACCATGCCCCAGTGGGCCGGTTCGTGCTGGTACTACCTGCGCTTCCTCGATCCCGCCAATACGAAGGCCTTCGTGGGTCGGGACAAGATTGACTACTGGCTGCCCGTGGACTTATACGTCGGTGGTGTGGAACACGCGGTGCTCCACCTGCTGTACGCCCGTTTCTGGCACAAGGTCCTCTTCGACCTGGGCCTGGTCAATACAAAGGAACCGTTCCAGCGCCTCGTCAACCAGGGCATGATCCTGGGCGAGGACAACCAGAAGATGTCAAAGAGCCGCGGCAACGTGGTCAACCCCGACGACATCGTCAGGGAGTTTGGCGCTGATGCGCTCAGGCTCTACGAGATGTTCATGGGACCGCTCGAGGTGAGCAAACCCTGGATTACCGCTGGCCTCGTGGGCGTTACCCGGTTCCTGGAGCGTCTCTATGCTATGTCTGAAAAGCCGCTGACCGATACCGAACCTTCAGGGGAGCTCCTGAAGCTGATGCACCGTACGATAAAGAAGGTAAACGGCGATACCGACACGCTGAACTTCAATACGGCCATCTCCGCGATGATGGTGCTGTCCACCGAGGCCGCCAGGCTCGAAACGCTGCCGAGGAGTCTGTGGTCGGTCCTCGTACGCCTGGTTTCACCGTATGCGCCGCACCTCGCCGAGGAGTTGTGGGCCAACATGGGCAACACGGAGAGCGTGTCAAAAGCGCCCTGGCCTTCCTACGACCAGGCCCTCTGCGAGGACGACGAGGACACGATCATCGTGCAGGTGAACGGCAAACTCCGTGGCGATTTCAAGGCCGCCAAAAGCGCTGCCAAAGACGCCCTGGAAGCCAGCGCCAAAGCCCACCCCAAGGTCGCCGAGCACCTCTCCGGCAAGGACATCGTCAAGGTGATAGTAGTACCTGGAAAACTGGTCAACTTCGTCATAAAACCCTGACGAACAAAGATAGGAAATTTTGGCACAGAGCCACAGAGAAGATGAGGTAGGACAAGAAGTATAGGGTGAAGAAAGACTAAGAAATTCGCAACGAGACACAGAGAAGATGAGGAAGAGGGGAATAAAGAAAAGGCTTAGGAGATAGGAAATGAGTCTTGAACTTCATTCCTTTTCTTCATCTTTTTCCTTCTTTTAAATTCTTCTTTTTACCTCATCTTCTCTGTGTCTCTGTGCCATATTCTTCATCTTCATCTTCGTCTTTTTAACTTTTTCTATTCTTCTCGTCTTCTCTGTGTCTCGTTGCTAAAAATGTATTACAAGCCCCACAGGGGCATGGTCAGGTTTTGAACTGGGTTATTTCGGTGG
>JAIFMD010000162.1 GCA_020048755.1 Spirochaetota bacterium
TGGCCTTGAACGCGACGGTGTGAGTGCCGGGTACAGTTTGCGAAGGAGCGAAAATCGCTGCTGTCGAAACGGTTCCCTCTCAATTCCGTAAGAACCCGATAAGACGAGGGAATACTAATTGCACCCGTATCTTAGCACAGATAGCGTGCCATGTCCTAGCCCCGCACCCAAAAATATCTCGCAAAACACCCATTATTTCTATCAACCCTTGTAATCTATTGACATTCTTTATCGTTTTCTGTATGTTAGTTCCAACATCGACGCAGGGTAGAGCAGTTGGCAGCTCGTCGGGCTCATAACCCGGAGGTCGTAGGTTCGAGTCCTACCCCTGCTAAAATTAATGAACCGATCCTACTGGGTCGGTTCTTTAATTTTAAACTAGCGGGGTAGGACTCGAACCGTAGTGAGCGCCGAGCGGTAGCGAGGAAGAGCGCGCAGGGATGCGCGCGGAAGCGAACGAAGGCGCTCGTAGGCCTGAGCCAGGATGGCGAAGGCCGGAGGGAGAGTCCTACCCCTGCTTCAGAAGAGTTGTATGCATAGGCCCATGCAGTGCGCGACTCGCCGCAGACAGGGGATCTACCCCCAACGTAGCCGCTTGAGCGTGCCCATCGCGGGCGAACGGAAGGCGAGTCCTACCCCTGCACCGGAAGAGCTCTTAATACCTGACCCCTTATCGCGCGACTCGCCGCAGACGGGGGATCTGCCCCCAACGTAGCGGCTTGAGCGTACCGGTTGCGGGCGAACGGAAGGCGAGTCCAGTCCCTGCCCCCGGAAGAGTTCTTTGACTCGCCTCCCGCCCCACCGCTCCAATCACTGACTTGACTTCTGCAATGTAGCTGCATACACTTATTAAGTAACACATACTACACATACGTGGAGGCGCAGTATGAATATTACACTATCAGCAGAAGAGCAGGTCGTCGAAAAAGCCCGAACCTGGGCGGCAGCGCATGGTACGAGCCTGAACGCGCTGGTGCGGGATTTTCTGGCGCGCCTCGGGTCTGATATGGATAGAGAAGCCACGGCACGGCAGTTTGAACAGAACGCCAGGAATGGAGCGGGACGTTCAGCAGCTGGAACCATGTTCAACCGCGGTGAGACGTACAAAGGCGCACGGTTCAAAGGGGCGGAATGAGCAAGACCTTTATCGACACGAATATTCTGATTTACGCCAACGATGCCACGGACGCGCGGAAGCAGACGGTGGCGATCGATATTGTATCTGGCCATGTGCGCGACGGGCTTGGAGTCATTTCGACCCAGGTCATGCAGGAATACACAGTAAACGCCCTGGGCAAGCTCAGGCAGGCATTGCCCGTGATCATGCATCAGTTGCATCTCCTGGAGTCCCTTGAAACGGTGGTTGTCAAACCCGCCTTGGTGCGCCGCGCCCTGGAAGTATGCAGCATGTACGGTATCAGCTATTGGGACGCACTAATACTGGCCGCCGCCGAGCAGTCCGGTTGCACCCGTATACTCTCGGAGGACCTCAACGCGGGGCAGGCGTACTGCGGCATAACGTGCGTCAATCCTTTTGACCGCGAGGCTTGAAGGACCATAGCCCTTTATAGTGGTACAATTCAATTAGTTGATTGATGGATTTATACACGAGCATCCTTACGAAACCACATCACCTGCCCAATCCCTGCAATCCGGTGTACAGTACTCCAAAACATCAGGAGTATACCGCCATGGAATCCCAAGGTGGATCCAAACGTCGAACCAGCCATGATACTCCTCAATTATCCGTTTGTCTCAAAGCCAGATGGTAAGGCTATTATCTCTTTTCGCGCCAGGACATTCATATACGATATAGGGGGGCAACGTGGCCAGCTTTGTCTTGAGCATTGACCAGGGTACCAGCGGCTCTAAAGTCAATATATTTGACCGCTCGGGCACCATAGTGGCAGCTTCGTTTCATGAGGTTGCCCAATACTATCCCCGGCAAGGCTGGGTAGAGCAAGAACCCGAAGAGATTTGGATCACTGTGATCAAGGCGGTTACCGATGCCATCAAGGCCGCGCGCATTTCGCCGGAAGAAATCGTAGCCTTGGGTATATCCAATCAGCGCTGTACGACAGTGCTGTGGAATAAAGTCTCGGGCGATGCCATAGGCAGAGCAATCATTTGGCAAGACCGCCGCACCCAAGCTATATGCGACAGGTTTTCCGCGGCCGAAGTTGCTGAAATGGAGAAGAGGAACGGGGTCGGCCTGTTTCCAAACTGCTCGTCGACAAAGATACGGTGGCTCATGGAAGAGGATGGAATGGTCCAAAAGGCGTTCGCTCGTGGGGAGCTTCTCTTTGGTACCATAGACTCCTGGCTCATCTGGAAACTGACTGGCGGTGGTGTCCATATCACCGATCACTCCAACGCCTCGGCAACGGGCCTGCTCAACGCAGCCACCATGGACTACGACGATTGGATACTCGGCAAGTTCGGTATACCCCGGGAAATCCTGCCTGAATTGAGGAGTTCCTGCGAGGTGTACGCCCATACCCACCCTGACGCATTCTTGGGGGCAAGCGTGCCAATCTCCGGTTGCGCGGGTGATCAGCCGGCAGCCGCATTTGGCCAAGCCTGTTTCAAGCCTGGCATGGTCAAGAATACCTATGGCACTGGCTCGTTCATGATACTGTGTACCGGGAACAAACGTTTCCGGCCGACTGGCGGTATAATCGCTCCGTCACTATGGACAATTGCCGGAGAGACGACGCACGGTATCGAGGGTTTTGCCGACGTTTCGGGCGAGGTCATGCGCTGGCTGCGTGACGGGCTTGGCATACTGCATGAACTCAGCGAAGCTGACGGCTTGGCAATGCGGGTCCAGGATACCGGAGGCGTATACTTCGTTCCAGCCTTGGTCGGGCTTGGATCGATGCACCGGAGCCCTGATGCCCGCGGGACGATCTTTGGCATCAACCTCGGGACGAGCAAGCACCACATAACAAGGGCAGCGCTTGAATCCATGGCGTACCAGACCAGGGACGCCTTCGAGCGTGTCTCCAACGCCTTTGGGGCTAAACCAGATTCGTTGCGAGTCGACGGTGGAGGAGCTCAGAGCGATTTCTTGATGCAGTTCCAGTCCGATATCCTGGGCATCCCGGTAGAGCGACCCGCCGTCATCGAGACGTCAGCGCAAGGCGCTGCGTATCTGGCAGGACTAGCCGTGGGTTTCTGGAAATCAATCGATGAAATAGCCACCAACTGGCAACTCGAGACAAGGTTCGAGCCGCGTATATCCACTTCAAGGCGGGATGACCTGTACGCGGGATGGCTACGAGCCATCGAATATGCCGAGGCTTGGGGAAATAACTCGTCGTCACCCGTGGCCAGGAAGGTCATCGAAGAGCGACTCGACAGGCTATCGCCCAGGGAGCTCGAAGTCGTGAGACAGTTCGCAGGCGGGAAGCCAATGCGCGAAATTGCAGCCTCGCTCTGCACGAGCGTAAAGACGGTAGAAAAGCAGAGACACGACGCTATGGTTAAACTGGGCGTGGATAACCTCATGGGACTCATGAAATGTTGTGTGGATCTGGGCTTGGTTACATAGTGAGATGGATATACTCCAATGGAGCATTCATCGGCACTGAAAAGCCTGAAAACATCGTGTTCTGGTAATTAATAATTATCCATTGCCTGATATACAGCCTTTCAAAAGGGACAAATACTGAAGGACATGATTTCTATCCTGTTCTAAAGAGGAGTCCATATGAGCAAAAGTCTGAAGAATTCCATCAAGTGGCTGATAATCTGCCTGGGTGCAATCGTCATTGCGGCGAGCTTTGCCCGCCTGATAGAGACTGATTTTGGCAAGGTCAACGTCAGCAACGTCAGCATCTCAGATCCAGACGGCGTCACCATCGTGGCCAGACTCTACAAGCCTGTCTCCGCAAGCATAGCCAAGAAGGCGCCGGCGGTTATCAATACCCATGGATACCAGAACGACAAACTGGTGAATGATTCCTTCGCCATAGAGCTGTCGAGGCGCGGATACGTCGTCCTGTCCCCCGACGTGATCGGACACGGCGATTCCGGAAGCGGCGTAAGCGTGGGGGGTGTTCTCGGAGATCCCAAATACACCGGCGGGGTGCAGAGTGTCTACGAATTCGCAAAAAACCTGCCATATGTTGATGCTGCCAATATCGGGGCCATGGGCCATTCCATGGGCGCCATCATCACCGAGAGGCTGGGTGCCAATAATCCGGAAATCAAGGCCATCAATATCCAGTGTGGCTTCCCCGGTAACCCCACGCTCCGGAATGTCCTCCTGACCCAGGCGCGTTATGACGAGTTTTCCTTCTTCCGCGACGGCCTATTCATTGTAGACTCTCTGCCCGCCACGAAGAACCGCATGGATGCCTTCGGCCTCAGCGCGCCCGTCGCCTGGGACACGACGTACGGCACCTTTGCCGACGGTACCGCAAGGAGGGCCGCCCTTATACAGATGGAGCACCATTTCCTGCCGCTGACCAACAAGGCGGTCGCCGAGGGCGTTTCGTGGATGAATCAGGCACTCAAGGGTGGAGATCTGACTTTAGCGCCGACGAGCCAGGTTTTCATGTGGAAAGAGCTCTTGGGTCTGCTCACCCTCATTGCCGCCCTGATCATGCTCATTCCATTGACCAATATCCTTCTGGCATTCGCGTTTTTCGCTCCGGTAGCGCAGTCCATGCCTGATCGCTACGTGGCGAGTTCAGGCGCCTGGTGGAAATTCGCCACCATCAACACGGTTATCGCTGGTGTCACGTATCCCATCATGACACAGTTCGGCGCACTGTCTGACAAGGTGCAGGGAATCCTGCCCTGGTTCAAGCTCCAGGTCGCCAACGGCGTGTTCCTGTGGTTCATCGTCAACATCGTGATTGGAGGCATATCGTTCGCTCTGTGGTACCGCAAAGCGCACAAGAAGCAGGGCGTCACCATGTACGATATGGGCATCTCCTTTGACAAAGAAAAGACCGTATTCGACTGGGTTATCCTGGGTAAAACGCTCTTCCTCGGCGCTATACTTTTCGCCATCCTCTACGCCGTTACGGGATTCTCCCAGTGGGCACTTGGGCAGGAAATACGTTTTGTATGGCCTTTCATGCGAACCTTCTCCAATCCAGGGCGCTTCGGGATGTTCCTGCTCTACACCATCCCCGCATGCATATTCTTCCTGATCAACGGTGGCGTCTTCCTGTCCGGCCAGATGCGCCAGAAGGAATGCTCGAGCCCGGCCAAGACCCAGCTCGTCTGGTGGCTTAAAAACCTGTTCGCCTTTCTGTTCGGCCTCGCTGTCGTATGGATGATACAGTATGTTCCCTGGTACTTCTTCAACGCCGGACCCGGGTTCGAGCTCTTGGGCTTACCACAGTTCAGCGCCATGTGGCCGCTCATGCTGCAGGTTTACATACCAGAGTTCGCCGTGCTCCTTTTCTTGCATACCTGGTTTTATCGCAGGACCGGACGGGTTTATCTCGGAGCGCTCGTCGTCTCGACCATGATGATATGGTTCGTGGCGGCTGGTTCGGTCATCGGTCTTTGATGCGCTGAGCAAACTTTTCGACGGGGGGCCATCCCTTACAACGGATGGTCCCTTTCCTTACAGCCACATGACCCTTGCAAACGTGGGTAAAATATCGCACTATGTACCTATGACAACAGAAACATGGGTACGTCTGGCGAATATTTACCCGTGTGGTGCCACACATGGGTAAATCCGGCCACTATGCAATAGACGACAGGCTCGAATCACTGGGCGAGGCTGAGACCAGGGCCGTGCTCAAGGCGCTGGCCGCCGCGCATCGGGCTCTGGCCGAGCTCAACGCCACAGCCGCGGGCATGCCCAACCAGGACATCCTCATCAGCACGCTCGCCCTGCAGGAAGCCCGCGACAGCTCGGCCATTGAGAACATCATCACCACGCAGGACGACCTCTACCGTTCAGATGTCAGACGGCAGGCCTATCCAAGCCTTGCCGCCAAGGAAGTGCACAACT
>JAIFMD010000187.1 GCA_020048755.1 Spirochaetota bacterium
GCTGAAATGCCTTGCATACGCATTCCTGAACACGCGTTTTGTTATGCCATGCAGCGGAGCCAGCTGGAGGATTGGTAGCATGAAGGTGTCTCGCTTTAAAATGATGATACCAGCGTAACGTGGTTTGTGCGAGGGCAGGAGACGGGGGGCGTCATCTGACGTACCCCGCAAGCCTTTGCCAGACACGCCCCCCCGCCGGAGCCTCCTCGCTTCCCGCGGCATGGCAACCCACATATACAGGCCGCCTGGCTGAGCGGGAAGCTCCGGGGTCTCCAGCTTCCCCCTGATGCTAGTCCGTGATCCCGACTCCAACCCGGGATTCATATCCCCTGCCATGCTGCTGAGATTGGAAACTATTCAGAGAAGTCAAAACGCTCCTGACAATCATGATTGATAAATATCAGATATTGCAGTATCATATAAATCATGTTTAACGGTTTTATACTCCCTGATTTTTTGCCTCGGCCAGACTACCTGGATCGGATCAGGCCCTTTATTGGAAAAGGTCTCATCAAGGTTCTGACCGGGCAGAGAAGGGTCGGGAAAAGTTACATCCTGTATCAGGTAATGGACGAGATATCCAGGCGGGATTCAAAAACGGAGATAATCTATGTGAACAAGGAGCTTCACGAGTTCCGGGACATTCGCGACGCAGATGACTTGTACAGCTTTGCAAAAAACAGGCTAAAAGTCGACGCACACAATGCCTTGTTCATCGATGAGATCCAGGAAATCAAGGAATTTGAACGGGCTCTACGGAGCCTCCTCGCCGAGGGGAAATGCGACATATACTGCACGGGCAGCAACGCAGAGCTGCTTTCCGGAGAGTTGGCAACCTTCCTTGCCGGTCGCCATATCGAGATACAGGTTCATCCCCTGAGTTATTCCGAATTCCTACGATTTCATAGGCTGGAAAACTCGAGGGAGGCTCTTCTGGGTTACTTGCGTTTTGGAGGCATGCCATACCTATCGGCGATAGGTCTTTCCGAAGCGATCGCCTTCGAGTATCTCGAAAATGTACGCGCCTCCATCCTTCTCCGTGACGTCGTCGCCCGCGAGAAGATACGCAATATTGACTTCCTCGAGACCCTTCTGGAGTATGTCGCCGACAATGTGGGCAACCTCTTTTCAGCGAACAACATCAACAAATACTTGAAGTCACAGCACATTGCCATGCCGGTGCCAACCATACTGAGCTACCTGGCAGCCCTGCAGAGGGCCTTCATAGTCCGCAAGGTGCGGAGAGCCGACCTGAAAGGCATGAAGCTCTTCGAGGTCGGGGAGAAGTACTATTTCGAGGACCTGGGCCTCCGGAACGCGACACGAGGCCAGGTTACACCCCTGGAGCAAGGCAAGCTTGTGGAGAACGCGGTATTCCTGCGCCTCGTGGAAAGGGGGTACGAGGTTAATGTCGGTTGGCTCGATGGGCTTGAGATCGACTTTGTGGCCAGTAAGGCTGGCCGTAAACTATATGTCCAGGCCGCATACCTCCTCCCAGACGAGACGACGGTGGCTCGGGAATTCGGCAACCTTGAGAGAATCGATGATAACTACCCCAAATACGTCGTCACCATGGATGAAACGATAGGAAGAATCAATTATAATGGCATTGAACAAGTCAACCTGAGGGATTTTCTCATGATGGACCTGTGAAATAGACACGATTAAGAGCTTTACAATAGTATCGGACAATCTGAGCGCTGTTCGGTTCCACTCCCCTGGGGGCTTTTTTTAGCCCCTAGGGGAGTCGGCTTCCAGTCGCGCAACCATCGGGCGGGGGCGAGCCCCCGCACCCCTGCAGTCCTGCGAGTCTCGGACCGCACGTGTGCGCTCCCTCCAGCCCGCCTCGTTGCCTCTCGGCGCATCCTTCGCCTCGCGCTCGCTTCCGCTCGCGGCGGCAACTCGGTTCGACTCCCCTAGGGTCCTATTAAAAAAAGCGACCCGGCCAGTAGGCCGGGTCTTTCTTTTTTTAGCCCCTAGGGGAGTCGCCCCTCCAGTCGCGCGCGTCGTGCGCGCTCCTTCCGGGCCGGGGTTCTCGCTTTCGCGCCCATCCATGGGCGCTTCTCCTCGCTTCGCTCGGCGCTCGAACCCGTTCGACTCCCCTAGGGGCTAAATTAAAAAACCTGACCCGGCGGTAGCCGGATCAGGTTTTTTAGCCCCTAGGGGAGTCGAACCCCTCTTTAAAGATTGAGAATCTTTTGTCCTAACCGATAGACGAAGGGGCCGTTTGCGGGTGGTCTTTTAAGGGACGATCCGTTTACGGGGCAAACTTGAGGGTTTGCGTCTTTGTTGCCGTAGTTCCCCAGGGAGGATTCGAACCCCCACAAGCAGATCCAGAGTCTGCTGTGCTACCATTACACAACCGGGGAATGCAGATTACACGGGGAATATATCGGAAACGAGGAAGTCGAGTCAAGGGGAGCTGACTATCCAAGATTGTCGAACGCTGTGTCTATCTGGGGATTATGAAAGAGCTTGGCGTACTTGCGTGCTGTCAGGCCAAGCTTGTCGGCAATGTCCGGGCTTGCACCGTGTTCTAGCAGTCTGGCAACGGCAGGCGCATCGCTACGGCCTACGGCGAGCACGAGTGCGGTCTGGCCGTCTTTGCTCTGCAGGTCGGGATTCGAGCCATGTTCGAGCAGGTATTCCAGCAGGCCCTCGTCACCCTGCTGGGCTGCATCCATCAAGGGGGAGTAGCCCCGGTCGTCACTCTGAGCATTGATGTCGGCACCGGACTCGAGGAGCAATTCCACAACATTGCGGTGCTTGAACCTGGCTGCGAGGCACAGGATTGGAACGCCGGCCTTGTCCCTCACGTCCGGGGGAAAGCCTGAAGCGATGAACAGCTTGACCGATTCGGCATCCCCATCCCGCACGCATTGCGCCAGCGACTCGCCGTGCCACGAAACGCCACGTTCCAGCAGTGCGGCCTTGGCCATGCGCCGGTCTTCCTTTGAGGTCCACTCAAGGCTCTCTGATGAATAGTATGCAACAAGGGCATCCAGATCGACAAAAAGCCTGACTTCTTCTATCCAGGGAGCCAGAGCCAGTTCCGGATTCAGACTATACAAGGCCAGAGGCATCTCCTTGCCCCTGGTAAAACCGATCATGTAGGCAAACCAGGTAGACTCGGTGTCTGATTCATCGACCACACACAGGATATGGGTAGCTCCGGCCATCATGGCATCGATACGCGCCCGCCTCTCGACACGCCATCTATCGCTGAATTTCAGACCGACCGTATCATGCCCGGCCGATTCAAGGTGCACCATCGCGGTTCTGGCAACTGAGGCATTCCGGGGTGAGGCCATCACGGCTATCTTCAAGGGCTTCCTCTGTGTCGATTGCTTGCAACGGGTCTGGCTGTCAGGGAAAAGGTCCCTATCCCTGATAGATGATCGGCATGTTCATGCTTGATGCTTGATTTAATTTCAGGTCATATTTTTCAGTATTCGAAAATCGAATTAATGAATTTATCTTCTTGACATATGTGGAGAAATTAGATATAATGAACTTAGATAAACGGACATGGTCATCTCGAGGGTAATGCATCGTAAGTACGCATCCGATGGCCATTAAGTTTCATTGAGCTTCCGGGTTTCACCTCCTTGCCCGGAAGCTCTTTTTTTAAATCCATCCCGAATCCATGCTTCCTCAATAGTCAAACAACCAACTTGATTTGATTGTATTACCAGATTATTTTTGTAATCTATGGAGGGTCAAGGATGAAATATTCTGAGAAAATAACTGACTTGATTGGCAATACCCCACTCGTCCGGGTTAAGGCGGAAGGTGCAGCGCCGGGTGCTGTCATCCTGGCCAAGCTCGAGTCTTTCAATCCCTTCTCCAGCATCAAAGACCGTGTAGGGCTGGCCATGGTGGAAGCCGCCGAAAAAAGCGGTGCGCTCAAAAAGGGATCGATAATCATCGAACCGACTTCGGGCAATACCGGCGTCGCACTTGCTGCTGTAGCAGCATCCAAGGGTTACAGGATAATCCTGACCATGTCCGAGTCAATGAGTATCGAGCGTCGCAAGCTGCTCGCGGCGTATGGCGCGGAACTTGTGCTGACAGAGGGCTCAAAAGGCATGAAAGGAGCTATTGCCAAAGCCGAGGAACTGGCAGCGGCTATGCCCGGATCCTTCATGCCCATGCAGTTCGACAATCCTGCCAATCCGGATATGCATTCCCGCACGACAGCCAAGGAAATCTGGCATGACACCGACGGTACCATCGATGTGCTCGTGGCCGGGGTTGGAACCGGGGGCACCATCACGGGCATTTCCAAGGCACTGAAAGCCCGAAAAGGCTCGTTCAAGGCTATTGCCGTGGAACCGGTCGACTCACCGGTCCTGTCAGGAGGAAAACCCGGGCCACACAAGGTTCAGGGCATAGGCGCGGGTTTCATTCCGGGAGTGTACGAAGCCGCATTCGTCGACGAGATTATCCAGACCAGGCACGAAGACGCCGGGGCTACGGCGCGCCAGCTCGCCAGGGAAGAAGGCATCCTGGTGGGCATTTCCTCCGGTGCGGCAATGTGGGCTGCCCGGGAGGTCGCCAGACGACCGGAGAGTGCCGGCAAGACCATCGTGGTGATACTCCCTGATTCGGGAGAGCGGTATCTGTCCACGTGGTTGTTCGAGGATGCGCCGAGCGTCTAGAATAAGCGGTCGGAGGGCGGAAGACCGTGAGCTTCAACAGCAGGTACCAGCGGCAGATCGCATTCAAAGGCATAGGTGCAGCAGGCCAGGCGTCTTTGGGGCGCGCACGCGCCACGATCATTGGCGTGGGGGCGCTGGGAACCGTGATAGCCAACTCACTGGCACGGGCGGGCTTTGGATTCATACGCCTCGTGGACAGTGACCGTATAGAGGCGAGCAACCTGCAGAGGCAGTTGCTGTTCGACGAGGCCGACGCTCTGGCTGGCTCGTTCAAAGCGACTACCGCGGCAACGCGGCTGGCACGCATCAATTCGGGCATAGTCATTGAACCGCTCGTCATGCGGGTAAACGCCGACAACATCGTGGCTCTTGTCAGCGATGTCGACGTGGTACTGGATGGCTCAGACAACTTCGAGGTGCGGTACCTCATCAACGATGCCTGCGTGGGGCTTGGAGTGCCGTGGATATACGGCGGGGTGCTTGCGGATTCTGGCGTATCGATGAACATCCTGCCAGGCGGTCCATGTCTACGCTGCCTGATGCCGGAGACTCCCGATACCGATTCCTTTGTCACCCCTGAAACTGCCGGTGTCCTCAACCAGATCACCGGCATCATCGGATCAGTGGAAGCGGTTGAAGCGATGAAAATCGTGCTCGGCAGCAAGGACGTCCGGCAGTCGTTGCTCTCGGTGAGTCTATGGGACGCCGCGTTCCACACCATCGACATCGCCCCGAACCCCACCTGCCCCACCTGCGGCCATACATAAGGCCTTGTATGCAATTCAGCACAGAGGTTCAGAAAGAACGAGTGAATCAGGATAGGATTTTTAAGCAATGAGCCACAGAGAAGATGAGGTAGAAAGAAAGGAATTTAAAACTCCTTTTCCTTCCTAAACTCTCTTCTCCACTCATCTTCTCTGTGTCTCTGTGCAAAAATTCCTGATTAATTCCTCTGCCTTTTTTGTAGGTCTGTGCAAATATACTATCTTGTGTTCATCAGGGCGGAGTCGAGGTCGGCGAGGATGTCTTCTATGGCTTCTATGCCTATGGAGAGTCGGACGAGGTCGGGGGGCACGCCGGCGGCGCGTTGCTGGTCGTCGGAGAGCTGTGAGTGGGTCGTGCTGGCCGGATGGATGGCCAGGCTCTTGGCGTCACCGACATTGGCTACATGGGAAAACAGCTTCAGCGACTCTATGAATTTCTGGCCAGCCGCGCGGCCACCCTTTACGCCGAAGACGACCATGCCGCCGGCGCCTTTTTCGTACCCACGATGCTTTGGGGTGGTTTTTCAGGTATTTGGCTACGGAAAGAGCGTTGGCGCAATGCCGGGGCATGCGGACGTGCAGCGTTTCCAACCCCTGGAGGAAGTGCCAGGCGCTGTCGGGCGGCAGGCAGGCGCCAAGGTTGCGCAGCGGG
Source organism: Spirochaetota bacterium (assembly GCA_020048755.1). GTDB lineage: Bacteria > Spirochaetota > Spirochaetia > Treponematales > UBA12059 > SZUA-370. The sequence goes on from JAIFMD010000187.1 coordinate 6,078, forward strand.
CCGGTCCTGAACTTGATGGCAAAGGCGGCGGCTCTGAGTTCAGGCGGGAGGTCTGTAGCCCAGCGAAGCCCATGCCAGGCCGGGTCGGGCCGGTTGAACAGCTCGAAACGCGGATTGGTCCAATCAAAACGGCCGGCATCGGTAACGCTTCCGCCGAGGGCAACGCCGTGTCCACCTATCCATTTTGTCAGCGAGTTGATGACGATGTCAGCCCCAAGGTCTATGGTCCGCAGGAGATAGGGCGTGGTGAAGGTGGCATCGACGACGAGGGGCAAGCCGTGGGCATGGGCGACGGCGGCGATGCCCTTGATGTCGGCCAGGTCGAGCGACGGATTGCCTATGGTCTCCACGTAGACAAGTCGGGTGCGCGGGCCTATGGCACGGTCAAAAGCCGCGGGATCAAAGCTGTCGGCAAAACGGGTGGTGATGCCAAAGTCGGGCAGGATGGCATCGAACATGGTGTAGGTGCCGCCGTACAGGTTGGGCGCGGCCAC
>JAIFMD010000158.1 GCA_020048755.1 Spirochaetota bacterium
GTCCCTGAAGCCGCGGCCTATGACCTTGTCCACGGCGTTGTGCCTGCCAACGTCCTCACGGACTACGAAATATGAAGATCCTTCAGGTACGTTTTCCATGGAAAGTTCCGCTGCCGGCCCCGACGGCTTCTTGCCGCCGACCGGCAGCGCAAGCGACGCGCAGTGCATGCCGCCAGTCTCACGGTACAGCACGGCCGCCTTGAACATGGCTCGTGACCAGCTTTTCAGGGTTTCGAGCTCTACGCAGAAACCAGGAGGCACCGTACCGAGGGCTGCGGCATCGGCAAGGACGGAACCGGAACCGCAACCCGAGGCTATCACCTGGCCTAGCCCGAACCGGTCGGCGGTCAAGGCTCCTGGCGCTGTAACCGACATGACCCGGAGATCCGCGCAGGCACCTATGGAGAGTACGCGGTCGGGGTCATTGAGCATGCCGCGGGTAAAGAGATGCCCCGCCGCAAGGTCGTCGAGGTTCTGCGGCGTACACATGAGCACCGCAATACGCTGGCCGTTGGCGACCAGCTCCACGGGCGTCTCCTGAGCGAGCGGAAAGCCGCAGTCGCTCAAGGGTTTTCCTTCTCGCCGACCGAAGCCCATTCGGCTAGGCCTGCGGCATGGGCTTCTGTGAGGTAAGTTGCCGAGTACAGGTACACGTCCTCATTGGAGGCCTTGACTGTATGGATGTCGGCATATTCGGGATCAAAGGCCATTTTCGATATGGCTGCGTCTATTTCTGCCTTGGTCATGGAGAACGGCGAGTCATCAAACGTAGAAACCGGAGTAGGCCGGGGATAGGTCTTTGATTCGTCACGGGTAGTTTCGGCAATAAGCCGGACTGGATCCTTCTCGGCAAGCCTGTAGAGATGCCTGGCATAGGGTTCGGTCATCGAAAGCTCGCTGAAAAAATAAAGGTCACGGGTGCCACGCATCATCTTGATGTCGTCTTCCGCGCATTCTTCCAGCACTTCGACAGCATCGGTTCCGCCGGGAACAAGCGAGGCCAGCTCCACAGCCGGGGTCAGCACCGTTCGTGCGGAATCAGCGCGTATCCGCTCCAGGAGGGCGTCAACCAGCCCAGGTTCGTAAGCCATCATGTCTCCGTTACTAGCTCCGCGACTCTGTGAAGGCGCGGTACTTAAGTATAGCATTTGATCAGCATCAGGATAAAGGCCAGAAAAAAGGCAGGCGCATGCAAGCCGCGCCTGCCTATTGAACAGAATCAGGGTTTATACGGGCAAGAGTCCCTTTTCACCGAGGCCACTGGCTACATCGGCCATGCCGAGAGCTTCCAGCGTTGCCTTGGTCGGTGCACCGGTCTTCTCATCCCATCCAAACAGCTTGTAGACCATGGTGCGGCCGAGTTCCAGGTCTGTCTTCTCCATCTGGATGGTGCCCGGCGTGAACTGCGGCTTGTCTTTGTCGGCCTTGGTTATCCACTCATTGGTGTTGTCATGCTGGTTGCGCATGTCCACCGTGCCCATCGAACGCACGGTCAGTGCTCTGAGCAGGGTCACGACGCGTTCTGCATCCTTGTCCAGTTCAGCCTCGGTCTTGGCTACGCCGGTGACCGCGGAGAAGAACTTGGCTTCAAGGGTGGTATCGCCGCGGTACTTGCGGTCCTTCTGCGGGCTTACGGCCATCGGCCACATCCAGTTGCAGAGGGTCAGCGAGTCATGCAGGCGACCGCGGACCATGGACCATTTGACGAAACGGGCCTTGGCCTCGTTCATCGGCTTGTAGTCCATAGCCGCGTCGAGGGCATCGGGAGAACCGAAGATCTCGGCCGCTATTTCTTTCTGCAGCGCTATCGGGAGCTTGTTGCCGATGAAGTTCATGTGGCTGTGGTTCTGCGAGTCGCGGTTGGTGAAGCAGGAAATGAGGGCGCCTACCTGGCCGCCTGCCTCGTTGGAGTGGTGGACGGGATAGCCACCACGGGTCCAGAGCTTGTTGTCCTTGGCATCCCAGTAATCGTCACCGAGGCCCCAGCGCTGTGCTATCCATGCAGAACCGTCGAGGATGTGATGGAGTTCGCCCTGCTTGTTGGCAATCCTGGTATAGAAATCGATGAGGAAGCGAGCGTCGCCCTTCTCCAGCATATCCCAAGGAATGGAGGCGTACTCCTCGGCAGGCAGGACGCGCTTGAACACGCCTTTTTGATAGAACCATTTGACGTCGCGGCCTATCTGGCCGTAGTTGCACCAGACGCCCAGGTCGTCAACCATGGTCGTGCCTATGCCGTTGCCCACGATGGAGGAATCGGCGCCGTTGCCGTCGAATTCCTTAATGCCGACGAGCGACATGACGCCGCGCGGACCGGACCAGCCGACGCAGGTGTTGGATACGTTGGGGTCCATGCCGTACTTCTCGAGCTGGGGAACATTGAGCTGCGCGTGGCAGCGTATGGGGCAGTGGGCGCAGCCGCCCATGCGTACCGTGTACTTCTCCGCGCCGGCACCGAGGTCGAAGACGGCCTTCTGGGTGCGTTTGCCGACTGACTGCATGTCAGCGGGATTGCACTCGCCGGTCTCGACGGGCGGATTGGCAGCACCCCAGTAGAGGCCGGGCCGGCCGGTCCAGCGGGAGCCCTTGTCGGAGTATTCAGCCCAGGGAAGCGGCACGGTCGGGATGACCATCTGGTTATTGGCACCGATGATGCTCATCATGTACTTGTCCAAGGCCATCAGCTCTTCAGGAGTAGCCGCGACCTTTACGGAACCAGTGCCCTTGATGGCTATGGCCTTGACGTTCTTGGCACCCATGATGCCGCCATGGCCACCCGCCGAGTGGGAGGTGCCGGTGCGTATCACGGACATATTGAGCTGGTTTTCACCAGCGGGACCAATTGCCGCAATCTGGGCTTCCTTGCCCATCTGGCTGCCGATCATGGCCATGGTATCGAAGATACCCTTGCCCCAGACCCAGCGTGCGTCTTCGAGCTTGACCTTGCCGTCCTCGATCCGGATCCAGACCGGCTTGGGGCTCCGGCCCTCGAGTACGATCATGTCCCAGCCCGCGTATTTCATTTCTACAGAAAAGTAGCCACCCATGTGCGAACTGCCCGCTCCATGGAAGGGGCTGGTCGGCAACAGGCTGGTGATGGTCGTCCTGCCTGAACAGGGAACACCCGTGCCGCACAGGGGGCCGGCCCCGAAGGCTATCTTGTTCTCGGGTGCGTACGGATGGGTGCCTGCCGGGACTTCATCCCAGAGGATCTTGTACCCTATGCCCTCGCCTCCGATATAGTCCTTGTATTTCATTGTGTCATCGGTCCAGATCTTGCCCGTCGTGAGGTCCACGCGGAGTATCTTGCCGGTATATCCGTAGGTAACTGACATGCTTGCGTCTCCTCTTCCTTACGCCGTAGCGCCGCTGACGGCGTCGGTCGCTCCACTCGTTGCATCCGGCCCGAACAGCAGGGCTTCGGCTTCTTCCCACGGATAGAACTTGATGGCTCCAGTCGGGCAGTTCTTGACGCAGTTGGGGTCGCCACCGCACAGCGTACACTTGGTGGAAGTATCGGTTTCGGGATCAACGGTCGCGATGCCCCAGGGACAGGCGCGCTGACAGGCACCGCATCCAACGCACTTTTTGGCGTCGACGACACGGGCACCGGTCTTCTTGTCTGCGGTTATGGCTCCGACCGGGCAGGCATCGCCACATGCGGGGTGCGAGCACTGCCTGCAGGTCTCTCCGACGATCCGGAAATTGCCGTGCTGGCCGTCAGCCTTCTGATATGCGGCGGTTACACCCATAACACCATAATTGAGGTTACGGCTTACCTTGATGCGGGAGATGTACGCGGAAACCTTGCCATCATTCTTGATCGTGCAGGCACTCTCGCAACGGCGGCAACCAACACACAGGTTGGGGTCATGCACTATGGCACCGGAGGAAGTGGCCCATACTTTTACTTTTTTTCCGTCTCTCGTGTCGAAGCTGACGCAGCCAAGCGCGGCAGCGGCGAAAGCGCCAGCCAGGCCGGTACCGGCCAAACGCAGGGCGCTCTTGGTCGTATCCATGATCGAACCTCCATGCGGATCATCCGCAAGGTTTGGGTGGTGCGAACTCCTTTCCAATGCCGGTGAGGGCGGGAGGCCTCGGGCGTTTCCGTCCGGACCCTCAGACGCCTCCGGTTGCCCGAGCTTGCGTCAAAGATCGGCGGCCATCACCACGGCAACGCCGCGGCCGCAGGCCGTATCGATTCGGATTCATACTGAAAAAGATCACTTGAATTATCCATATATTAATATAGATTCTTTGTATGCTATATGACTGATTTTGTCAATAAAAAAATTACATCATGAAATCCGCCCAGACTTTCTGCAGGCGGGCATTATGTCGTTCCAGTTCAGAAGCTATCGCCTTGGCTTTCTTGTAGTCCCGGGCATCAAAAGCCGCTGCGGATTCCCGTTCCAGCCTCTCCTTTTCGCGCTCCATGACCTCTATCCTTACTTCTAGCTCGTTTTTTCCGCCCGGGCCACCGCTTCCGCTGGACTTGCGGCCACGCTGCTCTATCCCGGTTCCACCGCTCCGGCCTTCACCCCGGACTGCGGCTCCGTTGCGTGATCCAACGTCGCGCCAGTACTCGTCAAAATCACCTTCGTATTCTACGAAGCGCCGCCCGGCAATGAACACAACGCGCTCGGCAACCTTCTGTATGAAGTAGCGGTCATGTGAGACCACCAGGACCGTTCCGTCAAAATCGGCCAGGGCATCCTCGACGGCCTCGCGGGTGGGAATGTCCAGGTGGTTGGTTGGCTCATCCAGTATCAGGAAGTTTGCCTTGAGGGCGGAGGCGCGGGCCAGCTGCAATCGGTTGAGTTCGCCGCCTGACAGGGCGCCTATCTTCTTGTCCATGTCATCGTAGGTAAAAAGAAAGCGGCTGATGTGGGAAAACGCCTCGCGACGGGTAGGAAGTATCTTCAGGAACTCGTCTTCCACCGTGTTCCCGCGGTCAAAGACTTCCTGAGCCTGGGCACAGTAGCCTACGACCATGCTTGGCCCGACACGCAGCATGGTGTCGTCCCATGATCCGCGCTCTACGATGTCACGCACGAGGCTGGTCTTGCCCGAGCCGTTGGCACCGATCAAGGCCACCCGCTCGCCGTTGAGGACGGTGAACCCGGAAGGCTCCAGTATCAACGCTTCTCCATAGGCCTTCGAGTAGCCATCGACACGGAGCGCGAGGTCGGCCTTGGAGGCCTCGCCGAGGAATGCGACCTGGGCATCGCGGTTGCCAAGGTCGGGCCGCTCGGTAGCGTCGGCCTTGACGCGTGCCAGCTGGCTGCGCCTGGCACGGAGGCGCTTGCCCCAGGACGGATCGGGCCGGGAGCGGGCAATCTCGGCAAAACGGCGGACCAGGGCCTCCAGCCGCTCTATGCGCTTGCGGTCGGCCTGCCAGTTCTGCCCCTGCCCCGCAGCCTGCTTGAGCCTCTCCAGCCGGTATGCCGAATAATTGCCTGAGAATCTGGTGATCCTTCCGTCTTCGAGCTCGAGCACCGCATCCGCCACCTTGTCCAGCATGCGCCGGTCATGCGATACGAGCAGCACGGCGCAGGGCAGCGATTTCAGGAAGTCCTCGAGCCAGGCCAGGCCAGCCATGTCCAGATGGTTGCCGGGTTCGTCCAGGATCAGCAGGTCGGGCATCCGCCTGACGGCCTTGACCAGGGCCAGCACGTTCTTCTCGCCACCGGACAGCGATGCCGCCGGAGCTAGCGCCCGAGGTCCCAGCCCTGCCCTCGCAAGCAATCGTTCTGCTGCTTCCTCGGCCAGGTCACCCTCGTCTGCGTCATACGCCTCGCGCAGGGCTGAATACCGCGCCAGCGCCGCCCGCCCTTCCCGCTCGTCGGCCCCGGACAGGGTCTCGGCCAGAAGTTCCAGTTCAGAACGCCGCCTGAACGCTTCGCGGCAGACAAAATCAGCGGCCGTCTCTCCGGGCTGGAACTCCGGGGGCTTCTGAGGTACATAAGCCAGACGTGCCTGGGGCAAAATCCTGATCGTGCCGGAGTAGTCATCGTCCTCACCCAGAGCGATGCGCAGGAGCGTCGTCTTGCCGGAGCCATTCCTGCCTACCAATGCCACCTTTTCTCCAGGCTCGATAGAGAATGACACACTGGACAGAATCGGGTTTCCGCCAAAATCCTTGCAAAGACCAATGGTTTCAAGAATGGACATGCTGTTCCCTTCCATATCTACCAGCCCGGGGTTCCCCGCTGATGGACGGTACGCCTACAGTACCAATATAATCGTAGCATGATAGACGATTTTCTGTTCTGTGACTGGGACGAAGCGCCAGAGACCATGGATTTCGAGCAACCGTATGGTGAGGTCATTGGCAGGTCGGCTGAACTCGTGGCCCGGCTTGTCCATGGAAACACTCAGGATCCCCTGTCGTGGACCGCGGCCATGGAATTGTTCGTACTGGCACCCGCCATCATCAATGTTGCGCTCAACTACTCGGTCTGCATGCAGTTTGGCCTGCCTTTACATCCTACCGAGTACTTTGAAATAGACCCCAAGGCTCCGCCACCTGTCGACTACGGCCAAGAACGTGAAGACGCTGCGTTCACGCTGCTCGGTGAAGCTATTGCGCTTGCCCGCGCCGCGTACCGTCTGGATCCCGGCTTCAGCTCCCTTGCTGCGGCGTACCGGATAGCGCTGCCTCATGGCCTCAATGGCTTCGTCTACACCTCAAAGCGGGACAAATACACCTGGCGGGCCGCGGAACCGGCCAAGATCCGGGCACTCGCCGTGTCTGTCCTCAAGGTGGGTAAACCCAGGCTGGCTCTGGGCGCGGCGCACGGTTCCATAATGGCCGGCATCTTTCTCGCCGAGCTTCTGGACTGCGACCTGTGGTTCCTGCGCTTCAGCATGTTCAAGCGCAACGACCGCGAACCAGTTGTTTCAAGACGGGATGAGGCCAGGATACGCTCCTACGGCGATGGCTCGGACATACTGGTGTTCGATGAGGATTCCGCATCAGGCACCACACTGGCGCTGCTTTCCGAGCGCGTCAGGCGCATGGCGCCCAAGGCCAGGACAGGCGCGGTGATACGGCATCAGAGTTCATCGTTCAGGCCTGACCATGTCGGCAAGGCCTGGTGGGACTAGCGTCCAGGCAACTCAGACACCGATAAGCCGTACTACTTCTTCAGCACTGGTAGCTGCAAGGATCTGCTCACGGCGGGCCTCGTCCCGTAGCGCGGCCCCAATGCCTGCCAGAAACTGGATGTGGGCGCCAGGATTTTTCCTGGGCGTGGCCAGCAACACAATGATCGTAGCTGGTTTTCCATCGAGCGACTGGAACTCCACGCCACCTCGTTTGAGGCCTATGGCAGCTGCTATGGTCTGGACGGCATCGGTCTTGGCATGCGGCAGGGCTATGCCGTTCTGCATGCCTGTGCTCATTGAGCGTTCACGCTCCAACACGTCAGCAAAGGCCATTTCAAGATCATCTATCCTGCCATTGCCCGACATCGTCTCGAGGAGTTCCCGGATCACGCCTTCTTTGGTATCAGCCTTCAGGTCGAGCACGATGCACGACGGACAGACAACCCTGGATTCAGCAATTCCGAGGGGTGCGCCCTGGCTGGTGGACGCCTTCTGGATGCTGGACGGGTCAAAATCGCTCTTCAGCTTGGAAAAGCTCTGGTTGAGAGCGGCCACGGCTTCAAAAACAGAAGTCTGAACGATGGACAGGGCATCCTGGGTCGCCTGGACAGTCAAGCGCGCGCCGTCCAGCCTCATGGAGAAGGCCTTGTCATCCCTCCGGACCTGGGCAATGCCTTCTTCAATATCCATGGTCCGTACGTAATACCCCTCAGCCTGTAGTTCGTGCGTCATCGTATCGGTGACCAGTACTGCCACATCTTCAGACGGAAAATCAAAATCGACAGACTGGGATTCACCGCGGGCATCGGCCTTACGGGTGCCAGAGCCGGGAATGCGCAGCGTTGCCGACAGGCCAAACGGTGCGATGATGGTCGTCAGCAGCGTCATCATGATGGCTACGCCGAACATCTTGCCATCGAGGATGCCGCTCGTTGCGCCTATGCCAGCTATGATAAGCGCAACTTCACCACGTGGAACCATGCCCGCACCTATCCGCAACGCTCCCCGCAGGTTGAAGCCGGCAAACAATGCAGGCACACCACATCCAATAACCTTTGAAAATACGCTGACGACAGTAAAGACGAGTCCGGCAATGATGACTGCGGGAGAAGCCAGCTGCCTGAGATCCACGAGCATGCCCATGACCGCAAAGAACACCGGCACAAAGAAATCGTAGAGTACGTGAACCTTCTCTATGATGATGTGGCTGATGTCGGTCTTGGAGAGGGACAAGCCCGTCACATAGGCACCAATGATCATGGCCAGTCCTTCACGCTCGAAGAAACCGGACATGAGCAGGGCTATTCCCAGAGACATGATAGAATATGCGCTGGCATGCTTGAAACGCTTGAGCATCGAAGCTACCCGCTTCGCAAACACGAGGCCCAAGGCAGTCACGCCAAGCCAGATGCCAAAGGCCTTGGCGGCAATAATGCCTATCCGGCTCCACTTGATGGCACCATCGGAGCCACCGGACGCGGCGGCTATGCCCATCACGACGGCCAGGAACACGATGCCGAGCACATCATCAAAAACAGCCGCGGCTAGTATGGTGACACCCTCCGGGCTGTCCATCTTTTTCCTGTCCGACAGTATCCTGGCGGTTATGCCGACGCTCGTCGCCGTAGACAGGATGCCCAGGAACAGGTTGCGTGGATCCATGAATCCGCCACCAAACATGGTCACACCAACCAGGTCACCCGCCACAAACGCGATGAGGACGCCCCCAAGGCCTACGATACCACCGGCCACTGAATATTTCAGGAACAAGGCCAGGTCAGTTTCCAGGCCCGATACAAACAGCAGGATTATTGAAGCTATGGTAGCAATGCCGTACAGTTCCGGACTCACCGGTATTTCAGCTATGGTCGGAAAAAACAGCCCATGCGGAAACCCGGGCAACGTTATCGCGCCAAATGCGTACGGGCCGATGACTATGCCCGAGAGGAGTTCACCGAGCACTGCCGGCATCCTGAACTTTTGTGCCAGCATGCCTCCAAGCTTGGCCGCAAAGAGCACGATGCCGATCTGTATCACCAGCGAGGTCTGGCCCTCAGCCAAGTCAGATGATGAAGCAAAAGCCGGGGTAACCAGAAGGAGCAGACAGAGGAACAAAAGCGGGCGTGGCATTTTCATTGATACTCCTTGCTTTGCGCTTTACAGCACCATAAGTCAGCGTATGCGCAATATTACACAGCAAGACACTGCAATGCAAGCATCTGTCGCAGAATCCTGGGCCAGGGCCTCATGCTGTGTAGCATGGATTTCTTTTATTGGTGCTTCTGATCAGGCGTGCGTGATGAGCCAGGTCCTGTGCGGGTGTCCCCTGAAATCTTCCGGTATTGTTTTTTCGCTGATGTCGACAATGCGTGCTCCTGGCAGCAAGGCAGTATCCAGTCTCAGCGCGCGCGCATTCGTCGAGAACAGCACGGTACCATCTGTATCGAGCACGGCAAGGCAGGCCTTTACCAGTTCCGGCCAGTGCCGCGAAACATCGAGGAAGCCATCCATCTTTTTTGAGTTCGAGAATGTAGGGGGATCGAGGATGATCAGGTCATACCGCGCACCACGTACGGCTTCAGATGCAAGAAAAGCGGAAACATCTGCTCGTACACCTCTATACCGTTCCAGACCAAGTTCGTTGAGTTCAATGGTGCGCTCTGC
>JAIFMD010000211.1 GCA_020048755.1 Spirochaetota bacterium
TAAGGTTCCCTTGCTGTTGAATTTTCGTGTTCACAATGTCATAAACTTGATCTATGGTCAAGTATGATGTATCTAAATAGAAGGCTTTGGGTGCCCTTTTAAGGCTACCCTCGGCTTTATTCCGGTCGATGTTGTCACGCATCTCTATGTTCTGCCTGATTTCTTCAAGACTTGCGGTGCTGGTTCCCTGGCCAAAACGACGCCTGGCACGGGCTTCCACGCTTGCGTCGATGTAGATCTGGACAGCCGCGTCAGGGAATACCACGGTGCAGATATCCCTGCCCTCGACGACCGCATCGATGCCGGTTCCGATCGATCTGATGATGCTGTTGACGATATGCCGTACCGGTATGATGGCTGAAACCTGGGCAACGTTGGCATCGACGGAGTCTGTACGCAAGTTACCCTCGACCGGTTTGCCATCCAGGAAGAGCACCCCGCCTTCGTAGTAAAGTTTCGCATTTCCTGCGAAGGCAGCCACTGCTGCCGGATCATCCAGCGCTAATCCGGAGTTCATGGCACCCCAGGTAATGGCACGATACAGATTGCCGGAATTGATGTAGGTAAAGCCGTTGCGTTCGGCGACCATGCGCGCGATGGTGCTTTTACCAGTGCCCGCGGGGCCGTCCATAGCCACTATCATCGAGGCTCTCCTCCATGCATCAGTGCAGTGATTTCTTCGTCTGTCAGCGAGCGCCAGCGTCCTTCTACGAGTCCACCGAGCCTGACGTTTCCTATGGCTACCCTGCGGAGCACGACGACTTCCAGCCCGAAAATACCAAGTGCGCGCCGTATTTCCCTGTTCTTGCCTTCCATCAGACGAATGGTGCAACGGAACTCACCGGTTATCGTGACACTCTCGGCCTTGAGCATTTCTCCCGCATCAAGAAGGCCAGCCTCGAAACGCTTGCCGAATTCATTGGGTATGCGCTTTTCTGTCTGGATTTCGTACTCTTTTACCAGGTTTGACGATGGATGCCCTACCTTGGCAGCAAACGCGCCATCATTGGTGAACAGGATGAGGCCGCAAGAATCAAGGTCGAGGCGGCCGACGTTGTAGACCCGCTCCTGGATCTGCGGCTTGAACAACGAAGCCGCCAGCGGGCGGCCGAACTCATCGCTCATGGCGCAGAGGAAACCTGCCGGCTTGTTGAGGGCCAGATGATGCAACTGTTCCTCGGCGACCACGAGCTTGCCGTCTACCGTCAGCACGTCAGCGGGCATGGCGCGGACGCCGAGTTCGGTGACCACCTTGCCGTTGAGGGTGACGCGGCCGGATTTCATGAGATCTTCGGCCGCGCGGCGGGATGCGAGGCCTGCGCGGGCGATGAGCACCTGGATACGGACGCCGCGCTCGCCTGGACCAGACTCGGGGCTAGCCTCACTGGTTGGGCTGGTTGCGGGAGTCATTGCTTGTCCTCGAGCTCGAACCGGTCGCGTTCCATTTCTCCGAGTCTTGGCAGGTCGGCTATGCTGCCGAGCCTGAAAAATTTAAGGAATTCCTTGGTCGTTCCGTACTGGATTGGTTTACCGGGAGCGTCCTTTTTGCCAACTTCCTTTATAAAGTCTTTTTCAAGCAGGAATCGCATCATGTTGTCCGCGGCGACGCCACGGATAGCCTCGACTTCAGACCTGGTGACCGGCTGGGAATAGGCGATGATGGACAGCGTCTCAAGGGCGGCGCGCGAAAGTTTCTGTTCGTTCTTGCGTCCGTACCGGTCTTTCAGGAGTTCCCAGTATTCGCGTTTGGGTGCGAGCATCCAACCGCCACCCATTTCTGTAAGCTCGAGGCCATGCGAAGGAGCCGACAGGGTTTCCTTGAGGTGTTCAAGCGCGGCTTCTACGAGTTCCTTGCCAAGGCCGCTGATTCGGGCAAGCGCGGCATGGTCCATAGGTTCCGATTCCAGAAACAGGATCGTCTCGAGTATTGCCGCTTCGCGGTCAAGATTCAGTTCCATCTGGTCTCCGCACTTCGTGCCGTCGTATCTGGATGTCGCCGAACAGGCGATGCTGATGTATTGAAATGACACGGTACTTGACCGCCTCGAGCAGGGCCAGGAAGGCGCAGACTATGTCGAGGGTCGATCCCGGACGCGTGATGAGGTCTACAAACGCGAAAGACTCTCTGGATTCGAGCAACTCGTGGATCAAGGCAGTTTTCTCATTTATGGATACTTCTTCATACATGTCGATAATGCGCTCGCTCGACATGCCTCCCATAAGGCCGGAAAACGACTTGAGGAGGTCCCATACGTCTATCTTGTCCCACAGTTCTTCTTCGTTGGCGAACGGTAGCGCCCGCTGCATCTTGGTGCGCTCTATGGTCCACTCGACTTCGAGTTCCTTGCGCTCCATCAATTCTGACAGCTTCTTGAATTTCTGGTATTCGATGAGCTTTTCTACGAGGTCGCGTCTGGGATCGTCAATCTCGTCGGACAGGTCTATGTCGACGGGCAGGAGCATGCGGCTCTTGATGTACAGCAGTGTAGCAGCCAGGGTATAGAATTCGGTCAGGTCGTCAAGGCTGACGCCATCAGCCCCCGCGAGCGAGGCCAGAAATTGTTCGGTTATGGATGCGATGGGAATATCGTAGATGCTGACTTCGTTTTTTTTGATAAGGAAGAGGAGCAGGTCCAGGGGACCTTCAAACTCGGCGAGGCTGTAACTGCGCCCGGTGCTGCCCGGTTCGAGGGGTAAATCGGTGGATTCTTCCATGTGATGTGCCCGGATTATACCGGCGGCCCCGCATGCAGGTAAATCCCCTGCCCGCTCGTTGACTCCAGAAATGCCGCGAAAGGTCGGCCGAGCAGCGGATGTTGCAAATCAGGGGCCAGTTCCAGGAGCGGAACGAGGACGAAGGCACGCTCGGTCATCCCCGGGTGCGGGATGACCAGTTCTGGAAGTTCCAAGCTGGTTTCGCCATAAAGAAGTATGTCGATATCGAGGGTGCGCGGTCCCTTGCTCTGCTCCCGGGTACGGTCTCGGCCAAAACGGGCTTCTATGGACTGGGTAACCGCAAGCAACGCTCGTGGTTGCAGGTCGGTAAACCCCACGACGACAAGGTTGTAGAAATCAGGCTGATCGACGAGATAGCGCGGCGAGGTTCTGTATACAGAGGAGGCCCGAAGGCCGGACAAGGTAACCTGGAGCTCCAGCAAAGCGCTGTGGAGCGTTGCTTCACAATCGCCTTTGTTGGAGCCCAGGCCGAGGTACACCGGGGTCAGAAGAGTCCACCGTCGTCGTCAGCGGCCGGCTTGGCAGCGCGTGGACCACTCTTGTCCATGGCGGGTTCGACAGCCGCCGGAGCCGCACTGGCCGTTTTGGGCACAGTAACCGGAGCTGCCTGTGCGGCAGAGGCCTTCTGTGAGGTTTTAGTCGCTGCGGTGACGGTCTGGGTTCCTCCCGGTTTCTTTTCTGCCACCGCCGTGGCATCGGCAACGGGCTTGGACATGTTGCCCGTCTTGGGCGGGAAAAAGATGACGCGGACCTTGGCTTCAATCTCGTCTGCCAGTTCCTTGTTCTGCTCGATGATCGACTTGGCGTTTTCACGACCCTGGCCGAGTTTTTCCTCGCCGTAGGTATACCAGGCACCCTTCTTGTCGACGATGCCGCACTTGACGGCCGCATCGATGAGGCTTGCTGAAGCCGAGATACCCTTGCCAAACATGATTTCCAGTTCTACGCGGCGGAACGGCGGTGCGACCTTGTTCTTGACCACCTTGACCCGGACCTTGTTGCCGATGGCTTCGTCGTCTCCCCGCTCTATGGTCTCGATGCGCCTGACTTCAACGCGGATGGACGAGTAGAACTTGAGTGCATTGCCACCGGTCGTGGTCTCGGGATTGCCGAACATGACGCCAATCTTCATGCGTATCTGGTTTATGAATATGAGGATGGTCTTGGACTTGGAGAGGCTGCCGGTGAGCTTGCGCAGGGCCTGGCTCATGAGGCGGGCCTGGAGGCCCATGTGCGCCTCACCCATGTCGCCCTCTATCTCAGCCTGCGGGGTAAGCGCGGCAACGGAATCGATGACGATGATGTCCACGGCACCTGAACGTACGAGGGATTCGCATATCTCCAGTGCCTGTTCACCATTGTCGGGTTGCGAGACCCAGAGTTCGTCCGTGTTTACGCCCAGGTTCTTGGCATATACGGGGTCAAGCGCATGCTCGGCATCTATGAAGGCCGCGATGCCGCCCTTCTTCTGGGCCTCCGCAATGGCGTGAAGGGCGAGAGTCGTCTTGCCTGATGATTCCGGTCCATATATCTCGATGATGCGCCCGCGGGGATATCCGCCTACGCCCAGCGCTTCGTCCAGCAGTATGGAACCCGACGGTATCGACTCTATGCCGAGTGCGTTGTCGTACTTTCCCAGCTGCATGAGCGAGCCGAGGCCATACTGTTTTTCTATCTGAAGCCTTGCGGCTTCAAGCGCCTTGAGTTTGTCGTCTGCGCTCTGCGTGCTGTAATTGGTTTCGTTCTTGGCCATGTAGTCCTCCTGATAACGCCTACGCAGCGGGGAGCACGCGCGCGTTCACTTGGTCACTATACTCCGGGCGGGGCCGATTGTCACCACGTTCCAGTCCGGAAGGCAGATGGCAGGAGCTGCATAAGCGGGGTGTTGATGCGTCCGTGTCAGCGCTTGCGGAAGGCATCGAGCGGCGAGAGTGCGGCTGCGCGGCGCGCCGGGCCGAGGGCTGCTACAAACGAGAGGGCTACCGTGGCCGCTATGACGGCAAAGATCTCTCCGAATGGTACATCGACGGGGATGGTCTGCAGATAATACGCAGGATCAAGAACCTTGAACGCTTGCGGTATGTCACTTCGTGTCAGAAAGGAGGCCAGAGCCCGGATACCATTGGTGAGCTTTTCAATGCCAGCCAGGATCTCGTTTATACTGAGGCTGGCCAGCAGGCCTCCGGCTGAACCGAGGATCGCTCCAAGGCCTCCGATGGCGGCACCGCCGAGTGAGAAAATTCGCGCCAGGTCTGCCGGGGTTGCTCCCAGGCTCTTGATCACGGCTATTTCCTGGCCACGCTCCAGCACCAGTGTTGTCAATGCGCTGGAAACGTTGACAGCGGCAATGGCTACGGTTACGGCCATGATGAGGAGCAGCATGGTACGCGTGCTTGCCAGTGACTCGAACAGGTTGCGTTCCACGTCACGCCAGGAGTACACGGAGAACCCCGCCGGCAGGCGTCCCTCCACGGCATCGCGTGCACCGAAGGGGTTGCCGAAGGGATCATCGGCCTTGATGCCGACGAAACTCCGGGTGTTTTCCCTGGGCAAAACCCGGGCTGCGGTGTCCTGGCGCATGAACAGCCACTGGGCGTCAAGGTCGCGGTACCCTGCGGAGACTATGCCACGGACCGTAAGCATGGTCACGCGGGGCACCATGCCCCCATCCTGGCCCTTTCTGATGGAAATGAGGCTGACGATGTCGCCGGGTTCGATGCCGAGCTTTGCTGCCATGGCCGAACCGAGGAGTGCGTCCTGAGCCTGCTCCAGTGTCATGAGGCCGGACTCAAGCCGCAGGTAGGCCGCGGTGGAAGGATCAGCAAGGAATCCGGGTTCTACCCCGCGGACAGCCACACCTTCGCGCTTGCCATTGGCAAAGGCCACACCTACAGATTGCGTCTCTATCCAGGCGCCCGTCACGCCGGGGGAGGTACGCGCGGCATCGCGGGCGCTCGTGAAATCGGTAGTGGCGTACGGAAAGGCCTGAGCATGATAGGTGCCCAGTTCGACGTATCGGGCGCTGATACCCTGGATCATGCCGTCTGCTACCTGCATGACGGTTATGAGCGGCACGAGGCTGAGTGCAACGCTGAGCACGGCACCCGCCAGCGCCTTGCGTGCCTGGTCGCGGGAACCATCCGCAGCCCGGCGGCC
>JAIFMD010000205.1 GCA_020048755.1 Spirochaetota bacterium
TCGACGAATTCACAACCACCGTAGTAGCGCTTTCCTGGATACCCTTCAGCGTACTTATTGGTGAGCACGGAGCCGGTAGCCTCCATGACGGCCTTGGACGTGTAGTTCTCACTGGCTATGAGTTCGAGGTTGTTGCGTTGACGATCTTCTTCAAGGCCCATGGCCTTCCAGAGTTCCGGATCAGCTTTCTCTATGAATGACATCGATTCCTCCTGTTAAGAAACCCCAGCATACCACGCCCCCCGAAAAAAGCCCAACCAAAAAATTGCCCCCCGGCAGAGAGAGAGAGAAAGAGATAGAGTAAGAATTTCGCACAGAGACACAGAGAAGATGAGGAAGAAAGAAACGAGAAAGAAGAAAAGAATTTTAAAACCCTTTTTATCTCTTAATCCTTCTTGTTCCCCTCGTCATCTCCCAGCGCTCCGCACTGCTCGCGCTGGCTCTGTGCCCAAATTCCCTATCTTCTTCCTAGCCAAAATCTTCTCTTCTCGTCTTCTCTGTGTCTCTGTGCCCAATTTTCCTATCTTCTCCTGCCCAAAATCTTCTCTTACCTCATCTTCTCTGTGTCTCTGTGCCAAATTTGTATTTCAGGCCGAATACTAGGCCAAGGATCAGTAGACGCCGGTGATTTCTACGTCGGACCAGAAGGTTGTGTACGCACTGATGCTTCCAGCCGCTTCTTCAAAGATGTTCTGGAACGAGTAACGGCGAGCCGCGGCAACAGTGCGGCCATCAGGCGTGATGCGGTCTACAGTGGCCAGACCACGCGAGAACGCGATGTGCCGGTCATCCAGATTGCCAAAATAGCGCGACCGGTCAGCAAACGGCGGCAGGAAATTGCCGACACTGCCGCCAGAAGCCAGCGCAGGATCAACAGGAATCCAGCCAAATCCGTAGATATAAAATTCGGTCCAGGCATGATGCCAGGCTCTTCGTGAATCGTCCACGAGGATGCCCGCTACCGGCAGGGCCGGAACGCCCGCGGCCCGAAGCATCGCTGTGTAGAGGATGGCCAGATCCCAGGAATCGGCCTTTGCTGCCGACAGCGCCGCTATCGGCGACTCAGAAACCGCCCCCGCGTCATAGCGCACGGTCGCCTGCAGGGTTTCAAGCGCAGCCCGGGCTATCAGGTAATGGTTTTTCTCGCGGCCAGTCGCTGTTCTGGCCAGAGCGACGACGGCCGGGTCCGCAGCCGGTACGAGGCCATCGGGTTGTACCAGGGTTTCATACAGCTGGGGAGCCGGCGCAGGCACCGGCTTGACCTTGTCCGCCTTTACGTCTGTTTCAACTCCAAAAATCTGCACGACGTGATCCTGCCCCAGCGATGACAGTGTATTCGGGGCCAGATCGACAAACCGGTAGGCCGACAAGCCCCGGTAGTCAGGCAGCAATGGTTCCATAGTGCGTCCGAGCGCCTTGACGCCGCGCTGGGAAGGAGTCTCCACGGGGAACGGCATCCAGATATACAGTGAATTCTGACCGGACGACTGCACGCGGGATATCGTCACGAATGTAGAAAGCGCATAGGTGCGCCTGGTCGAATAGGTCTTTTCACCGGGACCTTCGCTGACCTGAAAATACCTGACAGGGCTCGTGCCTTTGGCGGTCTGTACGGCAATGCCGCCCGTTACAGCCCCATCGGGAACGCGGACACGGAGTTCCTTGTCCGACCAGCTCTCGTACTCACCAGAGGCATCCTGCGGGCTGACATATCCGCGGCCGGCATCAGCACTGGACATCTGGTTTGCCGCCTCACCCGTCCAGGTGAACAGAACTGCTGAATCGCCCCTGTTCGTGCCAAAATTGAGCCCCTTGATGGAAACCAGAGAACCGATACTGCCTGAATCCGTGGAAAGTGATTCAATAGAAGGACCCAGGGCGCGGGAACCGGCACCCGATGAAGCAGAAGGCAGGAGCGCCCTGCTCATGAACATCCTGGCATTGGACCGGCCAGCCTCGGTGATGACATGAACCAGGCTCGATTCGGCGTAGAGGGGAACGCGGAGTTCAATGCGGCCATCCGCCCAGGAAATATACGAGGAAGCCGTAGGAGCTGCTCCATCGAATTCCACGCGCCCTTCTCCACGCTGTCCACCGAAATTCTTTCCTTCTATCAAAAGCAGACCACCAGGCTCACCGATGGGAGGATCGATGGATACAACAACGGGCCTGTTCGCCCGGGCACGCATGACAGGCACGGCGATGATAGCCGCTATGACGACGATGGCCAGTACAAATACAAAAGCTACTGGCTTGCGGCCTTGCCTTGGCGTGCGGGGCGGAGACAAGGCGAACTTCACGGCTTGGCCTTGTCCTTGGCAGGTACCGTCGCTGCTTCGGCAGAACCCTGACCAGCAGAACCCGTACCGGGAGGTCCCTCGGGAGAAGGAGCATATCTGTCCATTATAAGTTCGACACGAAGTGGAGAGCCGCCCTCAGGCTTGGCTCCAAAGGGATAGAACAGCACGCGTTCACCAAAGCCTACATTCAAGGTATCCACCGTGGTCCTGTAACCGACCCCGGCATCACCATCCTTGTACCAGACCTGTCCCTGGACAACGAGCATCAAGCCACCCTTTTTGTCCTTGTACGGAGTTATGGTAATGACTATGGCGGTTTCCTTGCCTATCATCTTCACCGATACGGAGGTTCCGGGAATGGTGTACTTGATATCCCGGGCCTCCCAGGAGGGAGCCTCCGCGGGTCTGCTCACCGAAGCGAGTATTGAAACCGTCAGCGCCTCGCCTATCAGCGCGCTGGGTATCGAGGCAAGCGAACCGGATTCGGGCGGAATCTCGGGAAACTGAACCGCCGAAGGGGCCGTCTGGGACCACACAGGAGCAGCAAGGAAGGTAGCTGCAACGAGTGCCGCACCGGCGAGCATGGTGCCGGCTAGCGAGGCGCGCCTCACTGGCGGCTCCCGGCCTGAAAGTCGGCCTCGCGCACTATGAAGGGCTGGCCCGTGACTGCGCCAAAAGCCTCGGCCGGCAGGGTTATGTTGATGTTGACCGCCGAATTCTGCTTGGATATGTACTCGATGATTGACTCTATACCCATTCCAGAAGTTGCCACGGGCGTGGCTTCAAAGGCACGCTGAACAGCCATGCGGAGATCGGCATTGCGGCGGCCACTCTCAGCCAACGCAAAGCCCAGCACCGCAAGTGCCAGGGCGGCCGCGGCTGCCACAGGAAAGGGTATGGAGAACTTCCGGGTCCAGAACGCACCGGAGGCTGAGGCCCGCCGGACGACAGCAAAACCAAGGCGTTCCCGCACCCGCAACCGGGCAGGTTCAGAGGCGGCATCGATACGGGCGGTGTCCGATGAGAACAGCGCATGGGTCCGGTTCAACGAAGCGACGACCTGCGAACAGGCCCCGCACGCTTCGATGTGCCGTTCAATAGTCTCCCGCCATGGAGAAGGCACTTCGCCATCGGTCCAGGCGGACAAAAGCTCACGGTCGGGACACATCGTTACCATCCTCCCGCATCATCGCAGCAAGAGCCTCACGGGCCCTGAACACCCTGACTTTGACATTGCCCTCGGCAATGCCCATCACCCGGCCAATTTCCTTGTAATTGAGCAGACCGTACTCCTTGAGCACGAGCACCATCCTGAATTTCTCCGGTAATTTGTCCAGATATCGACGCATGTCATGAGTAAGCTCGCCCTTCAGCGCTTCGTCCTCGGGTGACTCTGATGCTGCATCCATTTCCTTGAAATACCGCTGATAGACCTTCTGTTCCCGGCCCTTGCGCTTTATCCAGTTGAGGGCATTGTTCTTTACGACCCGGATGAGCCAGTACTTGGCATCGTCCCTGGTCGGAAAGATGCCCCAGCGCTCCACAGCCTTGATATATGAGTCATGCACGACATCTTCGGCAGCCTCGTCGGAGTTGGTAATCCGGCGGGCCACCCTGAAGAGCATCGTGAACGTCTCGTCGTACAAGGCCCTGAAGGCCGCATCGTCTACACCGCTCTGGTTGTTAAACAATCCTCGTCCCCTGTCCGTTACGCCGTCGGCGATTTTCCAGGAGCAACCGGGGATGCGCCTTCAGAGAATTTCCAGGACGTACCACCGGGGCCGTCCTCCAGCAGGATGCCGCGAGCCTTGAGACCATCACGGATCGAATCGGCACGGGCAAAGTCACGATCCTTCTTCGCGGCTATACGTTCGGCTATCAGCGCGTCAATTTCCGCGGCAAGAGCGGGATCGACCGGTGCGGCTTCAGCGCGTTTCAGCGAAGCCAGGCCGAGGCCGAGCACGCGGTCCATGTCAAAGGCCGCTCCCAGGGCATCCGCGGCAGGCACGCCCTGCTCGCGGAGTATGCCCCACAGCTCCGCAATCGCACGCGGGGTGGACAGATCGTCCTCGATGGCGGCACGGAAGGCATCCAGCCTGGCTTTCGCGGCCGGGCACAGCGCGGCGACGGGCGTGGGTCCAGCCCCGCCGGCCGGCACCTTTTCGCGCAGCGCCAGTACACGTTCCACGAGCGATGCCCGCGATGCTTTTGCGGAATCGAGGGCCTCGTAGGAGAACTGCAGCTGGGAGCGGTAATGGCCGCCCAACAGGAAATACCGGTAGTCGAGTGGATCATACCCCGCGTCGACAAGAGTCTTGAGCGTCAGGAAGCCGCCCTTGGACTTGCTCATCTTGCCGGCTCCAAGTATGAGGAACTCGTTGTGCAACCAATAATTGACCCACCTCTTACCCGTCGCAGCTTCGCTCTGGGCAATTTCGTTGGTATGGTGCACGGGAATGTGGTCAATGCCGCCAGCGTGTATGTCAAAGCTCTCGCCGAGGTATTTCATGCTCATCGCTGAGCACTCGACGTGCCAGCCAGGATATCCCTTGCCCCACGGGCTGTCCCATTGCAGGGCCTGATCCTCGAACTTGCTCTTCGTGAACCACAGGACGAAATCCTGCGGATTGCGCTTGTTGGCATCAACCTCGATGCGGGAACCTGACTGCTGCTCGTCGAGCTTGAGCATGGCCAGGTCGCCATAGCTCGGGAACTTCGATACATCGAAGTAGAGGTTGCCGCCGGCCATGTAGGTAAAACCTTTGGCTTCCAGGCGCTTGATCAGCTCTATCATATCGCCGACGTGGTCAGTGGCCTTGCAGACTACATTTGGCCTCTCGATATTGAGCCTGTCGGTATCGCCAAAGAACGCTTCCGTATAGTACTCGGCTATCTCCAGAACGCTCTTGTTGCGCTGCGCGGCGGTCTTGACCATCTTGTCTTCACCGGTGTCGTCATCACCGGACAGGTGGCCAACATCGGTGATGTTCATGACATGCTTCACCTCGTAGCCCAGGTAGCGGAGCGAGCGGGCAATGATGTCATCGAACACGTAGGCGCGGAGGTTGCCTATGTGGGCAAAGTTATAGACAGTCGGGCCGCATCCGTAGAAGCCTACTTTTCCTGGTTGTATCGGTTCGAACGCCTGCAAGGAACGTCCGAGCGTGTTGTAAAGTCGTAAACCCATGCGGTCCTCCTTTCAAAAATTACTCTTACAAAGATAGGAATTTTAAGCACAGACACAGAGAATACGAGCTAATCAGGATCGGAGTTTTAAGCAAAGAGACACAGAGAAGATGAGGTAAAAAAAAGGAAAGAGTAAGAACAAAAGAAATAAAGAACTCCTTTTCCTTTCTATTCTCCATTCTCCCCTCGTCTTCTCTGTGTCTCTGTGCAAATTTTTCATTCAAGGCCACGGTCTTAACACGGGGCGCAGGGTGGGATACCATGCGTACAGCATGACTACACTACGGAAATTCCTTGATAAATGCAATATCGACGCGGATATTGCTTACGACGAGCCCATGGCCAGCCACACGACCTTCAGGATAGGCGGCCCTGCCGA
>JAIFMD010000062.1 GCA_020048755.1 Spirochaetota bacterium
ACTCGGCCCTGGCCGACGACGGCCTGCCGGAACTGGTCGCGAAGCGGGAACTGCCCTATACCGCGTCGCTCCTCTGCGTGCTGCTCGTCGAGGAGCTCTACCGCTTCGAGGCAGGCAGCTCGGGTGAGTCGCGCCTGGTGCTCGACCGCGCAAAGATACGGGACCTGGTCGCACCGTACCTGCCCAAAAGGACAAACGAGGCAAAGCAGGCGGACGCGCTGGACGCGCAGATAAACAGACTCGTGCAGTACGGGTTCCTCAGGCCGATAGGTGCGGGCTCCACCGAGCTCGAAGTCACCAAACTGCTCAAGTACAAAATCAGCGCCAACGTACTTTCCGAAGCGCTCGAAAGGCTCACGACCCATGCAGGCACCGATGCTGAATGAACTGAACCTGGCCGAAGGCCGCTCGGGCTTCCGCCTCGATACCGTGGAGCTGTTCAACTGGGGCACCTTCGGCAGCTCCGTATGGAGCTTTCCGTTTGGCGGAGAAGACGCGCTCGTCACCGGCGACATAGGCTCGGGCAAGTCCACCTGGGTGGACGCGATTTCAACGCTGCTCGTGCCACCCCAGCGCATCACCTACAACAAGGCAGCCGGCGCCGAACGCCGCGAGCGGACCGACCGAAGCTACGTGCTCGGCGAATACCGCAGTTCCAGAGACGAAGGCGCGGCCTACTCCAAGCCGGTAAACCTGCGCGACGAGTCGTGCTACTCGGTGATACTGGCGGTTTTCGTCGATGTACGCTCGTCCCGGATGCTGTCGCTGGCCCAGGTGCGCTGGCTCAAGGCCGGCGAGGTCCAGCGAGTCTACGCCACCTCGGGCAGGCGGCTTTCGGTGCTCGCCGATTTCGGCACATTCGACGGGGACGGAGCCGCGCTCAGGAAACGCCTCCGGCTCTCGCCCTCCACGGAAGCATTCGATTCGTTCTCCGACTACTCCACTGCCTTCCGCTCGTCCATGGGCATAACTGAAAAAGCCCTGGACCTCTTCAACCAGACGGTCTCCATGAAGACCATCGGCGACCTGGACGATTTCATACGCGACCACATGCTGGAGCCTACCGGCGCATCAGGCCGCATCGACGAGATGCTCAGGAATTTTGACAACCTGCGCGCCGCGCACGATTCAGTGGAGAGTTCCAGGCGCCAGCGCGACGCCCTGGCGCCAATACATATCGAAGCCAGCGAACACAACGCGCTGGCAACATCGATGGAAGACATCCGCTCGATGTCGCAGGCCCTGCCTTACTACGCCCTGAGCCAGTCCATTCCCCTGCTGGAACGCGAGGTGGGCCGGCTCGGCCTTGAACTGGAGTCCACCAAGGCGGCCATAGACGGCCTCGCCGCCAGCCTCACGGAGCGGCGCGAGGATCAAACCAGGCTGCGCTCGGCCATAGACAATTCCGAGGCCGGCAGGCGCATCGTCGAGCTTGAAGCCCAGATGGAGCGCGCGGGCGAAGAACGCGACAAGCGCCGCGCACAGGCCGCGAAGTACCGCGCCCCGCTGGAACGGCTCGGGGGCACGATGCCCAGGGAAGCCGCCTCGTTCGTGGCCTTCAGGTCGTCGAGCCTTTCCGGCCTCCCAAAACTCGACGAGGAACGCGCCAGCCTTGCGGAGAAGCGCGATTCCCGCTACCTCGAGCGTGCCCAGAAGCATGACCACCTGCGCGAAATCGACGCGGAACTGGAATCACTGCGGCAGCGGACCACATCCATCCCATCCCAGCAGACTAACATCCGCCGCGCCCTTGCGGCTGCCATCGGCGTCGAGGACGCGGAACTGCCGTTCGCCGGCGAACTGATGCGCGTCGCCCTTGCGGAACGTAAGTGGGAAGGTGCCGCCGAGCGCATCCTGCGCTCCTTCGCGCTCAGCGTCCTGGTGCCGGAACGCCTGTACCGGGCCGTCAGCGAATACGTCAGGTCCACGAGGCTTGAAGGCAAACTCGTGTATTTCAGGGTACCCGAGGCAGCCGGGCAGGCCCCACGGCTGTCGGAACGCAGCCTGGTGCGCGCGCTGGAAGTAAAACCGGACGCCCCGTTCAAGGCCTGGCTGGAGGCTGAGCTGGCGCGCCGCGCCGACTTTGCCCGCTGTTCCACCATGGAGGATTTCTACCGCGAACCGGACGCCGTTACCGTCGAGGGCCTCGTCAAGTCGGGCAGGATACGCCACGAGAAAGACGACCGCCGCAGCGTGGCCGACCCGCGCAACTTCGTGCTCGGCTGGTCCAACGCCGAAAAGATTGCATTGCTGGAGAGGGACAGAGCCGACGCGGTGCGCGAACTGGACGACGCCGTCAAGGCACTCGCGGCGGCAGACAGCGCCATCGCCGCTGCCGAGGCGCGCAAGGCTGACATTACCGAACTCCTGCGCTTCGAATCGTTTGACGACATCGACGTGGACGCAGCCGCCGCGCGCTACCGCGACCTGCGCGCCGAACGGGAAGCGCTGGAACGGAGCTCCGACCAGCTGGCCGGGCTCAAGGCCGCCCTGGACGAGGTCACAGCTGAGATAGCCAGGCTGCAGGTGGAATCGGACCGGCTCCGCGACCAGGCCGGCGGCATACGCTCGCGCAAGGAAGCGCGGGAAGCGGAACTTGCTTCCGCACGGACTAACCTCGCGGCGGTCGCCGACGACAACCTGACGCCATGGTTTGCCAGGCTGGATGACTTCACGAGCGGCGCGGAGCTGAGCCTTGACGGCGCATCGGCCTGGCAGACTTCTGTACGGCAGCGCCTGGATGCCAGGGCCAATACGCTCGCACGTAAAGACTCTGACCTCCGCTCGTCGCTCATAAAACATATGCACGATTTCCTGGCAACCTTTCCCGAGCGTTCCGCGGAACTTTCCGCGGGCATCGATTTCCTGCCAGACTACGACACACTGCTGCAGCGCATAGAGCGCGATGACCTGCCCTCCTTTGAAAGCCGTTTCCGCGACCTGCTCCGCGAGAGCACCCTGCGTGACATCGCGCTGTTCCAGACCGACCTCGAGAACGACGCGCAGGCGATACGCGCCGCCATAGATACCATCAACGGGTCGCTCGAGCGCATCGAGTACAACCCCGGCACCTATATTTCCCTTGCCGCCGAACGGCGCGAGAACCAGGACGTACGTGACTTCAGGGCTGAGATGCGGCGCTGCCTCGAAAATACCGTCGGAGAAGCCGACCTCTACAGCGAGGAAAAATTCCTGCGCGTCAAGAACCTGCTCGCCCGCTTCGCTGGTTCCGACGCTATCGACCGCGCCTGGACGGAGCATGTAACCGACGCCCGCTCGTGGTTCACCTTTACCGCCAGCGAGCGCTGGAAGGAAGACAACACCGAAAAGGAATTCTATTCGAGCTCCTCAGGCAAATCGGGCGGCCAGAAAGAAAAGCTGGCTTACACCATACTGGCGTCAGCGCTCGCGTACCAGTACGGCCAGGGCCGGCGCAACGCTCCCGGCGGCTTCAGGCTGGTCGTCATAGACGAAGCTTTTGGCCGCGGTTCAGAAGAGAGCACCCGCTATGGACTCAGGCTCTTCTCTTCCCTGGACCTGCAGCTCATCCTCGTGACGCCGCTCCAGAAAATAGGCGTCATAGAGGGCAGCGTAGCCACGATACACTTCATAGCCAATCCCGGCGGTGCCGCCTCGGAGGTCAGGAGCCTGGGCATCAGCGACTACCAGGAAGAAAAATCGGCGCGGGCGGCGCGCACTCAGTCGTGATATCACCGGCCGACATCGGGGACAGAGCTCGAAGGAAATATCGCGACTATTTGCGGTCAATCGTCGAAAAAACAGCCTTCTTTCCGCTTGAAATCGCCTTCACCAAGGCAAAACCGGGAGAAGCCGCCAAGCGCTGGTCCGACCTGCACACCGAGCTTGAACAGTTGCGGGGGGACAGTGCTGAAAGCAGGCCGGGCAAGTCGTACGTCGTCGAGTGGGAAGAACGGCGGGACCGGCTGGCCGGAAACCAGAACTTTCCAGCCCGGATATATTTCCCTGACGAGCAGTCATACCTGGCCTTCATCGGCAAGGCAAAAGAAGCGGCGCGCTTCAGGGCAGATGCCGCCGTCATTACCGGTGCCTTTCCAGAACTGGCCCCCTGGGTCGCCACAAAACCACTGCGTGCTGTGGAATATTCCGGTCACTGGCCGGACCTGCTCGCCGTAGTCCGCTGGTTCAAGGACTATCCCGCTTCGGGGTTGTACCTTCGCGAAGTTCCCGCCGTCGAAGACACCAAATTCATTGAACGGAACAAGGCCGTAATCCGGGAACTACTCGATCTTGTAGCCCCGAGCTCTGTCCCCGCTGATTCTGCCGAGCGACAATCCTTTGAGGCGCGCTGCGGGCTCAGGACCGCCGCACCCCTCGTCCGCGTCCGCATCCTGGACAAGTCAATCGCGGAGGCGCGCCTGTCGGGCATCGAAGACCTTGCGGTGCCGGCCGACCGTTTTGCGTTACTGGGTTTTGATGACATCGAACGCGTGCTCGTCATAGAGAACAAGGCCAGCTTCGGCTCAGCCGACGTCTTTCTTACCACTCCGTCTCTGAAGCGGACGATGGCCATTTTCGGTTCCGGTTATGCGGCGGCAGCCCTGCAGTCAGCACCCTGGCTTGCCAGCAGACGTCTCCTGTACTGGGGCGACATCGACACCCACGGCTTCCGGATCCTGGCAGCCTTTCGTCTGAGCTTTCCTGCCGTGCAATCAGTACTGATGGATGATGCAACCTTTGAGCGCTTTCCTGAATACCGCTCCGACGCCCCGCCCGACCGCGCGCCTGAACCGCCAGGCCTGACTCCCGACGAACTGAAGCTGTTCCGCAGGCTTGCTTCGTTCAGCGACCAGAACAGGCTGGAACAGGAGCGCATTCCGCTGGCGTTTGCGCGATCAGAACTCACCGTCCGGATGGAACTACCTGGATGATACAGGCAAGGACAATCCAGGTTCGATCGGCAGTGGCGGGAGCATGCCTGCTAGTCACGACGTGGCTTGCCGTCTATTCGTGCACCTCACTGCAGGCTGGTTCCATCGATACAGCGTATCCCTTTCCTGACACTGAAAAATACCAGCCCAAGCCAATTTCAGAAACGCAGACACTCATCGTAAACGGTGGACGCTCGCTGGTCGGCAAGCAAACCCTGGTGGTCAACGGAGTCGTGTATCCCAATGACTGTACCGGACTGGTCAGAGCCGCATATGCATTCGCCTCTATCGATCTGGCGTACCGATTTAACAGGTATGACGGCAACGGTGTCAGCAGAATCTACGAAACGTTGCGCGATCAGGGGCAACTCTACGCAGTCCGGTTTCCAGCGCCGGCGGATCTGTTGTTCTGGGACGGCACCTGGGACGCCAACGGCAATGGCAAAGCTGACGACGAGCTTACCCACGTCGGAGTCGTACTCTCGGTAGAAGCCGACGGCTCGATTCAATACCTTCATTTTCATTATCGGCTCGGCCCTACAATAGAGCGCATGAACCTGATAAAGCCTGACGATGTGAGCATTGAAGCGGATGGCCCGGTCAACGCCATAGTACGCATGCGCGGAGCTCCCGGGATTTCCATGGGAAACGCCGCACAGCTATTCAGGGTATTCGGGAAAGGATACAGGCTACCACCACCATGAAGAATCCCCGGGCACAACTCCTTGATCAGCTCAATGCGTACGCACTGGCCTACCCGCTTGAAGCTGCGACGGCACATCGTTTCATCGATTTTGCAAGCGAACATGAAGACGCATTCCTGCGCTCCTGCCTGAGCGGCCACGTTACCGGCTCGGCCTTCATCGTCGATCCGACCATGACCAGAACTCTGCTCGTGCACCACCGCAAGCTCGACAA
>JAIFMD010000108.1 GCA_020048755.1 Spirochaetota bacterium
CGTTAAGTATCAGCAACTCGGTGGCCACATCGCCGAACAGCTGGAGCATCTTGGCCCCATCTACCAGTTCACCGCCGTAGTGTGCGTCATGCGCTCCCATGCGCAACCGTATCATGGCTTTTCCCATAAGATCATCCTCCTTAAATCTGGACAGAATAAAATATATTCGCTTTGCTACTGAAGCTTTGAAGGAACCATCAGGGTCGCCTCGCCGTCTATGACTATCTTTTCAGCCACCGAACACGTGGTCTTGAGCACGACGAACTTCTTCTCCGGAACGGTCGAGACTATCTCTACGCGCGCGGTTACGGTGTCACCAATGCGCACGGGAGCCTTGAACTTGAGCGCCTGCGAGACGTAAATGCAGCCAGGCCCAGGCAACCGCATGCCCAGAACGGTGGAGATGAACGTTGCGGACAGCATGCCATGGGCTATGCGGCCCTTGAACATCGTCGTCCTGGCGAACTCTTCATTGATGTGGACAGGGTTGAAATCGCCGGAAAGACCGGCAAACGATACGATATCGGCTTCAGTAACCGTTTTCGCAAAGGTAGCGGACATGCCTGCTTCAAGTTCCTCAAAGAAATAGCCATGTAGATCATCGCTCATGTAATGCTCCTCGTTTTAGCGGGATACCGCATTATTCTAACGCTGGAAACGATATCTCCGCCATAGCGTTTTGTACATCCATATGTTTCTACATACTTGTTTCCCAAATTTTGAATTTTCCGGTTGTCGAACTATTGGTCTTGTACGCATATTATGTCGATAGGATCGAAGTCCCTACGCCAGGACGGGTACGGGGCAAGGACGCCGAACAGGGTCCAGGACGAGGCCTGCAATGGAGGACAACATGACCGCATACCAGAACGAATCACGGGGCTACCACGATGGTGGCATGGAATCTGTACGTCAGCAGACAATCGACAGGCTTACTGCTGCCTTTGCCGCGGATGCCATCACCATGGATGAGTACGAGCGCCGGGCAACGGCAGCCAATGCGGCAACCAGCCTCGACCAACTCGAGAGCCTCTCGTTTGACCTTCCGGCTGTGCAAAGACCCAAGCCTGACGGGTCCCGCAAGCCGGCAAGCGGCTATAATTCAAAAAACGGTATCAATGCTTCACTGGTCGGCTCGACGCCGCTGACCACGGGCTGCGTCATGGGTGACCGCAACCTCACCGGCAACTGGCTCTCAAGCGACCGTGTCTCCAGCTTCACCGTAATGGGATCGACAAAGCTGGACCTGCGCGACGTAGACCTGCCGCCAGGACCGGTTCATATAGAAGCCTTCACACTGATGGGCGAAACCAAGATTGTCGTTCCACGCGGATTACCCGTGCGGCTTAACGTGTTTGCTTTCATGGGCGAGAGCCAGGCTGGCCGCGATGTCAATCAGCAGATAAACGGCGCGACCACCTGGGTGGAGATTTCTGGCTTTGCCATGATGGGCTCCGTGACCGTCCGCGCCATGGACTGACCGGTTCCCGTGCCTAGATCTTGTCTATGAGCATCGAGCATTTGCCCGAGGGTATGGGCAAGGTCTTCTTCTTCTTGTTTATCACGTTTATTGTAAAATAGTAGAGCTTCTCCGACTCCATGTGGATCTCCCAGCCGCGCCCGCTCTTGTTGGACAGGATGGTTACCATGTTGCGCTTGAGGCTCAGGTTCTCTATGCCCATGATCTCGAGGTTTGGTATGATCCAGTCAACGGTTTTGCGCGGCAACGAAACCGACAAGCCCACGATGTTCTCTATCATCAAGGCTACGGTCGCGAGGCCAGAGAAGCCCAGGTACTGGGCCCTCGGCCAGTCGGGACGATCCGGCCAGATGGCCTTGCCTTCGTTCTGGGGCTGGTAAGCTTCCCAGAGCGTCTGCCGGTGCTCGCCGTTCTGGTGGGCTGAATCCAGCATGAAGTACAGGTGACGTATGGAACAGTCGCGGGCAAGTTCCCACTGGTTGTACTTTTCCAGTCCCTTGATGACCATATAGGTGAACTGCGGCAGCACGGCACCGTTGTAGCCCATGCCGCGCTTGTCATACAGTTCGCTGTCCACCGCCAGTGACGGAAACGGATTTTCCGTTCCGAACGTTTTGGGGTCGGTCAGGTGGGCAATCATTGCCTCCGCCCGTTCCTCGTTGGGAATCTCGGCAAGCAGGGGCCAGAAGCCGCCTATCGTCTTGATGCGGACCTGGCGTTCGGTAGCATCGACGTCGTAGTAGAAGCCATCGTCGGCGTTCCACATAAAATTGTTGATGCGTGTCTTCAGTGAGAAATAGTTGCGCTTGTACTGGAAACTGATTTCCTTGTCGTTGAGTATGTCTCCCAGGGCCGACATGTACAGCGCGTTGACAGCCATCGCGGCATTGAAATCAACGTGGTAGATAGCGCCATCCCGAGGTGAGTTGGCCATGCCTGTAGCCGAAACGGGAACCTCGAAGAGGCCATTGGGGCGCTTGAACGTAGCTTCGAGCCATGCGTAATAGCGCTGCAGGCCGGGCATTATTTCCTTGACCCGCTTCTTGTTGGCACTCTTGTGGTAGAGGTTGTACTCGGCCCATGCAAACAAGGGCAGGCTTACGCCTTCCGGGTTCTCCTCGGTAAAGACCGGCGCGCCTGAATCGATGTCGTACATCCACCTGATGGCGCCGTTCTCTTCCTGCTTGGAATAGAGCGCATCGAGACCGTTGGACGCTGAATAGATACGGTTGGAATAGACGAGGAAGAACGAGGCAAAGGACTGCTCGAGCTGGTCTAGCCTTCGCTCTGGCGGGTAGAAGAAGAATTTGCCCCCGCCAATGCCGCTGTCGGTACCGGAGTTGGTCCAATAATCCGCAATCCACGCCCAGGTCCGGTCATAGATGTCAACGAAGTCTTGATCGTAGAAGTGTATGCGCGGAAAATCCCGTTTGTTCAAAAGTGAAACTCCCGATATAGCTTTTGCGCGTCTAGTCAACAAACGCCAAGCATTTCATGTCTTTTCAAAAGAAAGGATAAAAGAGGTAGAGATAGAATATAATCGCCGGGAGCTATTTTGTCAAATTATTCCAAACCGGACGGAGCTAGCCCTTGAGCCGGGCTAACTTGAGGTCGATAGTTAGAGTGTGATTATAACGCTGTACAAACCGGGAGCCAAGGGCTCGGTACGATACTATAGCCTCCACGACCGCCAGCCACTACTGACATCGCGATACGCACTGACTGTAGCCTGGCGCGCTGGTGAAGGCTGCGAGCGCGACAAGATCTACGGTTTTGATACCCTGGCCCAGATGGATCAGAAGATCAGGCAGGTCTTCAAGCGCAAGATCAAGGATGGCTACACGTTGCTGTACAGCTACATCCGCGAGCGTCCCTCGATAGAAGCCGCAGTAGAAGAGCTGTCGAAGGCCAGGGCCTGACCCTACCCGCTAGTCCTTGTCCAGGCCAGGCGGCTGCCAGCGCTCCATGTTGATCAACTCCTCCGCCAGTTTGCGGACATTCTCCCTGAGCTTGAAGATGCAGTCGGTCAGCATCGCGTCACCCCGTGCCACATCCTCCGCAAAGGCTCTGCAGGTAGGTGCGCCGCAGGAACCGCAATCGAGGCCCGGCAGGGATTCATGTATGATCTCGGCCTCCTCCAGCATTATCATCGCCTTGAACACGTCCGGCGCGAGGCGGAGCCCGGAACGGGCCGGGACAGGCACTTCAAGACCAAGGTTTATAGCAGCACCCTCGAAGCGTGCTTCCCGCGGTGGCAGCTCGGCGGCCTTTCGCTCTATTGCCCTGATGCGCGCCCGGGCGATGTAGGGATTCTCCACGGTCAGCGGACCACCCACACACCCGGCAGGGCAGGCCAGCGCCTCGATGAACGCCACATGCTTCATCTTGCCATTTTCTAGTGCCTCGAAGACGCCTATCACGTCGGCTATGCCCGAGACGCTTATTGCCTTGGGTACGCCTACCGCATCGCTCTCGCCGTCAATGTGCGCCCACGCCACGCCCCTGGCGCCTGCATGGCCAAGCGGGCGTTCGTGGACACCAGGAAGCGCATTCAGGAGCGGCACGTAGATGTCCTTGATGGCTATGACCCCGTCCACAGCCGATTCTGTCAGTCCTTGCGGAAATCTTGAAACGGTAACCTTGCCAGCGCAGGGCGAGATGAAGAACACGCCTACATCGGTCCTGCCCGGATACAGCCGCTCCTTGACTATCCTGGCGGCGGCTTCCATCGGCGACATGACGGGCACCAGCCGGTCGAGGAGGCTCGGGAAGCGCACCTGCAGCAGTTTGACGACGGCGGGGCACGCGGAGGAAATCCACTGACCACCGCTGCCGGCCTCACCGGCGGACGCTATCCAGGCTGCCGTGGCATCGGCAACGAGTTCAGCCCCCCGCGCCACCTCGAAGACATCGGTAAAGCCGAGTTCAAGAAGACCGCCCAGTATGCGGTCCACGGAAAAGCGCTCGTCAAATTGCCCATATAGCGTAGGAGCAGGGATGGCGACGCGGACAGCATAGCTTTCAAGCACAGTAAGGGGATCGGATACGGCCTTCTTGGCATTGTTCGGACAAGTACGGATGCATTCGCCACAATCAATGCAGCGATCGTCAATGATGGCCGCCCGGCCCTTGCGTACCCGTATCGCTTCTGTCGGACAGAACCGGACGCAGGTGGTGCAACCCTTGCATTTAGCCGGATCAAGCGTCACGGAATGGAACGAGGGTCCGTTCAAGGCCGGGATCCCCCGGTTCCGCTGAAATCGATGGTGATTGTTACCCTGGTACCCTTGCCTACGATAGACTCGATATGCAGATCGTCGGCATTCCGCTTGATGTTGGGCAGCCCCATGCCAGCGCCGAAGCCTAGTTCCCGTATCCATTCTGGCGCTGTCGAATAGCCCTCCTGCATTGCCAGCTCCAGATCGGGGATGCCGGGGCCTTTGTCTTCCATCGTTATCACGATGCGGTCAGGGCTCAGTTCAGCGGTTGCAATGCCCCCGCCACCATGGATGACCATGTTCATCTCGGCCTCGTACATGGAGACGGCGGTGCGCTTGATGGCTCCCGTGTCTACGCCAAGGCGGCCAAGAGCCCGTTTTACTTCGGTGCTTGCCTTGCCGGCCAGGGACAGGTCGTCGCCTGACACCTCGTAACGAAGCTGCATGGCCTATCGCAGCTCTCTGATTCCGCCACGGCGGATGCCAGCTTCATACAGGCGTCCGCAGGCCAGGAACATCGAATATTTGGTCGCAATTACAGCCATGCCGTTGCGCTCGGCTTCGGCAATCATGTCCTTGGGAACAGTCTTGCCCCTGACATAGACAACAACCTGGATGTCCATGAGGTCGGCTGTC
Source organism: Spirochaetota bacterium (assembly GCA_020048755.1). Lineage (GTDB taxonomy): Bacteria > Spirochaetota > Spirochaetia > Treponematales > UBA12059 > SZUA-370. Next base: position 5,335 of record JAIFMD010000108.1, read on the forward strand.
CGGATGGACTGCGGGTTCACGAGGCCGGTCAGGAGAACGACGTTCTCCTTGACGAAGGCCATAACATCGCTCATCAGATCCGCCCCGCACGCAGCCTGGATATCGACGTCGAGCAGATCCTCTCCGGTGAGCAAAACGCCGTCGAGTTCGGACACGATATCACGAACCTTCATCCTTATGCCTCCAGCACGCCATCCTGGCGCGCGCCGAATACTAGCACAGGCCGACAAGGCGGGCAAGGTTGCCTGATAATGACAAGTTGCGCTAAAGCCCCATGGCCAGACGCCGATTACTATAAGTACAGGATCACCGGGGAACGGATGCGAAGCGAACGCGCGATCGCAGAGCGCCGCGCCCTGGTGGTACTTATCGGTTCACGTTCACGGGTACGGCCCGGGGAAGCGTTCCGGAGAGATCACACATGCATTTCGGCACGGATGCCGAGGCGGCCGTCGG
>JAIFMD010000135.1 GCA_020048755.1 Spirochaetota bacterium
ATCAGTGCCTTCATGTACTCCGCTCCTTGGTGTTCGGTTTGTCATTGTATCACTTAAACTGGTTCCAGTGCGCCTTTTAGTGCGTCATATCGAAGCATGAACCTGGGCAGGAGCATTTTCATGCCTTCCAGATTATCAGCTTTCCCCGCTTCTTCAATCATCCGTGCAAGTTCCCGAAGAGCCTCGGCTCCCATGTTGGCCGCCGCACCTCTGAGTCGATGGGCAATTTTTTCTGCCTGCCTTGTTTCTCCGGCCGCCAGCGCCGCTGTCAGAGCCGCTATCTGCACGGGCGCATCGGAGAGGAAGGTCTGAACCAGCAAGGCTGCCAGTTCGGCATCATTCATGGCCCGTGCAAAGAATCCGGCCCGGTCAAATACCGGCAGTGGCGTTTCTTCCATCTCAGAAGCATCAAGTTCTTGCAAAGCCAGCCCGTTTTCAGCCTGATCGAGCCATCGTTCGACCATCGCGGCCAGTTTTGCCGGTTCTACGGGTTTGCTCAGGTAGTCGTCCATCCCGGCTTCAAGGCATTTTTCCCGGTCACCCTGCAACGCGCTGGCGGTCATGGCGATGACTGGTATATGCCTTGCGGCCCCTTCCTTTTTCCTGATGGCCCGCGTGGCCTCGAAGCCGTCCATCTCCGGCATCTGGCAGTCCATCAAAACGATGTCATATGGAAGGCGCGACAGAGCGTCAAGGACTTCCTTTCCATCGGCGACCGCATCGACGCGGTACCCGTACTTCTCGAGTATTTTAAGGGCTACGAGCTGGTTGGTTACGTTGTCCTCAGCCAGCAGCACGCGCGCCTTGCTTTTCTGTTTCTCCGAGGTCAGTGATCCGGGCTCCGGCCTTGCTGATGGCCGAGGTGCGGTTTCATCATTGCATCCCGCGGCAACAACCAGACGATCGCGGAGTTGCGACTGACGGATTGGCTTGTTGATGTAGCCGGAAAATCCCGCGTTGGTAATCCGGGTCGCATCACCCTGCCTGACCAGTTGCGTCATCATGAACAGGCGGGTTGCCTGCAGTTCAGCGTGTGACCTGATGCGACGTCCCAGCTCCAGTCCATCGATGTCATGGATCCGCGTTTCAATCAGTGCTACGGAGTAGGGATGACCTGACTGTGCCGCATGTATCAGGATAGGCACGGCTGTCGCCCCATCCCCGACCAGTTCGTACAGGCAACCCCAGCTTGCGAGCAGAGAGCCTACGACCAGCCTGTTGGCTTCGTTACCGTCTACCACGAGCACGCGCAGACCGCTCAGGTTGATGCACGGCAGCGGTGAGGAGAATACCCCCGCGGGGCGCTTTTCAAAGACAGCTGTAAACCAGAAGGTTGAACCCTTGCCTGGTTCGCTTGAAAGACCCACGGTACCACCCATGAGTTCAGCAAGTCTCTTGGAGATGGATAGACCAAGTCCTGTTCCGCCGTACTTTCGGGTTGTCGAGCTGTCCATCTGGGTAAACGGAGAAAAGAGCTGCGACTGTTTGTCAAAAGGTATTCCTATGCCCGTGTCGCGGATTGAAACATGGACGGTGGCCTGATTTTCATCCTCCATAAGAAGCGTCGTATGGATCGTGACATTGCCTGTCTCGGTAAATTTTATGGCATTGTCAGCAAAGTTGATGACTATTTGCCTGATGCGCCCCGGGTCTCCCCGGAGGTGGAGCGGCACGTCGGGGTCAATGATGTTGGCCAGCACGAGCCCTTTTTCATGGGCTTTTGCCGCCAGAAGGTCCACCGAATCCTCAATAGTGGCACGCAGATGGAAATCAATATCTTCAAGCTCCAGTTTTCTGGATTCTATTTTGGAAAAATCAAGAATGTCGTTGATGAGGTACAGGAGTGCCTCGCCGCTCGTGCGCACCAGTTCAGCGTACTGGCGCTGTTCGGCGCTGAGGTCGGTATCGAGGAGGAGGCCCGTCATGCCTATGACCCCATTCATGGGCGTGCGTATCTCGTGGCTCATGGTGGCCAGGAATTCACTTTTGGCCGCATTGGCTGTTTCTGCCTGCTTGACCAGATCCTTTGCCCTGAGACTGGCTTCTTCCAGATCGTGGTTTGTCTGTCTCAGTTTTTCTTCAATCCGCTTGCGTTCGGAGATGTCTATCATGACGGTCATGAAATAGCGCTTGCCATGGGCTCCTACGGCTTCGGAAGAGAACAGGCCCAGAAGGATGGCTCCATCTTTTCTGCGGACCTTGAGCTCATAGTCCTGTATGCGCCCGGATGTGCGTAACTGCTTCATCACATCGTCATACTGCATTGCATCTGCGAACAAGGCGAGTTCCTCGACGGTCTTGCCAATGACCTCTTCCCTCGAATAGCCGAGGGTTTTAATGAAGGCTTCGTTGATATCCGAAAAACGCCTGTCAGGAAACGTAGAGAGCCCCATGAGTGCCGGGTTGTTGCGGAACAGGGATTCAAAGCGCTGCTGCGCTTCCTGTTCGGTTTTCAGATTCTTGTACGCGCAGAATATGCATGGAGCACTGTCCCAGGTGCCAAGCCAGACCCGGGTCTCTACCGGTACCTGGGTGCCGTCTTTGGTAGCCAGCGGTATTGAACTGGTCGAATGGTCTTCGTTCAGCGCGGCCCTGAAGATGTTTTCAGCCGCAAGGCGATATTGTAACGGGTACAGATCCAGCAGGGGCATGACTGCGAGGGTTTGCCGCGTATGCCCCAGCGTACGCACCGTGGCCGCATTGGTGAACAACAACATGCCCGCACGATCGCTCACTACGACCATGTCGCTCATGGTTTCGAAGAAGACGCGGAAGTTGGCCTCGCTGGTTTTCAGTTCAAGCGTACGCTCCGCAACGAGTCGTTCCAGTTCGTCGCGCCTGCGCTTGGTGATGACACTGATGAAGGCAAACGCGCCAGCGAGCAACAGGCTGAGAACGATGGCTATCCTGTATATGCCCAGAGGTTGCCGGTACATGTGCCCCAGCCCCGCACCGATGGCCAGAAGCACCGGGACGGATGCCGCCGCAAAGAGGAACACCTTGATCCTGGAATGCCGGCGTTCAAACTTGGAAAGGAGGCTTGTTTTTTTACCTTCAGGGTGCATCGAACGCTCCTCCCGACTCGGTTTCTCGTGAGCCCATGCAATAGTAGTACATTTTGGACATTTTTATCAATTGTTTAAAAAAATTATGTGTATACGATCAAAAAAATCGGTCTGCAGTGCCCAGGATCCGCCCAATCCTTTCCTTGCCCTCGGCTATGCTCCAGCCGTCGCGGGCGTTGAAGTACAGGTACCAGGTTCCGTCAGCCTCCCGGTAGCGGCAGTCGCAGGCATATACGTGCGAGCTGGTCCATCCCGGAGCGGGGTGCAGCAGCGGCTCGGACCGTACCGGTTGCCATGCAATGCCATCTCCGGAGCGCAGTTCGAAGATGGCCGAGCGGGACTTGCCCCCATGGTCGAGGTAAATCCTGTTCTGCAGCCCGATCCAGTCATCGTCCAGACGCAGGACCTTCATCGAGCCGGCGCCGAGCGCGGCGTGGGTCTTTTCAGTCGCTGGAATGTCGTCCACAGGAATGTCGTCCACAGGAACGTCGTCCGCAGGAACGTCGTCCGCAGGATCGACGATGGGGCGAGGTTCCGCGCTGAACGGCCCGGCGGGAGCATTTCCACGCGCCATTGCAATATAGCGCGGCTCGCAGAATCCGCAATCGTCAAGCCACACCAGCGAAGCCGAAAAGTACAGGCGCCAGTCCTCAACCCCTTCTGCGCCGGCATCGACGAGGCAGGGATTGGAAACCGAATCGCCCAGAACCGGGTCGCGCATCCAGTCCAGCTCTGGCCGAACCAGGGTCCGTGGCGCGGACCAGCGCGCCAGGTCGGTGCTGGTCGACATTGCTATCGTCGATTTCCAGCGCTTCTTGAAAGGCAGCGCTGTCAGCGGCAAGGCCAGCGGCGCGTACTTCTCGTAATATAGAAAGAACTCGGCACCGATACGCCGTATGAACGGCCTCATCGCATTGCGCACCACCAGCCCCCGGTCCCGCCACGACAGCCCGTCGCCCGACGAGTAGCGGTGTATGCCCCAGGCCGAATGCGCGAACAGCTCCCACTCGCCCGACGGCGTCTCCTCCGGAAACAGGAAGCTCGGGTCGGCTATGACGGGGGAGAAGCGCGGTGGTTCAATCAGCGGATCACCGGGTGCAGACCAGGTGATATGCAGGAAGTCTGAAATGGTCATTTCTGGAGTATAGCGTAGCTTTGCGCCAGCGTCGTGGAGAACAAGGTGCTGGAGGCTGCCATTCTGTCATGCGCTCCAGGGATTGATCAGTGGGATGCCCGAGTTACTGTAATCCCGTTCATTGCGCGTTACCAGCGTATGCCCATAGCGGAGTGTGCACGCTGCTATCATGGCATCCACCGTGGGCATAGGATTGCCGGTACTAGCGAGGCTGGCCGTCAGCGCTCCCCAGTTGAAGGCGCTCTCCACATCAAAGTCAAGGAAATGACCGCTGTACCGCTCCGTCAGTTCGACCAGCCAGAGCAGCAGGTCGTGCCGTTTCTTGCTGGCAGGCAAACGGTCCATGCCGTTCCGCAGTTCTCCCATGGTGAGGGAGCAGATGAACAGGTGGTCCGGGTTCTGGGCTTGTAGCCATGCGACAAGGCCTGCGTCCGGCTTGGGTTTGATGGTTTCAGAGAGGACGCAGGTGTCGAGTACGAAGTTCATAGCTCGATTGCCCGGCCGAAATCCCGGGCTCGCTGTAGATCAAGTTCAAGCTTGGGACCGGAGAGCAGAAACTCCACGAAGGAGCCTTTCTGGCCGTTCAGCGTGGCGTACTCAGACTCCGCGATCATGATGATGGCTTCCTTGCCCCGGCGCGTTACCCGCTGAGGCCCAACCTCGCAGACCAGGCTGAACAGTTCGCTGAAGCGGGCTTTTGCATCCTGTAATGGCCATGTGGTTTTCATGCTGGGTACCTCCTGCTTGAATAATAAACTGACCAGACTGACTAGTCAATAGTTGCCATGAAGAATGTCATGGTTCCGGCCTTGAGTTGTTGATCACTGTGATGCATAATGTCTAACATGAAAGCAGTTGATGCGAGGAATTTTCAACACCACCTGGGCAGTTACCTGGATCAGGTAGAAGCCGGTGAAACCCTGGAGATACGCAGACGGAAAAAGGTTGTAGCCAGACTCGTTCCCTGCGCAGCAGAAACGCCAGCGGAACCATGGCCAGACCTCGCTGCCAGGCTCTCAGGTGCCTATCCGGAAGGAACGGTGGCCACTGGTGCCTCGGAGATCCTGTACCAGGACAGGGGCGATTGATGTCACCGTACGTCGATTCCGGAGTCCTCATCAAGCTCTATGTAAGGGAGCGAAATTCTGACCAGGCGATAGCGGCTCTGAGCCTGTGCCCAACCCTTTCGTTCAATCCATTACAGGAGCTTGAGATTCGCAACACGCTGCGCGCCATGGAAGGCCGTAGCCTTATCAGCCCTGCGCAACGCGCTGCTTCTGAGCATTTTCTCGAAGCGGACCTCATCGCGCAACGGCTGCAACGTACCGTTGTTGACTGGGCCGTGGTATATGCCGAGGCCCAGCAGCTGTCGCGTACCTATACCTTTGAAACGCTTGCACGCTCCCTGGATATCCTGCACGTGGCCGCCGCCCTGGTCTCGGGCACCCAGGAATTCATTACAGGCGACAAGCGGCAGCATGCGCTGGCGTTGAAGAGCGGGCTAAGGGTACAGCTGATCGAGTGAGCGGTTGCCCGGGAGTCACGCTTCCAATCCTGCCAGCCAATCCTGGGCCCTGCGCATCCAGGGTAGCCATAGCGCTCATTGAAGTAGAGAAGTTGGGATGAGAGCGACCTGTCCGTATACTTGGCTTCTACCATCAGTTCTGGTATTCCCGCCTGGACAAGAATGAAGTCTACTTCGCGGCCTTCTTTGGTTCTGAGGTAGGAAAGAGCTCGAGGAGATCCATCTCCATCTTCAAGGTAGGCCTGCCGTTTATAAAGGCAAACGGCGATCAAGTTTTCGAATAACGGCCCTGCGTCACCACGCACAAGGCCCGTATCGAAGAAATACAATTTTGGCTGCTTTACCAAGGATCTGGCGATCCTGTCTCCGAACGGATATACTCTGAAAATAATATATAAAGATTCGAGTATATCTATGTAGCGTTTGACTGTGTTAGGCGCTACTCCCGTGTCCTCGGAAAGCGATTGGTAGCTGATTGGAGAACCAACCCTGTCCCGCAACAATTCAACAAGCAGGCTGATTGCTTTGAGCTCCCGTATATTCTCGAAGCTCAGGATGTCTTCACGAATCAAGCTGTCAAGGTATTGACGCCTCCAGCGATCAGCATCAGTTTTTGTTTCCGAAAGGAGTGGTTCGGGGAATCCACCTCGTTCCATGAAGCGGTTGATGTCAAAACCTGCACCTGCCGCTTCTGCCGGGCTGAGCGGTAGAAGTCGATGGGCAAAAAATCGGCCAGCAAGGCTGTCGCCGGACTGACGGAACGTTTCAAGGCGAGCGCTTCCTGTGACAAGGATTTTAAGGTTTGCGGGTTTTGTATCGTAAATGCCCTTCAGGTGATTTTTCCAGGACGGCATTTTATGGAGTTCATCGAGGACGAGCAATTCCGTATCACTTCGCCAGGCATAGTTCTCTATCGCTTCACGGTGATTGAGGTTGTCATAATTCAGATAGGTGCTGGATCCGAATCGAGCCGCGATATCCCGTGCCAACCAGGATTTTCCTACCTGGCGTGGCCCCGATAACAACACCATTTTCCGTTCAAGGTCCCTGATTATTCGAGCCGTCTGTGTTCGTTCCATATTGACCATACTAACTCTCGTTGCGGAATAGTCAAGACTAAACCGCAATAGGCTGAGGTTTAGTCAGTTATTCTCTGGAATACGATTCAGATTGACAAAAAATGGTATGTAATTGATCTCCGGTTTGAATTATGGCACGGATGAAGGCAACTCCTTCCTCCGTGCTTTTTTTCTGTCCCGAAGCGTTCCGGGCTGCTTGTACCCAGGCTTCTTCAATACCGGGTACTCTGCAGTGCACGGACGACCTCCTGTACGGCGTCACGGTCCAGGAAGGCACCCCGGATGTATTTCTGCAAGACCATGGATGCCAGGGTCTGGTAGGGGACGCCTTCCTGGGCTGCCTTGTTCTTGAGACCAGCTATGACTGATGCGGAGAGGCGCATGGTAACGTTCTTGCGGGCTTCAGCCCTGTACGGTACCAGAACAGCTTCCCTCACGGAATCTGGCAGGGCGGTGGTTCGGTCCAGCCCCGCGAGTTCAGCTTCCTCCTCGTCGAGGGGAGTAAACGCAGGCTTGTATTCTTGGCTCATCATGCACCTCCGTTTAGCCCCGCTGGTGTTTCAGAAGAGCGTTCTTTTCTTCATTCCAGCGGATGTCCATGAGTCATAGTGTACTCAATATGCATTGTAAATGCAATGCATATTGATATTTCAGCTCGCCTTTGCCACCAGGTTTGAGAGGAACTCAAAGTGCACGCCCAGCTGCTAGTGCGCGGGTGAGGTTGGAGAGCGGCTCCGGGAACCCGGCAGGCAGCTTCTTGGCCGAGTTCAATGGCCTGCGCCAGCGTTCATTCCCGGTGCGTTGTCTGGGTGATAATCGATGCGTTGCGAAGCAGCAGCCGGTGAAGCGCTGCTCCCGCTAGTGGCCCCAATACTATCGCCATTGACAGCATGGGTAAAAAATCCTTGGGGTTCACCGTATAGACTGTCATGACCACCGGCAGCATGATCAATACCGCCACCACCAACCCGTTCAGAAAGGAATTCCTGAACAGGGTTACTTTGGCCATGAAGAAGACTGTTACCAGCCAGAAAACCACGATGGCTACCATGTTGAACAACGGTGCTCCGACCATGACCAGGGGAATCAGGTCGAGCAGGCCAGCCACCAGTCCGACCATGACAATTACCAGTGCGTTTCTCATCCAGTACTCCTTGCAGAATTTCATGTCGACTATTTGGTTACTTATTCAGTCATACTTGGCTAATCAGTGTCACAGGTCCTGGGTACTGTTCATACTTCACACCGTCATAACCGATGGCGTGGACAGGACAGTTATGAAGGCAGCGCGTACACAGCATGCACTTCCCCTGGAACACCACGCCGCCACCGGGACGTTTGGCAATATTCTGCTGGGGGCATTCCCGGATGCAGCGACCGCAGATGGTGCAGTCATCATGGAATGAGGTAAGCTTTTTGCCCATGCCACGGGCCATGATTGAAAATAACTCTGCCATAAGATCGAGGGCAAGTACCTTTCCGGCACCCTGCGGTACCGGTGGCATACTACCTGCGGTCATGACTTCCAGTGCTCTGGCTACCTCCCCTGGGATTGCCTTGACCAGCCGCAGCTGCTCTTCCGGCGGGGTTGGCTGGTATCGGCCAAAGTAGTAATTCCGGGGCATCTGGAACACCGGTTGCCCAACTACCTGATACCCTTTTTTCAGGAGCTTGCGGGTCAGGGAATGAACGCCATTGGCATTCTCAAGGCCTGCGGATGTGGTGAAAACCAGGGCTTTACCGCCGGACACTGCGGGCACCTCATGCAGGACCCAGCGGATGAGTTTTTCAGGCACGTTGCCAGCCACTATCGGTCCGCCTATAAGCAGGAGATCTTCCGGCGTCAGGTCCAATCCTCCGGTTTCAATCGATTCACAACTGACGGTATACCCCTGTTCCTGAAGTTTTTGTCCGAACACACCGGCCACATGGCGGGTATTCCCGGAACCGCTGAAATACTTGATGACTGCCTTCATGATTGCTCCCTGGATTCCTTCAGATTGGACAGCATCTGCCTGAGCACTGCTGCGGTGACGGCGAGTTTTTCTTCATCAATACCCTTGACCATGCGCTGGTGTATGGACTGGAATTGACCGGCCATTTCGTTTTTCAGGTCCAGTGCCCGGGTTGTCAGTCGTACCTGATGCCGCCGCCCCGTACCCGCCCCGGCCAGCACTTCCAGCAATCCCTTGTCCCGTAGCCGTGCAACATTGCGGCTCACATTGGCCTTGTTCAGCCCCATGGCCTGGGCTATCTGTTTCTGGTATAAAGGCTCTGCCCCGGCTTGCCTGAGCAGGAACATGAGTAGAAAGAACTGTCCCTGCCCAAGGGAGCTTCCGGTGTGTCCTCCATCGGTCTCCTGTTTGAGCAGCTTGGCCAGATCATGGATCCAGTCACCTAGATGTAAAATCTCGTTCATAGGCAGTACTATATCCGAGATTAGTTGCGTGCGCAACATGTTAACTCCGCAATTCTGAACTACCGATACTTCAGCCACTGCAGGGGCTGATCCAGAACGTAATTTGTTTGAGTGCTCCAGGATTGAAAAGCTTGCCTGGAATAGCTGGTCAAGGCCGGGTAAGTTGCAGCGCCCGGACGACTTTCCGCACGGAATCTGGCAGGGCGGAGGTTCGGTCCAGTCCTGTGAGTTCAGGACGGTTTTACCAGCGCCTTTGCCACGAGATTAGACAGGAATTCCACGCGCATGCCCAGCTGGTAGTGCTCGGTGAGGTCGGAGAGCTGGCTGTGGCAGTTCTCGCAGGCAGTGGCCACGACGCGGGCTCCGGTGGCACGCAACTGGTCGGCTTTGACCTTTGAGGACTTCATGCGGAATTCCAGTTCGCCCATGGCTACGAGCCCGCCACCGCCACCGCAGCACCAGTTCTCCTCGCGGTTGGGGGTCATCTCGGTAAAGTAGTCGGTGACTGCGCGGAGGACGCGGCGGGGCTGCTCGATGACGCCTCCGTTGCGCGCAATCTGGCAGGGGTCGTGGTAGGTGGTAAGGTCCTTGTGCAGCGACTTGTCCACGGTGATGCGGCCAGCGGTGAGGTAGCGGTCTATCAATTCGACGAAGGCACTGACCCTGAACGGTTGTTCACCGATCTGTTGCTTAAGCACGCGGAAGGCGGTGCCGCATTCGACGACGGCTACTTCCTTGACGCCCAGCCGCAACGCCTCGGCTATGATGCGGTCCGAGATGGCCTTTGCCTTGATGGCATCGCCGACGAAGGTGCCGAAATTGACGGCCTCGAAGGAGGACAGCGTCCAGTTCTCGCCGGCGGCGTTCATGATGGCCGCAGCGGGTACTATGGAGTGGGATCCGGCGAGCGCGACATAGAGCACATTTGCGCAGGTCTTCTCGTAGGGGATGGCCGGAGTCGGGGAGGCCGGCCACAGCGCTTTGACCTCGGGTTCCAGGTTGACTAGCGCCTCTGCGTAGGAGTCGCGCGTCTCGTCCATGCCTTCACCCTTGGCTACGGACATGTCAGCCAGCATGGACAGGATTTTTGGTTCCTTGTCGGCGCCTATGAGCAGGGCCTTGGCTATGGACATGACCGCTTGAGTGTCGATGCCAAAGGGACAGTGAACCATGCAGCGTCGGCAGCCGGTACAGGAAAATGCGGCTTCGTAGAGCTTCTCCATGGTGCCGTCGTTGAACTCGAGTACCTCGCCGAGCCAGGGGGCTATGCGTCCCTCTCGCTTGAAGTAGCGCCTGAAAATCTTGCGCACAACCTCGGCGCGCCCTACAGCGGTATACTTGGCTTCCGGCATGGAGGCGTACACGTGGCACGACTCCACACACAGGCCGCAACGGGCGCAGGTGTCCAGGTACATGCGCATGACACCGTGCAGTTTTGTCTCGAAGAGAACCTTCAGGCTTTCTTTTGTTGCGTAGTCCATATCGCCCTCCTGACCTTGTTGAGCGGGATCGAGAAAAAGGCGTGCGCGATCTTGGAGAA
>JAIFMD010000133.1 GCA_020048755.1 Spirochaetota bacterium
TCTCTCCTGGATCCGCGGGTAATCCGGTCTGGTTTGAAAGCGGCAAGATCGATTGTGCCTTCGACCTGTACGCCAACGGAATTTATGCAGGCTCCCGCGGTGGTATGCCTCCGCGCTACTATGCCAGACCTCAGATCGATACGGTCATCCTGATACCGTCGTCCGCCATGGTCGACGGTACGGTCAGTCTGGCACTACGGTGCTACTACAGCGGTACACAATCCAAGGTTCCTGTTTTCGGCATCGCGGACTCCGCCCGTGCTGAAATGGTAACCCATGTCATGGGTTTTTTCATTTCAACAATAAACATCATCATCAGCGTCCTTTGCCTGTTCATGGGGCTGTATTTTCTTGCAGGCTTCATATCGAGGCCAGGCGACAAGCCCAGTCTGTACTACGCCCTGTCGCTCTTTTTTATCTCTGTCTATTTCTTTGACATGGGAAGCGAACGAATTGTCATCGGTGATTTAATGCAACGGGCCGTCGCAAGGGCCTGCCTCTCTGCTTCTCTGGCCTTCACCCTGCTGTTTTTTATCAGGTATTTCAATGCGAGGGGTTACCGGGCCGCACGGATTTTTGCCGTAGTGGACATAGCGGTGTTCGCTGTCGCATACATCGCCCTGGCCCGGGATGACGCAGCCATCAACCTGCTGTTCAACATCAGCCTGCTTCCTGTATTCAGCATCATCGTTGTGGTCTTCATCATTATCCTCAAGGCCGCACGGCGGGGGCAGAAGGATGCTGTACCCATACTCCTGGGACTGGTGCTGGGACTGGGATTTGCCATCCACGACATCATATTCCAGGTACTCGGAGTGCAACCCTTCGCTTGGCTTCAGGGTTTTACATTCTTCAGCCTCAACCTCTCCATCTTCATCGCGATGTCCCTTCGAACCTCCGTTCTGCGCAAGGAACTGGACGAGTACACAGGTGCGGTGTCAGAGCAGCGCGACAAGCTGTCGCACTTGCTGACTGAGGCTGAACGGGCCGCAACCGAGACCTCTGCTGTCGCAAGAATGCTCGACGACGAGGTCAACGCGGTCGCCGAGGCGGCAGAACTCTCGGTAGCCTCGGCCAACGCCATCGATGCATCGGCTGTAGCCCAACGGCACACGCTCGACAATGCCACCTGTGCCATCGGGAGCCTGCTGTCCTCCATCGCATCGGTCAAGGCTGAGCTGGAAACAGAAGCCTCCAGCATAGAACGCACGACCCGCGACACGGGGAGCCTCATCCAGGGCGTCTCCCGGGTGGGTGATGCCATTGATGGAACCGCGGCCTTTGCGTCGAGCCTTGCCACCCTCACGGCCTCCGGAAAGGAGGCGATGACCCGGCTTGCCTCCTCCATGGAGCGCGTACGCGCATCTTCAAGCGATATCCGCTCCGTCGTCGATGCCGTCAACGAGTTTGCCGATCAGACCAACCTCCTTGCCATGAACGCTTCTATAGAAGCGGCTCATGCTGGCAATGCCGGCAAGGGTTTCGGAGTCATAGCGCACGAAATAAAGCGCCTGGCCCAGGCCAGTTCCGAACGTTCCGCCCGGATAGGTCCGATAATTTCCGGAATCGAATCAGCCGTGATCGAGGGGTTGTCAGCCAGCGTTTCGGTGAGCGAATCGCTTTCGAGCATATCCAATGGCGCGTCACAGACAAGTACCAGGGTTTCGGAGGCTTCCGCTGAAGCTACTCTGCAACGAGCTTCCGGAGAAGGCATAGCCGGAGAATCCCGGGCACTGGCAGCTTCTGCCGTCAAGATGATGCAGGAGGCGGCACGGCAGTCGGAGCTTTCCGAGAGCACTTCGAAGGGCATGCGTGATCTTGAAGCCAGCCAGGCCGCGGTAGCTGAATCAACTGCCCTGATCGTGGACAGGAACCAGGAACTTGCCAGGCGGGCCCTTTCTTTGCGCTCGCTGGCCGGCCGGGCCCGCAAGGCCGCTGACGAATTGGTCAAGGCCATGAGCCGGTAACTGCGCAACAATAATGGTGCGGCCCGATGATGCCATCGTGTTCAGGAAAGCAGTTCTCGGCTTCTATGCCCGCGAAGGACGGATATTCCCTTGGCGCAACATCGATGATCCCTGGGCCATACTGGTTTCCGAGCTTATGCTGCAGCAGACCCAGACCTCGCGGGTCGAGCCAAAATTCCGCGCCTGGATGGAGCGTTTTCCTGACGCCGCATCCGTGGCTGCGGCAGACCTTGCTACCATCTACGAAGCCTGGCGCGGACTCGGCTACAATTCCCGTGCGCTTCGACTCCGTGAGACGGCCCGTATCTGCGAGGAGCACTACCGGGGCCTTCCTCCGCAAGACGAGCGCCTGCTGCTGGAATTGCCTGGTGTCGGCCGCTATACCGCGCGCGCGGTGCTGGCCTTCGCCTACGGTGTACCCAGCGCCTTCCTTGAGACGAATATCAGGGCTGCCCTGATACTGCATTTTTTCCCCGGGATAGAAAAAGTCCGCGACCGTGACCTTGAAGCCGCAGCGCAGGCTGTGCTGGATCAGGGCGACCCGAGAACCTGGTATTACGCATTGATGGATTACGGAGCCTGGCTCAAGAAGCACGAACCCAATCCGTCCCGCAAGGCCGCGGGCTACACCAGACAATCAAAGTTCCAGGGTTCCCTGCGTCAGGCCCGCGGTGCCGTGCTCCGGGCGGTCAGCGAACAAGGGCCAGTAACCCTCGGGTATTTCGCGGCAGAGTCGGGCATCGAGTATGGCCGCCTGAGATCAGCTGCTGAAGCGCTCTCGGTAGATGGTCTCGTGATCCTCGAGGACGAAGTCGTCCGGTTTGCAGATTGAACCCTGTTGCTAGGACCGCACGAACAGGCGTCTGAAGAAGCGCACCAGCGAGTCCCGCAATCTGACAAACAAATTCCCGAGTGGTACATCGGTACTAGCCACGATATCGATGCGCCGCACGATGCTGCTGCCCGATGTAAAGATCACCCGGCCTAGTTTTGTGCCGGCTGTTACGGGGGCCTCGATTTCAGTTTCAGCCTCTACCCGTGCGCTGACACCGGTGGCCAGTTTGGTGGGCACTGTAAAAACAGTTGAATCCGCGTATGACAGCGAGACCGTTCCTGTAGCCCCTCCCCAGGTTCGTATCGCAGGAAGTTCAGGCACTGAAGGACGCACGGTTCGCCATGCTGAAAATGCCCAGTCAAGCAATGCGCGTCCCGCCTTCTCGCGTCCTGATGGCCCACCCGTTCCACCGAGGGTAACGACGATGAACCGGGTGCCGTCGCGTTCTGCCGTTGCGACAAGATTGTAGCCTGATTCGTCTATGTAGCCGGTCTTGAGTCCGTCGCAGCCATCATAGCTGAACAGGAGCTTGTTTGTGCTCTGCAGCAGTATCTTGATTGCGGGTGGATCGACGCCAGGAGGCATCACGTCGGCGCGCGGGAAATTCATTGTCGTGCGGGAATGGTAATCGGCCAGTGAAGCGGGGTTGCGCAACAGGTAGGCGCGCGCCAGCAAGGCCATCTCCCTGGCCGTCGTCAGGTTGTTTTCCGACAGCCCTGACGGTTCGACAAAGCGGGTCTCCGAGAGGCCCATCCTGTCCGCCTGGGCGTTCATGAGTTCAGCGAACGCGGTTGAAGAACCAGCGAGCACGCGCGCCACGGTAAGTGCCGCATCATTGCCGGAAATCACAGCCATGCCTCGCAACAGGTCGTCGAACGGCACGCTCATGCCTTCCTGCAGGTACATCAGTGAGGATCGGTAGGGCAGGGTCGCATCCTGCTTCGTTATGGTGATGCGGTCGGTAAGCGCAATCTTACCTGAATCCACGGCATCGAGGGCCACCATCATGGTCATGATCTTCGTGAGGCTCGCAGGTGGTATGACGAGGTCGGCATCCCGTTCGTAGAGTACGTCGCCATTGGCCATGTCTATGACGATGACGGCCCTGGCATCGACCGCAGGTGGCCGCCCGTTCTTGAAAACGGGCACCTCCGCTGCAAAGACGGAGGTACCGATCACGAGGGCTAGCAGGAACGTTGCGGATCTGTTCAAAAGTCCGCCTGCTTCACGGCACGCGGGAACGGAATGACGTCCCTGATGTTCTCTATACCTGTCACATAGCGAAGGAGCCGCTCGAAACCGAGGCCAAAGCCCGCATGTGGTGCCGAACCGAAGCGGCGAAGATCCAGATACCACCAGTACGCGGCCGGGTCGAGTCCCTTGGCCTTCATGTTGGCTACCAGTACGTCATAGCGGTATTCACGCTCCGAGCCGCCAATGATCTCTCCGATGCGCGGCACCAGCACGTCCATGGCGCGGACGGTCTTGCCGTCTTCGTTCAGGCGCATGTAGAAGGCTTTGAGTTCCTTGGGATAGTCAGTTACGATTACCGGACCGCCAATTACCGTCTCGGAAAGGTAGCGCTCGTGTTCCGTCTGCAGGTCGCAGCCCCAGAACGGCTTGAATTCAAATGAATCCTTGTGTTTTTCAAGTTCCGCAACAGCGTCCGTGTATGTCATGTGTGCGAATTTCTTGCTGCGCACGGAGTCGAGCATCTCGATGAGGCCGGGCTGTACGCGCTTCTCGAAGAACGCCATATCCTCGCTGCACTTGTCCAAAGCCCAGGATAACAGGTGCTTGACGAAATCCTCGGCAAGTTCCATGTCGTCGGGGAGTTCTGCAAACGCTATCTCCGGCTCTATCATCCAGAATTCCGCCAGGTGCCGTGTGGTGTTGGAATTCTCGGCCCGGAAAGTAGGGCCAAAGGTGTATACCTTGCCGAGGGCCATGCAGTAGGTCTCGACATTCAGCTGCCCGGATACAGACAGGAATGCCTTTTTTCCGAAAAAGTCCTTGCTGTAATCCACCGGTCCGCCATGCTTGGCGATAGCGTCCAGGTCCAGTGTCGTGGTCTGGAACATCTCTCCGGCACCTTCACAGTCACTGGCTGTAATAATGGGGGTGTGCACGTACTTGAAGCCGCGGTCATGGTAGAAGGTGTGCACCGCATAGGCCATTTCGTCGCGCATGCGTGCCGCAGCGCCTATGGTATTGGTGCGGGGGCGCAGGTGTGCAATTTCACGCAGGAATTCCAGAGAGTGGGCTTTTTTCTGCAATGGATAGCTATCCGCGGGGCATTCACCTATCACTTCCAGAGCGGTTGCCTTGAGTTCCACGGGTTGCCCCGCTGCGGGTGAGTCGACAAGCGTACCGGTAACCGCAAGTGCCGCGCCGGTCGTAGTCCTGGCGAGTGCTGTCGCAGTAGCCTCGCTCATCGAGCCCGCGTCAAAGACGCACTGGAGGCCCGTGAAGCATGAGCCGTCATACAGCTCCACGAATATTGCGTTCTTGGTGTCGCGCTTGGTGCGTGCCCAGCCTTTTGCCGTGATCGTAGAGCCTGTGGATCGTTCCGCCAGGATTGTTTTAATGTCCTTCATACCATAGTAATAGCATTATCAGCGCTGAAAGGTCAAAGCCCCGCGGACTGAGGTTTTTCTTGTGGCGCGTTTAGTGGTATTATACATGCATCTATTTTCCGGAGTATGCAATGTATTACAGTACTGCCATAGCCTATGTGCTATGGGCCCTCGGAGGCTTTGGAGCCCTTGGATTTCATCGCTTCTATCTTGGCAAGATTCCCACGGGCTTGCTGTGGATGGTAAGCGGGGGACTTGGTTACGTCGGTGCAGTGTATGATTTTTTTACCCTGCCAGGACAGGTCCGCGAAGCCAACATCAGGGCTGGTTACCGCGCCGCGTTGAATATGTCCCCCCGCGACCGGTTTGTAATCCGTGAA
>JAIFMD010000017.1 GCA_020048755.1 Spirochaetota bacterium
GCCGCCACTTCGAATTTGATAAGCCCAGGCGAGCGCGCGAGGATGTCGACGCGCTGGCTCTGGAAACTGACCGACCAGAAGACCTCGTGCAGTGTTTTGATGATGTCCACCACGCGGGAATGTGCATTGAAATTGTAGCTGGCCAGCTCTATCGAGTCGATGCCGACACCGGCCTTGAGCCGCCGCGCTTCAGCCATGATCGATGCAAGGGAACGCTCGCGGAACGGCTTGCGTTCCCAGCCTTCAAAGCAGAAGGTGCAGAAGCTCGGGCAGCCGCGCGTTATCTCCAGCCGTGACGTGCCGGATTCCTCGCCGGCAAGCACGGGCGGCTGGCCGCCTGGATACGCTTCTGCCCTGGCCTTGGTCTGCACGACAGGCATACGGATGGCGGTAGGCCAGAAGCCGGGCACAGCCCGCGCCGCGGCTACCAGCGCTGCCAGCCGCTCTTCGCCCTGGAGCCGGGAAGCTGCAGCCAGATGCACGGCCAGGGGTCCGACGCTCCCCTCGCCTTCTCCGAAAAAAATCGCATCGACCAGCGAGTCACCGGTAGCCTCGTCGTACAGGGCAGAGCTGGCCATGGCGTTGGAACCACCGAGTGCGACTATCGGGAATCTGGTTCCCTGAAGGGTTGCATCGCGGCCGGTCCTGGTCGGAGGCAACCCGGAGCCCGCAAGGTACGGTGCCAGGTTGACCATTTCCAGGGTGTAGGCGTTGGAAACGAGCAGCACGTCGAAATCGGCGGCTCCCCGGGCGGACGCGATGCCGTGCATCAGCGGAACGCTGCCACATTCCAGCGCAGCACGGTCCCGGGTCGTCGGAAAGAACCCAAAATCGATATACGCGCCAGGCAGGGCCTGGCGGACTTCGCGGTAGAGGAATTCGTGGGGTGTGGAGCGCTCCACGTCACGGAAGGGCGACAGGCGCAATATCAGGAACCGGGCACTCGCTTTTTCCCATACTGGGTTCCCGAAGTCCCGCTCGCCATGGGCCGCGTACAGGAAATCGATGTTGGTAGCCTCGCGTCGGTATGGATGCTTGAGGAAATCTGTATGGTTCATGCGGTTGTTGCTCAGTCCAGAGTATGGACGGCCTGGGGTTCGGCGGAGTGACGGAGGAAGCCGGTGGGGGTTTCAGAGGCGGCACAGGCCATCTCGTCCATACGCCGCAAGCGGCGCGACAGGTCCCGGGCCAGGTTCATCATCATGATGCCAAAAACCTTGGGATCATGCTTGTACATGGTACGCACGCACTTGTTGGAGATGATGACCAACCGGACAGGGAGGCTTGCGGTAACGGTTGCCACGGATGGCATCACGTCGAGCAGTTCCATCTCGCCAAAGGTCTGTCCTTCTGGCAGTTCTACGATAAGAACGCCACAACGGGTCACCTCGACGCGGCCCTCGACAATAAAATAGATGGAATCATTGGGATCGCCCTCGCGGATGATGGACTCACCCGCGTTGAATACAGCGGTGCCCATAAGGGGGCGGATCAGATCAATCTGTTCAACGGTAAGGCCCCCGAACAAGGAATAGGCCTGCAAGGTCCCCGTATCTACCATGTATAGTATAGTACCATGGCTCGTGAATCCTGACAATGCTCTTGCCCGGCAGTACAACACAATTGGTGCGTAAAAAAGCGGCGGGTTGCGGATGATCCGCTTCCCGCCGCCTTGTATTCTGTCATGACGCTTTGCGGGCGCAATACAGTATCTTCCTTATGCCGTCAGCGGAAAGACAATAATCGTCCGCCAGCTGGTCTATCGTACGTCCGCAAGCCTTGGCTTCCCGGATTGCTGCGTTGCGCCTGTCCAGTTCGTTTCGGGTACCATTCTTCTGGCCCCAGCCGAGCCGTTCCGGTCCTTGTCTGGGTACGTACACCAAGGCTCCCTGCACGTACTTCTGAATTTCACTGAGTAATTCCGGCGGCAGTATGCCGTCCGCATTTAAATAAGACATGTTCGTTCCTCGATGGGATGTATACTACATCCGCCATTGACCGCGAGGAGGAACGAGCTCTTTTAAGGCTTGTTCTCTTCGCTACGCCGTGGCGGCGCCGAGGGTCGGGACACTGGTGGGATCGCTGTAAAACATCATTATGCACCTCCATGGTACTAGCAAAGATGAGCGAGAGTATGCCACAGCCGCATTTCCTTGTAAACGGCATTGTATCGATATAACCATTCTGTACACTGCGGGCCGGAAAGTATGTGTTTACACATGCTCTCGCTTTCGCTGTTCCTGCCAGGCAGGCATACTGAGCCCGCATCAGTACGCGCATGAAGGCGCGCATCCAGGCACGCACTGGTGCACAGCTCAGGCCTGCCGTACCGCGGCGGGGAAAGGAGGTGGTTGATGATTGATTTTGAGCGGAGGGCTTCGGCCCTCTGAAACGACCTGCGGCCGCCCGTACAAGGGCGGCCGCCTTGTACTGCCTTTATCCGCCCGGGTCTCTCGGTTTGACCTTGACCGCCCCCTGCACTGATCGTAACCTCTTGATGGAGGGAAACGATGTCATCCAGAAAAAATTCCTTTACGATGGTCATAGCTGGTGCGGCATTCTTTGCCATGGCTGCCTTTTTGATATGGGCCTTCTCGCAGGCTGGAACGCTGGGCATGTACCGCTGGGGCTACCGGACTCCGGTGCTGGCATTGGTTGTGGTCGGACTCCTTCCGCTCGCCGGTGCGGCCGCGGTGCTCGCCCTGCGGAAACGGGGCGGCAAGTTGATAGCCATCGTCAGTGGCATCAGTATCAGTGTATCGACACTATCATTGCTGGTAGCGCTGGGTGTCTCGCTGTACATCTTTACCAATGCATACGGCACGGTCGCCTCGGTGGAACGTCCCACGGTACTCGATCCCGCAAAGGGTTTTCCGTTGCGCACAGGCCCGGATGGCAGGCCCACGTTCAGGGTAGCGCTGTCGTCTGATCCGCATTACGGCCGTGAAGCATCCAATGCTCAAGCCAGAAGCGCTATTCTGAGGCTTTCACAGGCCGAATATGCAGCGGGCAGTCTCGACGCGTTCTTCGCCCTCGGCGATACGGTGGAGATGGGCATGGAGGCTGACGACTGGAAGGAAGCCATCGAGTCCATCAGGCAGGACGCTCCAACCCTTCCGTTCGCGGCCCTTCTGGGCAACCATGATGGATTGATAGGTGGAGCAACCCGCTGGCGTGCCGCATTCGCAGGCGGATCTGGCCGTAACGGAGTTCCTGAAGGTGGCCTGACGGCATCATCATGGCGCATGGACGCTGGGCAGGTTCACTTCATCGCGCTCGACCTCCTCTGGGGGCCCGAAGGTTTCGGGGCCAAAGAGAAAGCATGGCTTGCGGATCAGCTCAAGGCAATTCCCGCTGGTGATTTCATCGTTGTGCTGTCGCACAGCTTTTTCTATTCGTCGGGCTACATCGACGAAGGCTCCGGCAAGGCCTGGTACGACCATGAGGAAATGCTCCGAGAGGTTGCGCCGCTGATTGCGGGCAAGGCCGACCTCGTAATCTCGGGACACAACCACTACATGGAATGGATAGAGGCAGATGGCACCGTGTGGGCTGTCGTAGGGGCCATGGGTGGCAAACCCGATCCCGTGCCGACCTACGTGTCACCTGGCTCGGTATGGTTCAGCCAGGGCCGCTTCGGCCGCCTGGTGGTTGAGCTGAAACCGGAAGGACTGGCGTGCGAGTTCCAGGATCAGGAGGGAAACCAGCTCTTCAGCCGCGTTATACCAAAACACTAGGCAAACCAGACCACGGAGACACGAAGATGATCAACCGGGGACGGTTCTGACAAGGCTTTGATACAAGTTCAATTTATATTTCTTGATGACTGAGAACACGAAAGGCGGCATCTGGCGGCCGCCTTTCGTATTTGCACCTTTGCTGAAAACTAATCTTTACTCAAAGGTATAGCATACGAAGTTGAGCCGACATACTGTGTTTGTCCCAGGATAGCCAAGGATCGCTGTATTCCACCTTCACTTTGAACCTTGCCGATTTTTTGGACAAAGGAGAAGGTAATAGAAGATGACATACCATTACGTACCAGCGTATCGGTATATCCTCCTTCCATCGGGTAGTTGTACTTTAGGTCGATGATGACCTTGACCGCGAGCTTGTCGGTTATCGCAAACGCCGACGCTACCGAGTTGCCAATGACCAGGTAGCTATCCTTGGTATCCCAATCGCGTGCTATATCGTAGCCACAGTATGGCGCTATTGCCAGGATGACAGGATCATCCAGATACTCAATATGTCCGCCAAGTTTAAAGCTCCATCGTCGTCCCGCGTTGCATACATAGTCAATTTCGTCGCTGTCGCTAGCAACATCAGTACCCAGAGGAATTTGAACTAAAAGGGATCCATACAAGGTTGTTGCTTCTTTTTCCAGGAGTCTAATCCGCCCAAACGCTTTAACAGAGTTCAGTGAAAACTGGAATACATCGGCGTCATCGGCGAGTACGGATTTGATAATAACGCCGGATGCGGCAACGCCCAAACTACCTGATGTACCGAATTCCAAAGACGCAGAGGGATCCAGGTTAAAAGAGAAGTAATCAAAAGCGATGCTCTTTGCATAGAATACACTTTCATCGGCGGAGAGTACAAGATTTATCTCGCTTGCATCAGCGCTTATTTGTCCATATGTCATGGTGGCCAAAGTAAATATGACTCCCGTAATAGCCAACGATCGTTTCATGGCAATCTCCTTGATATTGTTGTAAGTAATGAATGTCGAGCCTGCTCATACTGTGCAATTTTTTGTAATCGTGTCCATGACTCCAATGGTGGCACTTCTCCAAAAACTAGCGAGGTATTGTCCCATTCCTTCAGCAACCTGCTACGACCAATAAAAACATTCCCTCGGCTTGGGTCGAATATAACCGCTCCGATACTATCGACATGATAAGCAAGAGCAAAATGTCCATTGCCGGAACGGAGGTGAATAAGAACTGGTTTCGTGAGGGTTTCATGTTCCAAGGCATTATACGTCAGATGATAACCTTCACATTCAACACCGTTTGCGGTCAAGAAGTTGCGAAGGTATAGCAGATTGGTGCGATCTTGAGATATCACTTCGGCGCTTAAATCAGAATCCTTTGAATGATAGATCCCTTGCAGAGTACTTACCGATGCAGCACCACAGGAATTTGCTGATACCTGTTGATTGCCAAACTGGAAAACAATATTTGTATATGGCAACAGTGTCAGCAAAGTTGACATTAAAAAAATATGCATTTTCTATCCTGGTAAACAATTTATTAAAATATATAAACCGAAGTAATGACAATATGGAATAATGAAATTACCTCGGTTTAAGCAATCTGTTTAGAACGGCAAATTAGCCCATCCCCATTTCCAGGCTGCTGCAGGCCCAGAAATAATAAGCGATAATACCAATGCGTTAATATCCAAGCGCCAGGCTATCGCAGGATATGTGCTATATAGTAATAGGGTTCCAGCGACAAGTCCTACAGAAGCAACAGTCCCGCAGAGAATCGCGCCGCCAAGGCCGTCCCCTTCGACAAGGGTCATTTCCTCATCAGATAGCTTGGTGTAGCCGGCTCCTAATCCAGTGGAATCTGCCGAAGGTACGATTGGATCAGCCATCGCGCATACTCCCGCGACCATGAGAATTGAGAGGAGGAATCCGATCTTTTGTCGAGTAGACATATAGTCCCTCTCTTATTCTAAACAAAATAAGTGAGAAGACTTACGCCCCTCACGGAACCGTACGTGCGGTTTTCCC
>JAIFMD010000170.1 GCA_020048755.1 Spirochaetota bacterium
GGACCTACGAACGCACCGGCATTACCTTTGACAAGTATTATTACGAGAGCCAGATCTACCTGACCGGCAAGGAAGAGGTCCAGAAGGGCCTCGCTTCCGGCGCATTCTTCAGGGCTCCTGACGGATCGGTCCGCATCGACCTTTCACCAATCGGGCTTGAGGAGAAGGTGCTGCTGCGCAAGGACGGCACATCTATCTACATGACCCAGGACATCGGGCTCGCCATCCACAGGCATGAGGACTGGCCCTTCGACCGGCTCGTCTACGTGGTGGCCAACGAGCAGCAGTACCATTTCAAGGTGCTGTTCCACATACTCCAGCGCCTTGGCCACGAGTGGGCCAAGAACCTCTACCACCTGTCCTACGGACTCGTGAACCTGCCCGAGGGCCGCATGAAGACCAGGGAAGGCACCGTTGTCGACGCCGATTCACTCCTGGACTCGCTGCGCGAACTGGCCATGGAGGAAATTCAGGCCAAGGGCCGTGAAGACGCCATCGAAGACCCCGCCGGAACCGCGGAAAAGATAGCCCTCGGAGCCGTGCACTACTATCTGGCCCAGGCAACTCCGTCCAAGGACATGATATTCAATCCCAAGGAATCGCTTTCGTTCAACGGCAACACCGGGCCCTACATACAGTACATGGGAGCCCGCATTTCCAGCCTGCTCCGCAAGCGGGACAAGGGCGAGGGCAAGTCCGCGACAGGTGCCATCAAACCTGAACTCCTGAAAGCCGAATCGGAATGGGAACTGGTGCGCCTCGTCTCCACGTATCCGGAGACGGTCGAGCAAGCCGGCGCTGAATACAACCCGGCCCTCGTGGCAGCACACCTGTATGCCCTGGCAAGCGCCTTCTCCAGATTCTATCACGACGAACCAATCCTGAACTGCGAGCTTGCCGACCTTGCGGCTACCCGGCTCGCACTGTCAGAAGCGGTTCTTGTCGTGCTCAAGAACGGGTTGGAACTGCTCTGCATTCCGTTCCTGGAGGCGATGTAGGCTTCGGTTGACATTGGCGCCATTGGCATAGTATAAAATCGCGCCGGTACGCCATTTTTTGGTGCCGTTAAAGGCCGTTCACAATGGCCATGATCACTGTAGGCGTCGGCCGGTCAGGACTTGATAGTCCACACGGCCTCGGCATACGAAACATAAGAGGTTGACAGGATGTACGCAGTCGTAGAAGTGCAAGGCAAGCAATACCGCGCCGAGAAAGGCGCCGTTATCCGCGTGGATCGCATGGACGGCGATGCCGGAACCCCGGTCGCCATCGATTCGGTTCTCCTTATTTCAGGTGATACCATCAAGATCGGCGCTCCGTACGTTAAAGGCGCGCAGGTAAAGGCTACGATCAAGTCCCAGGAAAAGGGTGACAAGGTCATAGTCTTCAAGTACAAGTCCAAGAAGGACTACCGCAGGACCCAGGGCCACAGGCAGCGCTACACGCTCCTCACGGTCGAGGACATCATTGGGGCCTGACCGGGTACGGGTCCGGTTGTGCTTCCGGGCTGATGGTGTCATAGAAAGCGCCATTGCTGAAGGCCATGCCGGAGCCGCCCCGAGCGGATCCAACGCGGCTTGCGCTGCGGTCACCGTCCTTCTGAGGACGGCATACGAGACCGTTGCCGGCTACGATGGTGTAACGGTTTCCGGCCGTGCACCCGCTCCTGGATTCCTGAGTTTTGAAGTAGGGCGGTATCCGCCTGGTGCCGTAGATCGCCTTAAAGGCGTAGGCGATTTCCTGGTGGTCGGTTTGTCGAGCGTAGAGCGCGAGTATCCCGGCCTCATAGATCTGAACATAGAAAGCTAATGGAGGAACTTATATGCCACACAAGGGTGTAAACGGCCGCGATTCCAACCCCCAGCATCTCGGCGTCAAGGCCTACGGTAACCAGACCGTCAGGGCAGGCTCCATCATCGTCCGCCAGCGCGGCACGAGGATCCATCCCGGTGAGAACGTGGGCATCGGCAAGGACGATACGCTCTTTGCGCTCGCCGATGGCCGGGTCACGTTCAGCGAATATCGCGGACGCAAGTACGCCGGTATCGAACTCATCAAAGCGTAGTTTTCCGCCGCCTTGCCGCGGCGTGTCTCATGAAGCGCGGTTTTTTACCGCGAACATAGCCGTCGCGTCCGGCCCGTGCCGAGCGACGGTATTTTTGTCTAAACGGAAGAACAGGGTGGCTCGATGATCAATTTCGCCGACGAAACGACGATTACCGTATCCTCCGGCAACGGCGGCAACGGCTGCATCGCGTTCAGGCGCGAAGCGCATGTGCCTCTCGGAGGGCCGTCCGGTGGTGACGGGGGGCGCGGCGGAGACGTCGTGTTCGAGGTGCGCCGCAATCTGCGCACACTTGCGCACATCCGGTACGCCAAGAACTACAAGGCCAAGACCGGGCAGGATGGCATGGGCAGCAACAAGCACGGAGCGGACGGTGACGACATCGTTCTGGCCGTACCGCCTGGAACCGTAATCAAGAATGCCGGTACAGGCGAGGTCCTTATGGACTTCGGCAAGGGTGCCGAAGGGCGCTGGGTATTCCTCCGTGGCGGCAATGGCGGCTGGGGCAATGTGCACTTCAAGTCGAGTGTCAACCAGGCTCCCAGGATGGCTCATCCGGGCAAGCCCGGCGAGACCGTGGCGTTGCTCATAGAACTGCAGTTGATGGCCGACATAGGCTTCGTAGGGTTTCCCAATGCCGGCAAGTCGAGCCTGCTGGACCGGTTCACCAATGCGCGGCCTAAAATAGCTCCGTATCCGTTCACAACGAAGATACCCAACCTCGGCATCCTCTCCATAGCCGACCGGGACATCATCCTGGCTGACATTCCGGGCATCATAGAAGGCGCACACGAAGGCGCCGGCCTGGGCATACGCTTCCTCAAGCATATTTCCAGGACCGCGGCTCTGGCCTTCCTCATAGATTTGTCTGACGACAAGTTTCTGGACTCGTTCCGCATATTGCTCGCTGAACTCGAGGGGTTCTCAGCGGAACTTGTAGCCAAGCCCCGCATCGTCATTGGCACCAAGCTGGATCTTCCAGAGACAACCGGCCGCCTTGAGGAACTTACCGCGGCCCTGCCCGCCGAGCGTGTCGTAGGCCTTTCAACGTTTTCAGGAGAAGGCCTTGAACCGTTATCGCGGGAATTCCTGTCCTTCGTGCTCGCGGCAGAAAAGCCTGGAGACCGTGATCCCTGGACCGGCGCGGCGTTATGAGATTGCTCGTGCTGGGTGGGTCGTTCAATCCTATCCATCTCGGACACCTCATGCTTGCTGAAGAAGTAGCCCAGGAATTTTCTTATGACAGGATCATGCTCGTACCTTCGCTGAAGCCACCACACAAGACCCTGGGCCAGGATCCAGGCCCGGTTGCCCGGCTGGGGATGGTTCGCGCCGCGGTTGAGGGCAATCAAAAGTACCTTGTTGATACCTGTGAACTGGAGCGCCCGGGTCTTTCGTATACCTACGAGACGCTTGAACACCTGATTTCCGCCTTTCCCATTGACGGAAAGCCGGGGCTGGTGATAGGCGATGACCTTGCCGCAGGATTTTCATCCTGGCGCAATCCTGAAGGCATAATCCAGCTGGCGGATCTCATTCTGGCCAGACGGGGTGAAGTTCCGTCACCGCTCGAGTTCAGGCACCGCGTCGCACATAACCTGCTGTTTCCTGTTTCATCCACCGATATCAGGTCCAGGATTGCAGGCGCACGCCCGTGGCGGTGGCTCGTCCCCGCGCCTGTGGCTCAATATATAGAAGATCATGAACTGTACCGAGTAAACCGAGCATAGAGAGTACACACGAATGGCCCGATCCATAGTCGATAAAAGTATGGTTTTCCTCATAGCCATCGTCATGATGATAGTCATCGCGGTAATCGTCATGCTTGCGTCCCTGCGCACTGATCCCGTCGACGCTGCCGTACAGGAAGAACGCATCATAAACGTCGCCATCATTCTGGAACGTAACGGCAAGCCCGCGGCTACCGAGATACTCCTGTATTATCCCGGAAACGCGCGAGCAGCACTGCTTGATGTGCCAGCGGAGACGGGGCTCATCATCAAATCGCTGAATCGCGTCGACAGCATCGATGTGCTGTATGAGCGTGGTTCCCCCAAGGCGTACCTGGAAGAAATACAGCGGCTGACGGGAGCCACTATCGATTGGTACCTGATTCTTGACGAGCGCTCGCTGTCTTCACTCGTTGACCTGCTGGACGGCCTGTCCCTGTTCCTGCCCAACCGTGTCTCGACGGTGGTCGATGAAACGCCTGTCGTACTGCCTTCTGGCTTTACCGTCCTTGACGGCCGCAAGACGCTCATGTATGCGGGATACCGTGATCCTGAAGTAGCCGATACCGAGCTTGTTTCAAAGCGGCAATCCCTGTATCAGGCATTGTTGAGGCGTCTGAGCGAGCGTTCTGCATTCATACTGCGCGATGACGTGTATCCAGCCATTCAGGGGCTTTTTACGACAAACCTGAAGCCTGAATCACTCAAGCGGCTGCTCCATGAACTAGGCCGGCTGGAATCCGACCGGATAGTGCTCCAGCGCCTGAGTGGAGCCTATCGTGCAGTAGAAGGCAAGCAACTGCTTTTCCCCCACTATGATGGCGAACTGGTCAAGGATATCGTCAAGCAATCACTGAATGCCCTGCTCAACGCTGATGCCACGGCAATAGCGGACAAGGTTTTTACCATCGAGATCCTCAACGGTACTCCGGTCAGGGGGCTGGCGCAGAAGACCGCGGAAATTTTCCAGAGTTTCGGGTACGAGGTTGTATCGGTGGGCAACGCTTCTTCGAACTATATAGAAAAGACAAGCATCGTGGACCGGTACGGTGACAGAGTCGCGGCCACGACCGTCGCAAACGTAATTCGTTGCAAGATAGTAGAGGACGAGGCGATACCGAGCGTCAGCCCCGCGGATTTCGTCATCATACTCGGTAAGGATTTCAATGGGAGGAACTGTGTCGATTAATGTACAGGAAGCCGTATTCGGCTGCGCCGGCTATCTGGCCGAGCATAACGGGGGCGATACTATCGTCCTTGATCTCAGGAAACTGTCCACCTGGACCGATTTCTTCATCGTGACGAGTGCTACGAGTTCAGTCCACCTGAAGGGTCTTGCAAAGCATGCCGAGGATTACCTCGGGCCTCTCGGAATTTCCCCGCAGAGGAGACCGAGACTGGCCGATGACGAACAGTGGTGCCTGCTTGATTTTGGTGATTTTGTGGTTCACATCATGGCAGCGGATGCCAGGGCGTTCTATGAGCTTGACAAACTATGGTTTGAAGCGGAATTGACGCAGGTTCGCGCGCCAGGAGTTCCGGAGACTACCCCTTGAAAAAAGAACCGCGCTTTCTTTGCTGAAAGCGCGGTTCTGTTCTTGCCAACGATACTTACTCGTCAAAGTCGTTATAATCGATGTCATCCTCGTAATCGTATTCCTCTGATTCCTCATCCTCTTCGCCGAAATCATCGTCGAAGTCGTCCTCTTCGTCGTCGTCGTCGTCGAAGTCGTCTTCGTCGTCGAAGTCGTCTTCTTCCTCTGAAAAGTCATCGAAGTCGTCTTCTTCTTCGAAGTCGTCCTCTTCATCCTCTTCATAATCGTCGAAACGGACGAAAGGAGCCTCGGGAGTATGGATGTAATCGCCGACGCTCATGAGCGCAAGCTCCAACGCGTTTCCCGGCATCATCGTTTCCCGTACAGGATCCATTTCAATCCTCCCTCTCTTAGCGGTCTGTCAACTATAATCGCTATGCTATCGTACGTTTTTCATCCACCTTGGCACTACCGTAGCAGCATTGGTATAGTCGGATCATGCCCGATCAAATAATGGTACCAGCTCCGGCAAAAATCAACCTTCATCTTGCCATTGGCGACCGGCGTAATGATGGTTTTCATGGCATCGCGAGCATTTTTCAGGCTGTATCTCTGCATGATACGGTAACCGTCGAATTGTGCGCTTGCGCCGGCATCGAACTTGCCGCGGAATGCGGGTGTCCCGCCGAACAGAATACAGCCTGGAGGGCTGCGTCATCTTTCCTTGCCGCAGCCAGGGATTCAGGGCATAAATCCATGCCTGGCATCAGGATAGCAATAGACAAACAGATACCCATGGGGGCTGGCCTGGGCGGTGGATCAAGTGATGCGGCGTCCACACTGGTGGCCCTCTCGCTGTTGCTTCCGGGTTTTGTCGACAGGTCGACCCTGCTCGGAATTGCAGCGGCTACGGGTTCGGATGTGCCGTTCTTCATGGACTCGGCCTGCGCGGCCGTTACGGGGAGGGGAGAGTTCCTTATGCCCCTTGAATCCCGCACCGACTATGCGCTGGTACTGGTCAATCCAGGTTTCCCGGTCAGTACCAGGGACGCCTACGGAAGGCTTGATGCCGCTCGTGCCGCTGGTCTGGCACGGGGGCATTCCGGGCAGGAGCTTTCTGCGGAATTGAGCCTCGCCATCGATGCATACACTCGTGAGCCACCAGAAGACTGGCGCTTCAGGAATGACTTCTTCAACGTGCTGGTTCAGCAATTGCCAGGTCTCGGACTATGCAGGCAGGCTCTTTTATCCGCGGGAGCGGTTTTTGCAGCCATGAGTGGATCCGGCAGTACTGTTTTTGGCGTTTTTAATTCACGGGCCCAGGCCGAACAGGCAGCGGCGGTACTTTCATCCAGATTTGCATGCAATATAGCCTTACCGCTTGCGAAGCTCGGGCACTCGATATAGAATTAATGATTATTAGCGAAAAAGAGCAAGGAGAGGCCGCCTTATGGACATCACCGACATTCGCATCCGGAGAGTATTCGGAGAAGGTAAGCTCAAGGCATATGTTACAGTTACCTTTGACCAGTGTTTTGTCATCCATAATGTAAAGGTCATAGAAGGAAAGATGGGGATGTTCATAGCAATGCCATGCAGAAAGACCAAGACGGGAGAGTTCAAGGATATTGCCCATCCCATCTGCCCTGAATTCCGCAACAGGCTCCAGGCTGCCATCGTCACCACCTTCGAACGAGGCGATCATTCCGACGACGATTCGATGGATTGATCGATTCGTCGTTACCCCCGTGACACGATCCCCCTTCATAGGGTATAACTATGCGCCGTACGTCCCTCCGGGAGACGTGCATTGGGACGTCGACAAGAGGTAAGTCAGCGGGCTTTGATTCCGCCATTCGCAGGTTCGAACCCTGCCGTCCCAGCGCGA
>JAIFMD010000104.1 GCA_020048755.1 Spirochaetota bacterium
TACAAGCAATACATAGCCTGATCCAGGAAGAGGAGACCGACATGGCCGATTCGCCTATAGCCAAGAAACTGCAAGAGATGCTCAACGAAGAGAAATGGACGCGAGCGACCTTAAGCGGCTACACCGTCAACCAGATCAAGGAACTCGACAACCTCTTCCATGAAGCCGCCCTGGAAAAGTCCCTCGATGAAATCCGCGATCTATGCGCAGACCATATAGGCCACAGCAAGAACAGCATTGCCGCGCTCTACCTGTCTGGTATCATCGCCCTCTCGCGGCAGCAGATTGACGATTCAAACATGGTATCCCTGATCAACATCTTCGCGGACAACCGCAGGTGGAACATCGTGGAGTACGTCTGTTTGCGTATCCTGGAGTACGGCGAGAACCGCAACGCCCTTGTCCGCCTGGCTGAATGTTACGAAAACGACGACAAGATCGATGAAATGTATGCCACCTGGGAGCGTCTCGTCCGTGTCGACTATGAAGAAGCCGACATCGTCAAGCTCATAGCAGAGAAGAAGGAAAAGGCCGGCGACATCGACGGCGCGGTCGATTACTACCGCAAGGCCCTGCATCGCTACATCAACAAGGGGCTATTCAGCAACGTCAAGGAAATCTGGAACAAGCTGATAGAACTCGCCCCTTCTGACATTGACTTCTTCAATCACGTCCAGCGGAAAATTGCCAAGCAGATAAGCGAAGACAAGGCCGCATCGCTGCTGACCGACCTGTACAAGCACTACAAGGTTGCTTCCGACTGGGATACATCGATAGACATCCTCAAGACGGTCATAGACTACGATGACAAGAACGCCGGAATCCGCAAGGAAATAGTCGAGTGTTACAAGGCCAAATACGCCGAGCATTCGCACGTCGACGAATACATAAGGCTCTCAAACCTCGCCCAGTCGTACCGCAACGTGCACGAAGCAATAGCCGATTTCGAGAAACACATCTCGTTCGATGTCGGCAACTATGTCTACCACCGCACCTGGAACATCGGCCGCATCAAGAGCATCAAAGGCGACGAGATATCGATCGACTTTGCAAAGAAGCGGGACCACCGCATGGGCCTCAAGATGGCTGTAGAGAGTCTCGTAACACTCAAGAAAGACCATATCTGGGTGCTCAAGGCCATATGGTCCAAGGACAAGCTCCACGACACCATCAAGAAGGACATACCCTGGGCCCTGAAGACAATAATCAAGAGCTTTGACAACTACGCGGATGTCAAGAAGATCAAGGCTGAACTTGTCCCCTCTGTGCTGACTGCCAGCGAATGGACCAGCTGGAGCTCCAAAGCCCGGGATTTCCTTAAGACAGATTCGATGTTCGGCAATGCTCCGGAGTCCACAGGCATCTTCCTCGTCCGCGACAGGCCGTTGTCCTATGAAGAAAAGATTTATAACCAATTCAAGGCTGAAAAGAATTTCTTCGCACGTATTCAGGATCTACGCGACTTCATGGAGAAGGGCGATCCCGATTCCGAACTGTTCACCGAGATGCTCCAGTTCTTCTCGGGTTATGTGCGCTCGTACTCCCAGGCAACGGAACAAGTAGTAGCGGCGTACCTTTTCCTCAAAGAACTGTCATCAAGACACCCCCACCTCAAGAACATCGTTACTCTTGGCTTTACTGAACTGATGGCGGATTGTGAAGACATCGTATACATCTACTCCAACCTCAAAGATACAATGCTCAAGAGTTCGCTTCTGGTGCACATCAAGAATTTCCTCCCCGACTGGCCGGAGATATACGTCAGGCTGTTTCCATACGCACTCTCCAAACACATGATCGACGTGCTCCTCGAGGCCGGAGAAGCCGACAGGCTCAAGCGCATGATCGTGTCGATCGTCGAGAATTACCGAGACCATCGCGAGGCATTCATCTGGGTAGCCAAGAACCTCTGGGACGAAACCTGGGTCAAGGAACTTGGACTTTCCTACGACAAGATGCTCATCACGCTTATCCACATCCTTGACATCAGCTTCAAGGAAATCGAGAACCACCGCGATACCACCGACAACCGCCGCATCAACAAGCAGGTTGATACCATCCTGTTCAAGGATGGCAGGCTCGTTTCGTACTTTGATACTGCGGGCAAGGATGACATCGAGCGTATCTTTGCGCTCATAAGCGATGTCAAGGATCTTGATCCTGCCATCAAGCTTTCGCTCCGCAAGCAGGTCACCGAGCGTCATCCAGATTTCAAGTTCAGTGACGATGAATCAAAGGCCGTTGTTTCGCGCGGATTGATGGTCACCGCTGCGATGTACGAAGAGAAGAACCGTCTGCTCGCCCATATCATGGAAGTCGATGTTCCTGCAAACCAGAAGGAAATTGCTTTTGCGCTGTCGCTGGGCGATCTCAGGGAAAACTCCGAGTATAAAGCTGCCAAGGAAAAGCAGGACGAACTGAATGCCAAGGTCGGCAAGCTCAAGAACGAGATCGAACGCGCCCAGATCTTCGATGTCACTACGATCACGACCAGCAAGATTTCTTTTGCAACAGAGGTGTTGCTGTACAATGACCTCGACAACGTTGAAGAAACCTACGTGATACTCGGGCCCTGGGAATCCGATCCGTCCAACCATACCATTTCGTACCTGTCACCCTTGGGCAAACGTCTCCTGAACCACAAGATCGGCGACAAACTCTCATTCATCATCCATGACAGGAAGTTCGCGTACACGGTAAAGGCAATCAAGGCAATAAGTCTCTAGGACAAGAAGCTTCTTGTGTTCATAACCGGCTTCCGGACTTCCGGAAGCCGGTAGCTGGTACCGAGAAGGATTGGTTAATGAAAAAACACAGCATCAGCGTGACCATGCTGGCTCTGGCCCTTGTTATTGCGCCGGTTGAAGCGGAGGGCAAAGTCGATCTGGTTGTACTGCTCGACTCCTCGAAGAGCATGTTCCAGTACTACAATCAAGTCGTCGACTATGTGCTTACTGAAACAGTGCGTGAATACGTGCGCTTCGGTGATTCATTCCATCTACTGTCTTTTTCCGATTCAACACAGCTGGAAATCGCACAGGTGTTGCGGACCGAACCTGACCTCCGGAGTGTCATTGCAAGGCTTTACCTGCTTTACCCACTGGGCCGCAATACCGACCTTGTAACCGCGCTCAGGAATGTCTACCAGTATGTTGATGATCTTCCCGCCGGGACCACAAAACACATCATCCTGATTACAGACGGCATGCACTCGCCGGCACCAGGAACCCCCTACTCCGCCCTTGACGTGCCGGCAGTACGTGAGGAAATTGACCGCACCGCTGGCAGTATAAGGGAGCGCGGATGGACGATGCGTATCGTCCGGGTTCCGTTCACCGTAACCACCACACCGGATGCGACACGGTTTCCGGCAACCGACAGCAACGGTGAAGCTATCCCCAGTTCACCCGGCAGCGGTGATTATCTAGCCGATGTAGCCGCTGCTGTCGGTCAGGAAATTCAGACGTTCGATCCTGAAAACCAAACGGCTTCCAGTCAGGCTGGCGTAGATCTGCATCGGATTACATTCCCTGCAGAACTTGGCACCCAGAATCATTCCTTCAACATCCAGGTAGAAATAAGCAACGGATCGGAACTGCTGATACCACTCGAACTGACAGGACTGCTCCTCGAGGATGGCACCGACATCCTCGTTAAAAAAGCAGCAGCCGAGTTGTTGCCCGGTGCATCCACATCACTGAACCTGAAAATCAGACTACCTGATACCCTGCCCTCTGGCCCAACCAGGCT
Source organism: Spirochaetota bacterium (assembly GCA_020048755.1). Taxonomy (GTDB): domain Bacteria; phylum Spirochaetota; class Spirochaetia; order Treponematales; family UBA12059; genus SZUA-370. The sequence goes on from JAIFMD010000104.1 coordinate 3,751, forward strand.
TTCTATCGAACCTCGATTCAAAGATGGCCTGAGAGTACGTCCGGCTCGCTCAGTAATAAACCTTACACTGCAACAATCTATCCTTCCCGTCTTTCTCAGAAATCCAGGTACGCTTGCGCTGTTCCTGCTGATTCTGATCATAGCGTGTGCGACCATATTTGCCGTGGTGCTCTACATTCGTCGTGCACATAAAAAAGCTGAAGGTCCGATCGTTGACGCGCTTCTCGATTCAGCAACCCAGCAACATTACAGCACAGACACCGGGCTAGAAGCTCAGAGAGGCAACAAACACCTGCTCAACTCGGCTTCAAACCAGCATCATTCGATGCCGGAACGGTTGCTGGCTGAAAACATCAGTTCCAGAGGCGACATGACACAGGCCGCCTCTTTGCTGGGAACCTGGAAAATTCCAGGTTCCAGCAGGAAGAAGCTGCCGCTGGTCTCGGATAATCCTTTACGGATGACCGAAGGCACCAGGCGGCCTCCGATGCTCTATGAACCTCGAGTATCCCGGCCGGGCGCTGTACGCCTGATCCTGCTGGTACGGGACCAGAATCCAAATATTGGCAAACGGAATATCCGGGCCATGCATGCGGGAGGATGGGCTTCGGTTGGCGGTGGGAAAAGTGCTTTCCTGATTTTCCTGTTGCCGGTTCCGCGCAACCTGGCACAACTGCATTACGATGGCAACGATGCAACACTCGTACCACAGAAACCTGAATTCTTTCCAGATTACGACAGCCCCATAGAATCGTGCATCGGTAAGGATATCCGCGTGGTAACCGCCAGAGGCAAGGAACTGAGCATACGCTTCGAACGCTATGTAGCTCCCCTGGACAAGATCAACAAGCTGCTGCATTGTCTTGAGACACCAGGTATGACGCCCGTACGGTCAGGTGTGTTTTCTGAACTGGAACATGAGCAGGAACAGATCCAGCCGCCGGAACTGACTTAAGAGGACAGCCGCCCGAGGGCCTGGGCGGCCCGCTTCTTCACTGCATCGTTGGAATCTGATTCCGACAGGGTTTTGACGAGGCCTTCAAGTTCTTTTGCCTTGTTCCTCTCTGCCCATGCTATTGCTCCGAGTTTCATTGAAAAATCCTTGTCTCCAAGCATCAGTTCCACAAACGGAATGGCACCCTTGTCGTCAACCGCGGTTGTCGCTCTGGCAAAAGCGGTAAAGACAGCCCGATCCTTTTCTGCCTGTGCGAGGGTAAACGCTTTGAGTGCAGCGATTCTAGCTTTCTCAGATCCCTTTGCTATGATGGCGCCAAGTGCAGCACTCCGGTATTGTGTGGAATTTTTATTTTCAAGCAAGAATGATACGAGAAAATCATCAACCCTGGAACCACCTATCTCCGAGAGCGCTGTTATTGAGGCATTTCGGACAGCCTGTTCTGGATCATAGGATACTTTGAATTCAAGGAATGGAATCGCATCGACGTCGCGAGCCTTGCCTGCAGCCTTCGCAGCAGCGAGGCGTGGCAGCACATGCCCGTCACGAAGCCCCTCACGGACTGCCGAACGGGCGTCTTTGGTTGAAAAATTGCCTAGCGCCGCAATGGCATACGCACGGACGTTGGGATCGCCTGCCACCGAGGCTAAAGCAAGCACCTCGACGGCTCGCTCGTCACCGAGGTCTCCGAGAGCGGAGCAGGCATACATACGTAACGTCTTGCCCGATTCCTCGTTGGAAACGATCGAAGCCAGAAGCTCATATGAAGGGCCGGATTTCATGGCACCCAGAGCCAGTACAATTGCTTCCTTGACCGCCGGTTCCACACCATCAACCTCGTAGGCTTTGCGGAGCGCCTCAGCTTCTGAATCCGAGCCTGCGGCTCCTATGGCCTTTATGGCAGCCTGCACATAACGCTTCTCGTCCTCATCAAGTATGGTCACGGCCTCGGAGAGAGCCTCCTTTGACTTTATGGCGATGAGGTACGAGAAAGCTGCCGCGACAAGGCTGTCTGGTTGGGTATCCCGTTTTTGTATCAGTACAGCAGAACGATCTTCAGCATCCTTGAATTCCATAGCTCCAAAGAAGTCGAGGATTGCAGCCTTGAGCTTGGGGCTGGTGGAAGCATCAAACGCCTTGAGCAATTCTGCCTTGTACTCATCATTTTTTTCTGACTTCAGGGTAGAAAGCAACTCTATGACCTGCGCCTCGATACCATACTGTATCGTATCCAGCCGTTTGGTATCTTCGACCGGTGCTGGCTCGTCGGCTCCAGCCAGTGCGAGCATACAGGACAGCAGCACGATGGACAGGATTCTCTGTATAGTTTGCATATCACTTCCCGGACTGGTATTTGTAGAGGAATTCCCGTTTGAAGTCGATGAAAGTACCACACTCTATACTGTATCGGATGCGCTTGAGGAATTCATACAGAAAGGCCAGGTTATGGTAACTCGCGAGCATTGAAAACAGTATTTCATCATTCTTGTACAGATGTCGCAGGTAGGCGCGGGAATATTCCCGGCATACCTTGCACGTGCATTCCGGATCTGCCGGACCGAGATCCCTGATGTACCGGGCCTGCTTGATCGAAATAGGACCAAAGGCAGTAAATAGCAGGCCGTTGCGCGCCGTTCTGGTAGGGAATACGCAGTCGAACATGTCTATCCCGTTCTGGACCGCCTCCAGTATGTATTCGGGAGTACCTATGCCCATTACATATCTGGGTTTGTCTTCAGGTAAAAGCCCTGCCGTATATTCAAGCAACTCGGCATACACATCAAAAGGCTCGCCAACAGACAGGCCTCCTATGGCTATGCCGGGTGTATCAAAAGCCAGAATTTCTTCAGCACTGCGAGCTCTCAGTTCCTTGTAGAAATTCCCCTGCACAATGCCGAACAGGTTGCCCTGGAAATCTCCTCTGGTTTCTTCCCATCGTATTTTGGAACGAGCAGCCCAGACACTTGTCTGCTTGAGAGCCTTGAGCGAATCCTTTTCGTCTGCTCCCCACGGGGTGCAGACATCGAGCTGCATAAATATATCACTCCGGAACGCTGTCTGTATGTCTACCACAAGCTCTGGAGTCAGAAAGTGTCTTGAACCGTCTATATGCGACTGGAATGTGACGCCTTCGTCGCTGATCTTTCGAAGCTTGGAGAGTGAAAACACCTGAAAACCACCGGAGTCAGTCAGGAAATTTCCCTTCCAGCCTGTAAAACCATGAAGTCCTCCAGCGTCCCGTATCAAGTCGTGGCCTGGCCTCAGATACAGGTGATAGGTATTGGCCAGGATTATTTCAAACCCGATTTCTGCGAGTGAGTCTTTGGTAACAGCCTTGACCGTGGCATTCGTACCGACCGGCATGAAAACCGGAGTGCGGACCCTGCCGTGCGGCAAATCTACGAAACCAGTGCGCGCTGCGCTCTTGGCGTCATTTGCTTGTACGGTGAATATCGATGGTGCGGCCATATCAGGTCCTCCGTATGGATAGTTGACTGTCTGTCACGCAGGCCGTGCTTTGAAAAGTACGGCGATGAGTACGGCAAAAATCACGAGTGGGGTGAAAGCTCCAGCCAGGGGAGTTATTGTTTCGTTTTTAGCGAGCAACATGGACATCATTTGTGCAACATAGTAAAGCGTTGCTCCGATCAGGCTGATGAGAAGACTCATGAGCAAGACATTCTTCTTGAACCTGCCAACAATAGCGGCAGATAAAAGGGTCACAATGAGGGGTGTAAGCGCGAAGGCAAAACGACGGTAATATTCGGCAGTCTGTGAAGCCCTTGGAAGGCCGGCACGCTCCAGAAACGCTACATGGGAAGCTGCATCGGCTATCCGCATCTCGTCTATCGGCTTGCCACCACCCTTGAAAGATTCCGGAGGCTCCGCAAACGTGGCATCTTCCCAGGTTCCATACGAAGAGTCCGCCAGATCGCCATCCCTCCAGAAGAAGCGCCTGACCCCGGTAAAACGCCAGAGATCTCCAGTCCATACAGCGGACTGGGCATTGACCCTTGAAAGGAACCGCCCGTCTGTATCACGTTCGACAAGGGTGATACCCGTCATCATGGAATTCTTCCTGTCATAGTACCTGATGTTCCAGATGATCCTCCGGCTTTCTCCCAGGATGGTGACGTCGGCTGAACCCGTAGGCTCCCCCGTTTTGAGCATTGTCTTGGTCAGTTCCTTTTTAGCAGCAATCGACGGTATGACTATATTGTCGTCAAAGGCGAAAAACCCGACTGACAGAGCCAGTGCCAGCAACAGCAGCGGTGCAACAAAAGATTCAAGGGATATGCCTGAACCAAATACGACGATCAGTTCGTTATTTGCATACATGGTTCCCAAAGTGTAGGAAACAGAAAACAGCGTAGCGATAGGTAACGCCCAACTGATGCATTTAGGCAGATAGAGCAGCATCGATTGTGCTATGAGCGAAAACGGTACCTCATTCTGAACATACTGCACGATATTGACGAACAGATCCGCCATCTCCAGCAAGAGAACGAAAAACATCATGGAAACGGCAAATACCGGGATGAATGACAAAGATACATGGATATCAAGCGTCGGCGATCGCCTGGAATGCGTCACAGACTTCTTCTCGGCAACAGGAGTGGAGCCGCAACCGCAAGGACCAACAAGTTGGGAGCCCACATGGCCAGAAAGGGGTCAAAGCCGGTGCGAAGTCCCAGTGTCTGTCCTCCGATGAGCATCCCCCAGTACACCACAGCTACGAGGAGGCCGAGACCGAATCCCACCGCCCGGCCGCTTTTCCTGGCTCGCGCACCAAGCGGGAACGCAAGGAACACGAAGAAAAGTGCTCCGGCTGGAATCGAGAATTTCTTGTAATACTCGAGCCTGTATATATCCAGTGACCTGTCCTTGATTGGTTTTGCCGAGAGCGCGGCATGTGCATCCTTCAGTGGGATGAGTCTGGCAAGGGATCCGTCCAGGTCTATCATGGAACGGGAACGTGACAGGTACTCGGCCAGTATGTCAGCCCGCTTGTCATCAAGTTCATTGGCCCTCACGACAAGTCTACCAGCGAGGGCAGCTTCTTTTTTCCGTATCGCTGTGGCTACGTCGACACTGCTCATTTCGCGAGGGCTGATGCCAGAACTGAAATCTGCAAAGCTCGTGAGGAGGATGTTGTATTCCATATGCTCGGCATTGGAATACTCAAAACGCTCCGGCTTTCCTGGATCACTCTCCTGCAGAAAAACATCATCGAGCATCAAGGAAATGATGCCCGCCTTGTCGCCGCGATCAACCAAAGCTGCCCGCCCTGCATTGATGACGCGAGATTTACCAGCCTTGGTGGTATCGAGTATCACGACGTCCATCATGACGCTCCCGTCCATTGCACCCGTTACAATAGTTGTATCCCGGTACCGCTTTACAGAATACGGTTTAAGTTCAAGCGCAGGAGCTGTGGTAATCAATTTCCTGTACAATTTTCCGTAATTGATGGTACCAAGCGGTAACAAATAGTCGTTTGTTACAAACGACACCATTGAAAAAAACATTCCAAGCACGAGGAACGGAACAATGATGGCGGATCGAGAAACCCCCGAGGCTCGCATGACAAGCAACTCGTTGTCACTTGCCAACCTGCCTGTAGCCATCAAGGCACCGACTAGTGAGCCAAAAGGAAAAGACATGGCAATGATTGCCGGCGTTGCGTACAGCACGAGCCGCGCTACATCGCCAATGGGAGCCTTTTTTGACAGTATGTCTTCAGCCATCAACAGAAGCTGATTGATGAAGAAGATTATGAAAAAAAACAGGAAGGACACAAAGAAAGAGAGAAGGAATTCCTTGCCGATATAGGACCACAGGGTCGAATGGATACGGCGTTTCATTGCCTACCGGCCCGTAGATCCAAAACCACCAGTGCCACGCCCACTTTCGGCAAGGTGTTCTGCTGTCATGAACCGCGCTCGGGAAACCGGCGCGACCACCAGTTGTGCTATCCTGTCACCGTCGGAGATTGTATACGGTTCTGATCCATGATTTTGCAGTATCACCTTGATTTCACCACGGTAATCGGAATCAATGGTGCCAGGTGAGTTGAGGCAGCTGATCCCATATTTCGCGGCGAGTCCTGAACGGGAACGAACCTGGGCCTCATATCCCGCGGGCAACTGCATGCGCAGGCCCGTCGCAACGAGTGACCGAGTGCCGGGAAGCAGGACGAGCGGGGCTTCAAGCATGGCGCACAGATCGGCACCGGCGGAACCCTCTGTCTGGTATTCCGGTGCGCGGGCACCCGCTTCCAGTTCGATCGTCACGAGGGGTTCATCCATGTCAGTGCGCCCCTTCTTCGCTGGTATCCATTGGTTCCGATTGGACAGCGTCAAACACTATGGAGCCAGAGCGTGAGGCACGGGTTCCAAGCCGGCCGTAGAGGAGGATGCTCTCGTTCCCGGGGTCAAGCAGGCTCATGGCAAGCCTGTTCACTTCTGATACGTTCACAGCTCCATCGGGATCAAGGCGGGCCATAGTGGCACGCATCGGTTCTACCGTACCATCGTACATGAACTGGCGTGCCAGCCGTTTCATGCGGTATTCAGGATCGTCGGAGGCAAGTTCCAGGAGCCCCCTGATGCGTGAAACAGCTTCGGCAACCTCGGTTTCAGTCAGACCGTGTTCATGAAGGGCCCTCGCTTCCCTGGCATAGGCCTCGGCGAAACGGGGGAACTGTGCCGGGGTCGTGGATGATGAAACGCCCCAGAGTCCAGCCATGCGCGAGAGGCTGAAAGCCGAAGACACTGAATAGCACAACCCCTGTTCTTCCCGCAATCGCATGAACAGTCTGGAACTCATGCTTTCACCATAGGCTGAACTGGCTGCCGATAGTCTCCAGAAATCATCCTCGGGTATGGTGCGGTCAATGGGAAGGCCGGTAAAGAGGTACACCTGGCTTCCGGGAGCTTTGACCATGTGTCTGGCACGCACGAAAGGAACCGGACCTGGTTCAAATGCAGGCGCAGGCAGCAGTGACGAAGTGGGCAACGAAGATGAAACAAGCGCGGCGATTTCATCGGGTATGACGGAACCAGAAACTGAAATGGCTATAGGACCCCGGGCAAACCGCTCTTCGTGAAACGTTTTCAAGCCACTGAACGTTGCCCTGCTGATGTCCTCGACGCGACCTGCGATACGGCGTGCTGCGGGGTGTCCCTGGTAAGCAATCGCAAAGAACTCGTCCTGGGCAGCTTCTTCCAGATCGTCCTCCGCGGCCATGATCTCGTTGGCAATGACGTCCTTTTCACGTTCAAATTCCTTGGCATCAAGACGTGGACGGTACGCCATGTCCAGAAGTACTCCGAGAGCCAGAACGGCATGGCTGGAAGGAATGAGGCAATGCAGACACACTGTCTCCCGCTCGGTAAAGGCATTCAGGTAGCCCCCAACGCGGTCTATAGCCCTTGATAGCTCTTCCGCATCGCGGTTGCCGGCACCCTTGAAAACCATATGCTCTACAAAATGCGAGAGTCCTCGCTCGTGTTCCCGCTCATATGCCGAGCCAACAGGAAACCACAGGCCCAAGGCAACGCCCTTGGACTGTGGCAGGGGATCGACCATAAGCTCCGCACCAGGCGCTATCGAATACCTGTAAATCATGTCGTCATCGAGAGGCATCGCTCATCCTTTGGGTACCCATGAATGAAGAAGGCCGGACTTGCGGCCGGCCTTCTTCTACGTTTCCGAGTATCTGGCCCGGACTCAGTTTACTTCTTCTGGTTGGGGTCGTCCAGCGCATCGACGTATGACAGGTTGAGGCGCCCCAGTTTGTCGACTTCGAGGAGCCGTACCGGGATAACCTGTCCTTCCTTGACCACGTCGCTGGCCGAGTTGATCCTCGTCCGTGACAGGCGGGAGATGTGCACGAGGCCTTCCTTGCCGGGAAGGATCTCGACGAAGGCACCAAAATCCATAACGCGCTTGACGGTGCCCTGGTAGACGATGCCTACTTCGGGATCCTGCGCGATGCCGAGTACCGCGGCCTTGGCTTCCATGGAAGCCTTCTGGTTGGCTCCGAAAATGGTGACGGAACCATCGTCATCGACGTTGATCTTGACACCGTACTGCTCGCAGAGCGCCTTGATGTTCTTTCCGCCTGGCCCGATGATCGCGCCGATCTTGTCCACATCGATCTTGACGGTGAGGATCTTTGGCGCAAACTCGGATATTTCAGCAACCGGCACCGAGATAGTCTTGTTCATCTCGCCTAGTATGTGGAGCCTGCCCCTGCGCGCCTGGTCGAGCGCTTTGGTCATGATGGCGGTGGAGACGTTGGATATCTTGATGTCCATCTGGAAGGCTGTGATGCCGGTTTCAGTACCGGCCACCTTGAAGTCCATATCGCCGAGGTGATCCTCGTCGCCCAGGATGTCGGACAACACCGCAAAACGGTCGCCTTCGGTGATCAGGCCCATGGCGATGCCCGCTACGGGAGCCTTGATCGGTACGCCGGCAGCCAGCATGGACAGGGTGCCACCACAGACAGACGCCATTGAAGAAGAACCATTGGATTCCAGGATCTCCGACACGACGCGGACGGTGTACGGGAATCGTTCCTTGCCCGGCATGACGCGCTCGAGGGCACGCTTGGCGAGATGGCCATGGCCGATCTCGCGACGGCCAGTGCCGAGCCGTCCAACTTCACCTACCGAGAACGGAGGGAAGTTATAGTGGAGCATGAAGCGCTCCCGGCGATCGCCTTCAATGTCGTCAAAAACCTGCTCGTCAAAGGTGGTGCCGAGGGTCGTCGTGGCAAGAGCCTGGGTCTCACCACGGGTGAACAGAGCTGATCCGTGGGGACGGGCCAGCACGCCAATCTCGCAGGTGATGGGCCTGATGTCCTCGGTACCGCGGCCGTCGACGCGTATACCGCGGTCGAGGATGCCTGAACGGAGGAGGTCGTACTGGATCTCTTCCATCAGCGCGGAGAACAGCTTGTGCTGTATCTCGTCTGATCCAAGGGTTTCGGCGAAGGCGGCCTTGGTCTCGGCGATGGCAGCGGCGACAGCGGCGTAGCGCTCGTGCTTTACCTTCGTGAAGATTGCCTTGGCTACGCGATCCTTGGCAAAGGCGAGGATTTCTGCTTTGCGGGAGAGCTCGGCTTTGAGCGGGGACAGGGCACGCTTGGGCTTGCCAACCGCATCGCGCATGGCGCTGATGACACCACAGATTTCAGCAATGGGTTTGCGAGCTGCCTCGATTGCACCGAGCATCATTTCTTCGCTGACTTCGTCGGCTCCGCCTTCTACCATCGTGATGCCCTGTACGGTGCCGGCTACGATGATCTCCAGAACGGACTTGCCGATCTGGTCATAGGTGGGGTTGATGACGTACACGCCATCTACATGGCAGACGCGCACGGCCGCAATGGGGCCTGCAAAGGGAATGTCGCTGATGTGCACCGCGGCACTCGCGGCGTTGATGCCAAGGATATCAGGAGGGTTGACGAGGTCAGCGGAGATTGTCGTCGGTACGACCTGGATCTCGCGGCCGAAAGCCTTGTCGAACAGGGGGCGCATCGGGCGGTCTATAAGGCGGGATACGAGAATCTCCCTGTCCTTGGGGCGAGACTCCCTTTTTATGAAACCGCCGGGAATCTTGCCGGCTGAATAATATTTTTCGTTGTATTCAACGGTAAGGGGAACGAAGTCGAGTCCTTCTGTCACCTTGTCAGAGCAGCAGGCCGTAGCGATGACGGCGGAACCACCAAAGCGGGCAAAAACAGCGCCGCCAGCCTGTTTGGCCATGCGGCCAGTCTCGAGTATCATGTCCTCGCCATTGATTTTGTACGTGCTTGTATGCTGTGCCATGAACGGTTTGTCTCCATCGGCCCGGATGGGCCATTTAGACGAAAGAGCCCGAACAGGCGTTCGGGCTCTTTGTAGACGAAGCTACTTGCGGATATTCAGTTTCTCGAGGATCGCGCGGTATTTTCCAAGATCGGTGCGCTGAAGGTACTTGAGGAGCCGCCTTCGCTGACCTACGAGCATCAGGAGACCGCGCCTGGAGTTCGTATCCTTCTTGTGGGTCTTGAAGTGGTCGGTAAGCCCGACGATGCGCTCGGTAAGAAGAGCGATCTGTACCTCAGTGGAACCGGTGTTCTTCTCGCTGGCGCCAAAATCTTTGACGACCCTGGCCTTATCCTCTTTCGTAACTGCCATGTCTATAAACTCCTTATTCTCGTTATCAAGCGATTTTGGGGCCAAAAGCCAGAAACGCGGGCTCTCCATCGAACGCGCGTTCAGCCTGTGGCCATTGTAACAGTCCGTCCACACGCAACGTAGCCTGTACGTTACGCCGACCGGTCCGGCATATCACCGTAGCTTCATAAATTCCAGGAGCCGGTTCAACGAGTCCGCGCCCGCGAAGGCATACGGCCGTCAAGGCTCCGTCGTATCCGAGTTCAATACTCCGCAGATCCAATGTGTAGGGGCGACCCAGCATGGCGAGTGCCAGATCGGTCCTTCCGTCCGCAATGGCCGAGCGTATTCTGCTCGAACTGACGGCCTCGCCTTCAATGGTAACCGGTTCGACAATCTCGGCTTCGGCGTCAAGTGATTGCGCAATCACCTTGAGACCCGTTGCATCGGTGGATAATCTATGGCCACACTTGAAATCGCTGCCCACTACAAACGAACGAACACCAAAAGACCTGATGAGGATAGAAACGAATTCGCTCCCCGCCAGTTTACTGAAATTCCCGGAAAAGTCAATGAGCACGCACTGCTTGATACCTGCTTCCTCGAGAGCGGCCAGCTTCTGGTCCAACGAGAAAAGGGAACCTGAGTTGCGGTGTGGGCTGGTTACCTTCTTGGGATTATCCTTGAACGTCACAGCCATGGGAACGAGTTCCGGAGCCTTGGCAACTACTTTTGCAACAAGAGCCCGGTGTCCCACATGAAGTCCGTCGAATACGCCAATCGTCACTGCGGTACGCTCCGGCATGGTTTCAGAACCGCCGGTAACAGCTTCCCACGTGGATATCCTCACGTACCGCTCCCGAGTACGAATGCGTACTTCCAGGAAGATCCGGAACGGGAGACGATACCCAGAGGCAAGCTTTCCGGGCCAAAGACGGCCACGGGCACGCTGCTCTCGAGGTCGGCAAAGGTATCCAGCCTGAAGAGCGGGAGCCCGTTGGAGAAGGCCTTTGTTTCATCACGTTCCAGCTGCACAACGCCGAGACCCAGACCTGTTGCGTATCCCGGAGTCAACACGCGCAGTGATCCCGCGCCAAAATCCACTGGCCTGATAGCCTCAGCGATGCTGAACGGGCCAGAATGAGTCCTTCTGAGCGCTGACAAACGACCGCGACTGCCACATGCGAGGGCGATATCCCGTGCCAGAGACCTGATGTAGGTACCTTTGGAGCAGACCACCCTGATCCTGGCAACGCCGGCCTCATATGACAGCAGATCCAGGGCGTCAATGGTTACAGGCCTGGATTTCGGTTGCACGTCCTGCCCTTTACGGGCTCGTTCGTACGCACGCTCGCCATCGATATGGACAGCCGAATATGCTGGTGGGGCTTGCATGATGGTGCCGCGGAACGAAGGCAGAACAGCTTCGAGCGCAATCAGGGTCGGAACAGGTGCGGTAGCGACCACAGCACCTTCAGGGTCGAGCGTATCCGTTTCTTCACCTAAAAGGATTTCAGCTTCATAGCCTTTTCCGGCACCCATGAAGTAATCGGACAATCGTGTATAGCGACCAAAAAGGCACACGAGCACGCCACCCGCAAAGGAATCCAGCGTACCGGCATGCCCCGATTTTATATGATCGCCGAGTTTTCGGCCGAGGGTGGATAGAAATTTGAACGAAGTCACCCCCTCGGGTTTGTCCATTACGGCAAAACCCGAGCAGGGATGATCGCTGTCAGCAGTCACGAAAACAGGCCCTTGATCTTTTCACCCATTTCGAAACCTTCTTTTATGCCCGTATCGGGAACGAAGACCAGTTTCGGCGTCAACCGGATGCGAAGACGCTTCGAGATGCCGGACTGTATGAAACCGGCAGCATTGTTGAGTCCGGCGACACCCTCGTCGAGGGCGCCGCCTTCCTTGAAGGTTGAAACAAAAAGCTTCGCATGCGATCCGTCGCGCGCAACCTCGACCCTCGTGATCGAAAGGAAGGTGTCGACCCGGGGATCCTTGATATCGCCTCGCATCAGCAGGGCAGAAACTTCTGATCGCAACGTCTCTTCGACGCGCTTACGCCTTAGTTCGTCCATTGACCGTATCGCTCAGCTTTCTGGAAATCTGTATGAACTCGAAGATTTCGAGCACGTCGCCAATCTTGACATCGGTCCAGTCGGACAGGCCGATACCGCACTCGTAGCCAGCCGCAACTTCCTTCGCGTCGTCCTTGAAGCGCCTGAGCGTTGAAATCTTGCCTGAATGGAGTTCCACGCCTTCACGGATGACCCTGACGCTTGCGTTGCGTTTGACCGTGCCTGTAAGCACGTAACAACCGGCAACGGCACCGATTTTGGGCACCTTGAAGACTTCACGGACTTCTGCCTCGGCGATGTCGGATTCCTTGATTTCAGGAGCCAGCATGCCTTCCATGGCCTGCTGGATTTCTTCAACGGCCTTGTAGATAACGTTGTACTTGCGGATTTCGACCTTTTCCTGGTCAGCGAGCATTTTTGCCTTGGGAGTCGGTCTCACGTTGAAGCCGATAATGATGGCAGAAGATGCACTGGCCAGATCCACGTCGCTTTCATTGATGGCGCCGGCCGCTGACCTGATGGCCACGAGACGCACTTCCTTGGTCGAAAGCTTTTCAAGAGAAGCCTTGAGGGCCTCGACCGAGCCGTGGACGTCACCCTTTATCAGTACCTTGAGTTCCTGCACGGCACCTTCGTTGATGGTGTCGTACAGGTTGTCGAGGGTGACCTTCTTGATGGTCTTGGCTTCTTCGGAGCGCTTGAGTTCCTGGCGCTTCGTGGAGAAGGAACGAGCAATCTTTTCGTCTTCAACCGCCTCAAAGGGATCTCCGGCATTGGGTATACCCTCGAAACCGATGACTTCAACCGGGGTAGAAGGAGGAGCCGCGTCCAGTTTCTTGCCCTTGTCGTCGAACATGGCCCGGACCTTGCCCGGATAGATACCGGCCACGAAACTGTCGCCAACCTTCAGGGTACCACGCTCGATAATGACGGTGGATACAATACCACGGCCATGGTCGATCCTTGATTCGATCACCTTGCCTTCTGCGCGGCAATCGTAGCTTGAGGTCAGTTCAAGCACTTCCGCGGTTACCAGGATTCCGTCGAGCAGTTCCTCGATACCCTTCTTCTGAAGCGCTGATATTTCGACGAACATGGTCTGTCCGCCCCAGTCTTCCGGGATGAGCTGTAATTCCGACAACTGCGTCTTGACCCTGTCCGGATTGGCTTCTGGAAGATCCATCTTGTTGATTGCGACAATGATGGGAACCTTGGCCGCTTTGGCGTGGTCGATAGCTTCAAGTGTCTGTGGCATGACGCCGTCGTTGGCTGCGACAACCAGTATGACGATATCCGTTATCCCGGCACCACGGGCACGCATCTTGGTGAATGCTTCATGGCCTGGCGTATCGAGGAACGTTATCCTGCCCTTTGGCGTTTCAACCTGATAAGCACCGATGTGCTGGGTGATGCCGCCGAACTCCGAAGCAATGACATTTGTCTTTCTGATGGCATCTAGCAACTTCGTCTTTCCATGGTCGACGTGACCCATGATGGTGACGATAGGAGGCCGGTGCAGGAGATCTTCAGGTTTGTCAATCTGTTTCTCTATGATTGTCTCGTCGTAGAGCGACACGATGTTGACCGTGCAGCCATACTCGTTGGCGAGTATCGAAGCAGTGTCGGAGTCTATCTGCTGGTTGATGGTAGCCATGAAACCAAGACTCATGAGCTTGCCGATGAGTTCACTCGGCTTGAGGTTCATCTTCCTGGCGAGTTCCGATACCGAGATAGTCTCCATGATGTCTATGGTCTTGGGTATTGGATTGGCCTTGGGAGCATCTGCCTTCTTGCGCTGGAGATGGAGCTTCTGCTCCTGGCTCTCTTCCTTGCGCTGATACGCCGGCTTCTTGGCCTTGATGAAACGCTTTGAGGTAGTTTTCTTGTCGGCACCGAGCGTAGGCGCACCGGGACCACCCTGACCGCCACCGGGTCTGCCAGGGCCACCGGGCCTGCCGGGACCACCCGGACCACCTGGTCTGGGACCATAACCGGGACGGGAGCCCTGATAGCCACCAGGCCTGGGACCCCCCGGACCACCGGGGCCGCCGGGGCCTGCAGGGCGCTGGCCTTGATAGCCACCGCCGCCCTGATAGCCACCTGGTCCCGCGGGACGCTGGCCTTGATAGCCCGAGCCACCGCTCGAACCGCCGCCCTGATAACCGCCGGGACCGCTGGGCCTGTTACCCTGATAGCCCGAGCCTCCACTGGAACCGCCGCCCTGGTAGCCGCCGGGGCCACTGGGCCGGTTGCCCTGATAACCCGAACCGCCACTGGAACCGCCGCCCTGGTAGCCGCCGGGACCGCTGGGCCTGTTGCCCTGATAGCCTGAGCCGCCGCTGGATGAACCGCCGCCCTGGTAACCGCCGCTTGACGAACCGCCACCCTGGTAACCGCCGCTTGACGAACCGCCACCCTGGTAGCCGCCGCTTGACGAACCGCCACCCTGGTAGCCGCCGCTTGACGAACCGCCACCCTGATAGCCGCCGCTTGACGAACTGCCACCCTGATAGCCGCCGCTTGAAGAAGGCCCACGGTATCCACCGACACGTCCGACCACACGGGGTCCGGTACCGGCCGGGCGGGTGGTATGCCCTCCCGGGGATGCTGGTCTGGGTTCAGAAGATACTACTGGCCGCGGAGCATGATCCGCGGGTGCAGGCTTGGGAGTAGCTACATGTGCCGGATCCACAGCATGGGAGGGCGCCACAAGGGCCTGCTCATCGGGCTTGTCCTGATGATGGGCTACAACCCTGGCGGCCGGTTTCCTCGGGGCAGGTGCAGCAACAGGGGTACCTGCTTCAGATCCGGCGGGTGCTGCGGCGACTGCGCCGGGTACACTACCAGCAACCGGAGCCACGGGCTTCTTCTTGACGACGACGACCTTCCGCTTCTCCGCTGAAACAGCGGCAGGAGCAGGAGCGGCCTCGATGGATTCGTCAGCGGGCTTGGGTTTAGCCTGTTTGATGAGGACGGGCTTAGGTTTATTCTCGTTATTATCGGACATAGCTCACCTTCAGGATTCCTGGTCTTCCGCGTCCTC
>JAIFMD010000105.1 GCA_020048755.1 Spirochaetota bacterium
GCGGCAACCTGGTCCAGATTCAGTTCCCGGGCAAGCACGACCACATCGGCCCACCGGGCATAGAAGCGGAGCGATTCCACGTTGGATATGCTGAGCTGGGTTGACAGGTGCACCGGCAGACCGATTGACGATGCGTACATGAGAGCGCCCTGGTCCGAAACTATGACTGCCGAGACCGATGCTGCTTTGGCTGCATCGAGAACCTGCCGCATCGCCGGCAACTCCTCGTCAAACAGCGTGCTGTTCACCGCAAGGTACGTGCGGACTCCGTTGCCTGAAGCGATGCGGACGATCCTGCGTAGGTCGTCCAGCCCGAAATTGGCAGAACTCGCCGACCGCATGTTGAGGCCGCCAACACCAAAATAGACAGCGTCGGCACCTGCGCGTAGTGCAGCAGACAGGCTCTCATACGATCCGGCAGGTGCCAGTATCTCTACATCACTGCGCACCAAAGCGGGCGTGTCACCCAATCCTATGATCCGATCCGCTTTTTCACTGTCTTGTGCCAGAACAGCCTGGCGCGCTCGGCGAGGCGGAATGCGGTATAAGTGGCAGGCAGCAGCACATAATCCCAGGCACCTGTGTAGTGGCGGATCTCGCCGCCAAAACCAGTCTTGAAGCGGTACAATCCCGACATGGCATGAGCGGGATCATCGATGGGCGGAATACCGTAGAAGTCGTAGGTCGAACAGCCGGCCTCGCGGGCGGCGCGGATCGCGGCCCATTGCAGAGCGTAGGCAGGCATCAGGTTGCGGTGCTGGTCGCTCGATGCGCCGTAGAGATACGTCGCCTCGCTGCCATAATAGACGGTGATGATGGCGGCGAGGGCCTGACCTTCATGCCGGGCAATCCAGAGGCGTATATCCGGCCGTGGTTCGGCTTCATTGGCAACCTGCAGTGCAAACAGGCGTTCGTAGTAGCTCCGCGGATGAATGGAGATGTGGTCGCGGGTGGCTGTTGTCTCATACAGCCGATAGAACTCTCCCAACGACGTGGCACCCTCAGAAACCACTGTAACGCCCTTCTTTGCGGACAACCGTACGTTGTAGCGCCATTTGGTCTTCATGCCGGCGAGGATTTCATCGTCGGTCCTTCGTATGTCCAGGACGACGCTGTCGGGCGGTTGCACATCCGAGGCCTTCAGGAAGGGCCTGCTAAAGACGGGCCGGGATGGAATCCTGATCGCGGTAGCAGTCCCGGATTCAGGGGCTGCCCCGGCGTCAACAGAGTCGGTGCCAGCATCGGGGTCGGAGTCGGAAGCACCGAGCGCAGCCTCGGTTTCGTACCAGGCAGGGTCAAAGCGGATGAACAGGCAGGACCGGGAAACCAGGGAGCGCAGTTGCCCTGCGATCGCCAGCAGCAATTGCTCACGATCAGCGGGATCAAGGCCTGTGCCAGACCCGGATTCGAAGTCAATTTCAGGGCCATGGGGCACATAGGCAAATCTGAGGCTCGCGCCGAGGCTGCGCTCCATCACGCTGAGCGAAAAAGGGTTTGGGGCAGGCCCGCCGGCTTCAGGCTCTATAGAAACCTGATACCGGGCATAGGTCCAGCCAGCAAGAGCCTTGAAATCGGCCCAGAATCGGCTCTGCAGGAACACGGGGGAGACAGCGGCGTCATTCCTGGCAAGCGTAACCCGCATCAGCCCACTTCACCCTCTGAAACAGCAGACAGGGTAAACGGCGTGCCGGCGGCGATGAGGGCCCTGGTACCGACCATGGGCCGTGAGTCCTTAGCCGATATCGGCACCGAGAAGAATGCGTCCGCATCTATTTCAGCATCGGCGGGAACGGCGGGATCCTGGCCTTCGAGTACCACGCGGGTACCCGGAGCGGCCCATGGGGCGTCGAGTACCTCGACTACTTCCTTGCCTTCGGCCCCGGACTTTGACGCCGCGAGGAGCATGCCCCTGGACTCGACGCCCCGGAGCTTTGCCGGCTTGAGGTTGTTGACCAGCACGATGCTCTTGCCGAGCAATTCTTCTTCCTTGTAAAACGGCACGAGACCAGAAACGATTATGCGCTCCTGGCCGGAACCGTCGTCCAGGGTCTCGATGTAGAGCTTGTCGGCCTTGGGATGTCGCTCGATCTTCACGATTTTTGCCACACGGAGGTCGACGAGCTTCGCGAAGCGTTCCTCGACGGGCAGGTTGGCATACAGGACAGGCTTGGGCTCGGCCGGCTTTTTTTCTGCTGCGGGAACCGCGGGAGCGGCAGGTTTCGCGGGAGTTGCGGCATCCGGAGCGGTCTTCGCGGAGACTGTTCCGGAAGCCGTGGCGGCGTCGCGGTCGGCGCGCTCCTTCTGGGAGCCGGAATACTTCTCACGGAGTTCGGCTATGCGGTCCGGGTCGAGCTTCTGGAACAGGACGCCAACTTCGGAAACCCTGGAAAGGCCTTCAAGCTTGCCGATATTCGCCCAGCTCAGGCCAGATTCACCCGCAGCGCTGGCTACAGAGTAGCCAAAGAAACCTGCCAGCTGGTTCATCGCCTGCGGCATGTACGGATGCATCATTATGGCGAGGTCCCGGAGCACGTAGCATAGGTCTGATAGAAGGCTAGCGGCCTTCTCCGGGTCAGCGGTCCTCGCCTTCCAGGGTTCCTCGGCCTGGAACCGCTTGTTGGCGATGTCGGCAATCTGGAAGGCTGTCCTGAACGCATCGCGCAATTCGGCACGCTCCAGCTGTGCTGCCATGGCTGCTTCCAGTGTCTGTACTTCTGCCCAGAACGCCGCATCGGGTTTTCCAGCAGGAATCACACCTTCATAGAAGCGTTGTACAAAGGCCAGGGTTCGGTTAGCCAGATTGCCCAGATTGCCTATCAGTTCACCGTTCACGCGCTCCATGAAATCGTTCCAGGTAAACGTCACGTCACTTTTCTCGGGGCGGTTGTAGAAGATGTAGAAGCGCCACACGTCAGCCGGTATGCCGGTATCCATGACATCGGTACCAAACACCCCGACACCCTTTGACTTTGAAAACTTGCCGGATTCATAGTTGAGGTATTCGGAACTCGACATGTGGTGGAGCATGGTCCAGTCCCGGCCGGAGCCCAGCAGGGTGCTCGGAAAGATAACGGTATGGAAGGGAATGTTGTCCTTGCCGATGAACTGGTACAATTCCACGTCAGAGGGATTTTTCCACCAGGTTTCATAGTCAAAACCCCGCTCGTCTCCAAGCGTTGCCGCAAAGCTTATGTAGCCTATGGGAGCGTCGAACCATACATAAAACACCTTGTCCTCGAAACCGGCCTTGGGCACGGGGATGCCCCACTTGAGGTCGCGGGTGATGGCACGCGGCTTAAGCCCATCGCGGATCCAGGCCTGGGTCATCTGGATGGCGTTGTTGGCCCAGAAGCCCTTTACGCTGGCTTCTTTCATCCATGCTTCAAGTTTTGGCCTGATCGCAGGCAGATCGATGTACAGATGCTTCGTCGATCTGGACCGGGGTGTGGCTCCACAGGTGGAGCACTTGGGCTCTTTGAGTTCGGTAGGTTCCAGGAGCTTGCCGCAGGACTCGCACTGGTCACCACGGGCATCGGTGTAGCCGCAGTGGGGGCAGGTGCCCCGGACGTAGCGGTCGGCCAGAAAGCGGGCGCAGGGATCGCAGTACAACTGTTCGATGGTCTGCTCGATGACGTATCCCGCAGCGTCGATGTCCTTGAACAACTGCTGGACTATTTCGGTATGACGAGGCGTGGAGGTACGCCCGAATTTGTCGAAGGCTATGCCGAACCACTCGTAGATCCCCTTGTGGAGGTCATGGAAACGGGCGCACAACTCGGCCGGCGTAACGCCCTCCTCCGCTGCCTTGGTCTCCGTAGCAGTGCCGTATTCGTCGGTGCCGCAGACGTAGAGCGTCTCGAAACCGCGCAGGCGGCAGGCTCGGGCGAAAACGTCGGCGGACAGAACCTGGATGAGGTTGCCGAGGTGGGGAACGTTGTTGACGTACGGGAGGGCGCTGGTTACGAGGCGTCTTTTCATGGTGCGCCCACTATACGGAGACTAAAATGCGCTGTCAACGGAGAGCGACGCGCCGGGCAGGGTCAGAACACGACTTTTGCTTCGACACTGAGCGTGTAACCGAACCCCCATATGGCACTGTCATCATCGAGGGAGAGGCTTTGCCATAACCCCGCGCCGACACCGAATGTCAGGCTTCCCCCGGCTACAACTTTTGTCTTGTAGTCGAATTTGGTCCGTGCGACGAGAGGGGCAGCATTCGCGGCGGCCCTGCCCAGGGAGCCTTCCAGCCCGAAGGAATCACGCAGCGAAAGCGGGTCCGCGATGATGGCTTCAAACCAGGCGGAAACCCAGGTTTTTTCGGCCGCAATCACAGGCTCCGCGGTGTCGCCGGCACTTTTTTCTGCCTTCGCCCCGTTTCTGGCCTCCAGGGCAAGATCCGCGAGGTCGCCGAGCCAGGTTCGCCGCGGACGCGTACTCACGGCTAATCCCAGGGCTTCTGACCAGGGTTCAGCATTGCGGGTGCGCGCATACGCTAGATTCGAGGTCAGTGCGAAGACCGAACCAGAGAGCCCTTCCATGCTTACCGCCACATTCGACGTGAGCGAAGGAAGTATCGCGCCATCGGAGGGAAAGTACGAGAACGAGACCGAGGTCTTGTGGGAATACTCGTCAAACGAAATGAGCGGTAAGAGCGGCTTCGCTCCCGTAGCCGCAAAAACATTGGCGGCTCCTCCCGAAAGGCTCACCGACAGTATGCCAGATTCCACCGTCGTGTCGTCACTCATCGCCATGGAACGCGAGAGGCCCGCGCTCGCGGCGCTTGGCACAAACAGATCCAGGAGGCCGTAACCTATAGGCCTGCGAAGCCCGAGGCCCAACTCGGCGCGGTGATCGGCGGCAACTGCCCCGACAGAAAAACCATTGAAGGTGGTAAACGCGTCATCGGTCCAGAATTCAACAACGGGGATGACAGACCAGAGCCCTCTGGCAGTTGCGGCCACGGAAGCGAATTCAGCAAGATCCGCTTCAAATGTGGAAGCGGTCGATGCCGATTCTACGGACGACGTGCGCACATAATACGGTTCGACCGAGAGTTGCCCGAGCTTCAGCGGGACCGATACCCTGGCTTCAGCCGTGTTCTGCGCCATACCGGCCTGGTCCATGCTTCGTTTTGCCATGGCCCTGAGTCTGGAACCCAGAGCGTTAGCCGACAGCTCCAAGCTCCGGGCAGTCGCTGATTCCCCGTAACCCGGCACCATGAGTGACCAGGATTCCGTCCACGAGTCAATGAAATCCAGATCTGAAACAATCGTGCCTGACGCATCGAGCCCGGCAGCGGCCGATACGGATACGAGGTCGCGCCAGCCAGTTGTCGCAGCCCAGGACTGGCGGAACAAGGATGCTTCCTCGGTGGAGCTTGTTTTTCCCAAGACAGAAAGTCCACCCGCTGCAAATGCAGCCTCAAGGCTTCTGGCGTACCGGCCCTGTTCTACATCCCTTGAAAACTGGTCGACCATCCGTGTCGGAGCAGCCCGGTCAGGCAGTGCGACGACATAGCCAAGGCCGTACGAGGCTGTTTCAGTGTCGACAGACGGTGTCCAGCGTACAGACAGCTTTGCAAATCTGGCGACCCAGCCCGCCTCGAGGTTTGCGGCAGCGGCCGAAGCCGCGTCCACGACACCTGAAGCCGTCGCAGCCAGGTACGGCCCACTTTTCTTCGCGTTGTCGCCTGCCGAGAACGAAGCTTGAGCCAGGGTCAACCCCGTGACGAACAGCTCCACAAGACCCGCCGAACCGGTCATTGAGACCGATCCCGTTGTTCTGGATACCGCCACGTCTGAACCATCGCCGGCGTACACACGCACCTCTCCAGCAGGCCGGAGGTCCAGCACTACCTTGCGCCAGCCCGACCCCAGGCTATCCAGTGGTATCGGCACACGTGCCCCGTCAAACTCCCCGTTGCCCTCTCCGTCACCGACACGAAGTTCCAGGGTGGCTCCGGTAGCCACATCTTCAACCTTCACAAAGAACGACAACTTCTGATACGAGGACAGCGGAACCGGATCGACATAGCGGACGAACCTTGT
>JAIFMD010000106.1 GCA_020048755.1 Spirochaetota bacterium
TTTACCGTGGTGCAGGACGAGGCCAGTTCGCTGATCTACGGCATGCCCCGGGCTGCCGTGCTCCGCGGCGCTGCCTCCCGGATCCTTGCACTGGATGCCATAGGCCCGTTCGTGGAAGCGGTGGCCGGGCGGATGCGATGACCGGAAATCCACCTGACGAAGGTTTCAACCGCCTGACCCGCTGGATAGAGGCCGAAACGGGCCTCAGCTTTCCGGAGGTCCATCACGACACCATCCTCGCGACTGCCGAACGCAGGGCCGGGCTGCTTGGGCTGTCAGCTGACGACTTCCAGTCACTGCTGCGCCGCGACAGCGCCGAGAAGACGCTGTTCTTCAACGAGATCGTGATAGGCGAGACGTACTTTTTTCGTGACGAGCGACAGTTCTCCGCGCTGGTTTCGACCGTGTTGCCGGCATTGATCCGCGAACGCGGCAAGCTTCGCCTGTGGTCAGCCAGTTGCGCCACCGGGGAGGAGGCCGTCTCGCTGGCAGCCACCACGGCGCATGTGCTGAACCCGGCCAGCACAGGATTTGAACGAGCCGCCGCCGGCTTCAGTGTCCTTGCCACCGACATCAACGAGAACGCGCTTGCTCGCCTTGCCTCCGGCCGCTTTCCCGCGAGTTCGTTCCGCACTGATGGCAGGATATGGCATGGCCTGCTTGAATCCTGCGGCCAGATGGAAGGCGCTGACTGGCGTGCCTCCGCAGGGTTCCTGCGGACGATGGAAATCAGGCACCTCAACCTGCTCTCGGGTACGATGCCCGATCCTGAGTCGATGGATGTCGTGTTTTTCCGGAACACCCTTGTCTACATGCGCCAGGAGCAGAAACTCAGGGTCGTCGACCGAATAGTCGCGACCATAAAGACAGGTGGCTGCCTGTTCCTCTCGTCGCCGGAAGTGCCGACCGTGCGGCATGCCCGCCTGGCCGTCGAGGAAGACTCAGGCTGCTACTTCTTCAGGAAATTGCCGGCCCCAGGCCTCGTGGACTCGAGCCGCGCAGCCGCAAGCCGCGTCAAGGCCGACCATAGCCCCAGCCGGGTTGCTGAGCAGGTGCTGCCAGCACAACGCCAGGTGGTCAGCCTCGAGTCTCATATGCGCGACGAGGAAATAGTCCAGGCCCTGCGGCTGGCTTCCTTGCGCGCACGCGCGGCGGAATCCGTGGATGAATCTACCTACAGCAACAATGAACGGGATGTGGCCGGCTCCCTGACCGCAATCGTGGCGGCCCTTGGTGCCAACGCATTCGGAGCCGCGGAAGAACTGCTTGTCAAATTTGAGGCGAGGACGAGGGAGACATACATCAGCCTGTATCTCAAGGCGCTCGTCCGCAAGCATCAGGGCAATGCCCCGGAAGCGCTTGCGTTGTGGGAACGGGCGCGGCTATACGACCAGTACTTCTGGCCAGCCTCGTTCCAGGCTGGGCTGGCCTACGCGCACACCAAGCCGGAGCGCAGCCGCGAGCTGATGCTGGAGTGCCTGCGCGCCATCGAGACAAACCGTGACGGTGATGCGTATTTCATACTGCTTGACGGTTTTGACCTGCCGTACTACCGGCGCATGGCGGAGCGGCAGCTGGCTCGCTCAAGGTTATCCTGAGGCTCCGGAGGCGATATGGCTATCTCCAAGGAAAAATATCTGCAGCTGTTTCTGGACGAGTTCCGGGAAAACCTGCTGGCAGCTGAAAACCAGATCATCCTCCTTAAAAACGACCGGGAGAACACCGATGCGCTGGCTACGCTCCTGCGGACGCTGCACACCATCAAGGGTTCCTCGAGGATGCTGCAGTTCGGACTCATGGAAAAACTGATCCACGGCACGGAGACCGTCTTCAAGGGCGTGCGGGACGGCCGGTATCCGGTAGACGCCCGCCTGGTAAGGTTCTTCTTCCTGGTGGCCGACAGGCTCAGGTCGGCGGCCGATTCCGTGGAGCGGGGCGGGCCAGACACGGTGGAAGACCTGGATGCCATTCTGGTCGCCTGCGAGAAGCTGAGTGCCAACGAGGCGTTTGACCTTGCCTCAATCGCCCCGCTACGCCAGGAGCCCCAGAACACCGTCAACGCACCTGCACAGGCCGAGGCTCCAGCTACGGCTACAGAGCACCCCCGCGCAGGGGAGCTGGCAAGTGCCGTTCCAGTGCAGCTCGATTCGTCCATCCGGGTCGATTCAAAGACCATAGACCAGTCCATCAGCCTCGTGAACACTCTGACCATACGCCAGCTCCGGATGCGTGCCGCGGCCGAGCAGCTCGATTCCCTGGAGAAACGGCTGACCACCGCATACCACAGCGCCCAGGACCTCAAGGCCATGCGCAAAGACCTGGCCGCGATGGCCCGAGCCATAAGGCAGTACCGGGCGCAGTATTCTGACCAGCTCTTCGAGATAGAGCACGGAACCCAGGAACTGCGCGATGCCGTAATCGGCATGCGGATGCTTCCACTGTCGGTGGTACTGGAACGGTTTCCCAGAATGGTGGAGGAGACCGCAGCCTCCCTCGGCAAGGACGTCGGCATCACCATCACCGGTGACTCGGTGCGGCTGGATCGCACCGTGCTGGCCAGACTGAGCGACCCGCTGATCCACCTGGTGCGCAACTCACTGGATCACGGCATCGAAACGCCGGAGAAACGGCTGCAGGCCGGCAAACCCGCCCGCGGCTCCATCCGCATCGAGTGCAAGACCGAGGGCAGCCGCATTTCGGTCGTAGTCTCGGACGATGGCGGCGGCCTCGATTACCCCGCCGTCCGCGCCAAGGCCATAGCCCTGCGCCCGGAAAACGAAGCCGACATCACCCGCATGCCGGACGAGAGCCTCGCACATTTCCTGTTCCAGCCTGGCTTTACGACCCGGGCTACGAGCAGCGCGCTGTCAGGGCGGGGCATAGGCCTGGATATAGTCAAGACGAACATCGAGGCGGCCAAGGGGCAGATACACCTGGATTCCGTCACCGGAGAGGGCAGCCGCTTTACCCTGCTTGTGCCTGTTTCGTCTTCCACCATGGACGGCATGTTTGTACTCTGCTCCGGTTTCAAGTTCTTCATACCGGCCACCACCCTGGGCCGGACCCTGCTCATAGACCAGGCCGACTGTTTCAGCATCCATCAAAAGGAACTGTTCAAGCTCGACGGCGTCAATATTCAACTCTCGGAACTGGCTACCGCCCTCCAGCTGGAACAAAAGGAACGCAAGACAGAAAAGATACCGGTACTGCTCGTCCGCGGCGCATCCGAGACGGTGGGCCTGGCGGTGGAGCGCATCCTCGGCTACGACTCGCTGGTGTACCAGACCCTGCCCCCAGGTCTCCGCAAAAACCCGCTCGTGCAGGGCGTCGTATTCGATACCGCTTTCAATATCGTGCCAATTCTGAACATGTGGGCCATCCTTGACCGGCTCCGCTCGGTGCGGGCCATGGATACCCACCGCCGCTTCCAGGCCTCGGGTGCCCAGGAAAAGCCGACCATCCTGGTCGTCGATGATTCCATAAGCACCCGGGAGATAGAAATGTCGATGCTGGAACTGGAGGGCTACGAGGTCGCAGGCGCCTTCGACGGCGTAGATGCCTTGGAAAAGCTGCGGGAGACCCGCTTCGACCTGGTCGTATCGGACCTGAACATGCCGCGCATGGACGGCCTCCAGCTTCTTGAGAACATCCGCAACGACGAGGCCATCAAGGGCGTCCGTTTCATCTTCGTTACCACGGTGGATGATCCGGCCACGCGCCAGCAGGCAGCCTCGCTCGGTGCGGACAAGTACATACTCAAGTCGAGCTTCGAGCAGGACGACCTGGTCGATTCCGTGCGGGCTCTCATTTCCGGGCCGGGGGCAGTCAATGGACGGTAAGAGCGTACTCCTCGTCGATGATTCCGACCTGGTAGCAGGCATGGTGGGCGAGGCCCTGCAGGAAGCCGGCTTCGAGGTGACCAGGGCCAGGGACGGGTACGAGGCCATCGAGGCTTGCTACCGGGTCGTACCAGACCTCATCGTCATGGACATAGACATGCCGCTGCTCAAGGGGTACCAGGCCAGCCGCCTCCTTAAAACCCGGCGCGGCGTCCGCGATATTCCCATCATCATGCATACCGCCAATTCCGAGGACAAGGACCGTTTCTGGTCCTATAGCTCCGGCGCCACCGCTTTCGTGGTAAAGGATTTTGCGCAGATAGGCCCGCTCGTCGAGATGGTCCGCACGCATATCCGGCACGAACCGCTTGACCTGGCCGCCATAGGAGAAGACGCCAAGGGCATGAACCGCGCTTCAATCGCCGAGGCACTGTCCAACCTGCTCGACAAGGAACTCTTCAGTTCCACGATAATGAACCAGCTGGCCGAGGCTGGCAGGAGCCTGTCGTCGCTGCATGGCACCGTCAAGCGCGTCCTGGAACTTCTGGACCTCGCCTGTGAACGCCACATCGGAGCCATCGTCTTGAATTTTGGCAAGGAAACCCAACCCTTCCTGTATCCAGCCGCGTGCGTCAACAAGGAAATGGCCGATGATTTCCTCGCTGTTTCACTGGAAGATTATTACGAACAGTTCGACAGGAACAGCCTCAAGCTGGTGGAGCCCGTCTTCTTCAACATCGACGAGCGCACCGACTGGAACAAGATCAGCCTGACCAAGGACCGGCTCAGTTCCTATCACCACGTGCTCCTGCGCGGTTCCGGTGGTGACGTGATAGGCAGCCTCCACATCGGTCACCTCAAGAACAACTACTTCGCCGAGTCAGTGGTAGAGGCTCTCGATGCCTTTGCCGGGGAGGCGGGCGTCATCATCCACAATGCCATGCTGTACCAGCGTGTGACGACTATGGAGCAGGATATGCGCAATGTCTTCTCCAAATTCGTGCCACAGCAGATAATCGACGAGCTCCTGACCCGCAAATCCAGGACGTCCATGCTGGCTGGAGAAAAGCGCGTGCTGGCCATCCTGTTCTCCGACATCCGCTCCTTTACCACCCTTACCGAGATCAATCCACCGGAAAAGGTCGTATCGTTCCTCAACCGCTACCTGGAGATGATGTGCGACATCATTACAAGCCATGGCGGCATGGTGGACAAGTTCATAGGCGACGCCATACTGGCCGTGTTCGGAGCGCCGCAGAGCTGGCCGGACAACGGGCTTCGTGCCGTAGAGACCGCGCTGGCCATGTCCAGGGCGCTGGGCGGTTTCGTCGCCGCTGACATCGAGTTGCCGCCAGGCGGCCTCAATATCGGCATCGGGGTGCACCTCGGTGACGCCATCGTCGGCACCATTGGCTCGTCTGCCAAGTTCGACTACACCGTCATAGGCGATACCGTCAACCTGGCCTCCCGGCTTGAAGGCCTGACCAAGCAGTACCAGGTAAGGATCATCGTCTCAGACAGTGTGGTGGAAGACATCAAGTCCAGCGGAAACGACACCGAGGTGTTCGGTTTCAGGGAAATAGAGCGCGTCATCGTCAAGGGCAAGGAAGAGCCTACCACCATCCTGGCCCTCGACGACGAGAACAGCCACCGGCTCGACAAGTCCGAACACGACCTGTACCGCAAGGGCCTGTCCATGTACAACCTGCGCAACTGGAAGACCGCCAGCGGCTACTTCAGCCAGATCTTGCAGACCAGGCCCGACGACCCGATGAGCGCCATGTACCTTGAACGCTGCCAGGAGTACATCAAAACGCCGCCGCCCGAGGACTGGGACCTCGTGCAGCGGTACCTGACGAAAT
>JAIFMD010000092.1 GCA_020048755.1 Spirochaetota bacterium
TGGGCCTTCAGCAAGCCCAGGCACAGGAATACCGCGCAGAAGGCGCGTTGAACCAGGAACGTCTTTCTAGCCATCAATTTCCACTAGATCTATCCACGCGCAGTTTTCACCAAACGCCACCGTGGAGCTGCTGCTACGCGTATACACCCATTTAAATACGTTGGGCCCCTCGCCATCGATGAGGAATTCTGAATCATAAACATCTTCCTGGTTCCAGTAGGAACTATCTCCGCTCACGCTCCATTCCTGGAAGTCATTTACATACAAGGTCAGGGTATCGGAACTGCCCGCCGCATCCATCTTATAGTAAAAATGAATATCCTTGCCATCAGCGAGGCCGGCTGAAATTGTAAGTATCAAGGTAGAGCTTGCACCCGCAGCCGGAGAGCCTGACTTGAGCGACTGATCAGTATAGTCAGCACCGTCGGAATAATCGAGTGACCATGGCGTCGTGCTGCCCTCATCGAAGTTTACAGGTATATAATCATCTTCGAAATCATACGGGCCCATATCAGCAAAGGTATAGATGACACAACCGGACAGGACGACAAGCACCGCGAGCGGCAGCAGGATTTTTAGCATTCTCATATTAGCGCCCCTTCAGGAAGGCGTAGTTGATGGTCAGGCCATAGCCCACGGTATCGTCACCCGCGAGGAAAAACGTACCACGCAGTTCAAGGCCCAGCGTGCCTAAAGGGTAGGAAACACCGACATCAATGTAGCCCAGAAGGCTCAGCGTATCGCTTGCTCCGGCATACGTACGGAGATACAGCGTCGGGCTGGCCCGTAGCCCTACCCAATATGGAAGGTAGGGAGAAATATAATAACGCCCCTCCGCCTCCAGGCTGAACACCATGAAGGCCAGGTCGCTCTCGATATCAGCCTTCCAGCTGAAATTGGTTCCGGCTGCCACGGAATTACCCAGATACGGAAGATGCCACAAGCCGCCTATGTTCATTTCTATCAGAGGTTCAGCCTCATACTCGATGCGGTTGGACGTGGTCCATATGCCAACTCCGTAGTTAAGGCTCGATGCGCGGCTTACCGGCATGAGAGGCCCGCTCATGACAGATTGAGAAGGAGCTCCAAGAAAAAGTTTAGAAGAAGTTATTGTAACAGAAGAACCCGTAACAGGCCCCGAGAGGAAACTGCGGCCAGGCGCCGACAATGCAACGTCGGGTATGCCGCCTACGTCCTGAATGCCGTTCCTGTCAGACACCTCTTGCGACCATAGCGCCGCGCACGACAAGAGCGCGGCGATGAGAGAGATGTATTTTTTGCTCATCGCTGGCGCCGTCATTTAGTCAGGCCAGGCAGGGTGGCGGGCTGGGCTTGACTCGTCTGTGAAATTATCTCCTGCTGTTTCGTCATCGTGCCATTGATGTTGGGCAATTGCTGATCGTAGAAGGTATAGTGGAAATTTTCCAGGTATTCCTGATATTGCTCGACGTTAGCCAGGAACTGCATCTCGGTCACGCCTTTTTCCTGTTCAAAAGCCAGGGTATCCTTTGCCCTGTTCTCCAGGATTCCAGCAAAGCGTATCTCTCCGGTCGTAGCATCTACTATGCGTACGGCGATACGGGCCATTGCTTCACGCTTGAAATTGACCTTGAGAGGATCGAGCAGCGAGCCATCTTTGTTCGTGCTGCCAGCCGTACCACTCGTAGAAGAGCGGCGCGGCGCTTCTTTTTCTACCATGATGCCGGATTCGAGGACGCGATAGGAAACGAGGATATCGGCATTGACTACCTTTACCTGGGAGAGCAAATCGCGATAGAAATCCCCGAGCTTGGTGAAGAACTCTACAGTATCTTTAGTACTCACAGGCGCAGCCTCGGCTGGCTGCTTGCCGAGAAAAGCCATCCCCTCAGCTTCTACGCCACTAAGCAGGATGGACGCGGGGCTATCTGGGATGACGCGCTGGTAGCGATCACCCTGCTCGTACAATATGCGGGCAAGCAGATCCTCGTCGCGCTCTACCACGATGTAGCGCGCGGAAACCAGGTTCGCGATAAGGTTATCTTCTATGGTGTAATTGATTGGATAATCACCGGTAAGCATTCGCTCGATGCTCACGACGGCCAATTTCTCGCCAGATCGGATATAGGGGTTGACGGCCTTGGCGATATCGAGGCCCTTGATGGCATTCTCTATGAGAATGGCATGTGAATTGTCAAAGCTCGGCTTCAACACGGGCTTCTCGTCGATGCCAGGAGTGCTGATGCAGGAGACGAGGAGCAGGCCAAGAACCGCAAGAGTGACTCCAAAAAGTGAACGGCGCATTGTTACCTCCATATAGGTATTAAAAATATTAATTAAAATACTAAAACGAAAATCTGGATTTGTCTAGCGGCAATTCAAGCCAAGAGCGACCTGCCGTTACTGAATAAATACATCAGATCATGACCGGAGACCAATCCTTTAAAACTCATTAAACTTGAAGCGTATGCCATGGGCCCGGAAAAACCCTTACCTGCCCCACAGGCTCCGCATTTCTCCGGAGCGGTCAAGCACTTCCTCGAGGCGGCCCTGGGCGTCTATCCGGCCCTCGCGCATGACCACCACCCAATCGGCGAGTTCCAGCGTTCCGCGGCGGTGCGAAACCGCCAGGCAGGTCCGGCCGTCCTCCTCGGCAAAGCGTTTCCACAGGAGCCGCTCTGTCTCCGCATCGAGCGCGCTGGACATGTCATCGATGAAGCATAGCTCGGGCTTGCGGAGAAACATCCGCGCAGCCGCCGTGCGCTGGGCCTGGCCGCCCGACAGCTTGAGGCCGCGCGGCCCGATGCGGGTTCTGATGCCGTCAGGCAAAGCGGCTACGTCGTCTTCCATCACGGCGGCCCGCAACGCATAGTTCAGCAAGGTTTCTTCCTCGTCGATACCCAGGAGGATATTTTCCGCCAGCGTATCGCTGAGGAGCGAGCTGGCCTGCGGCGTATAGGCGCTCCGGGGCGGCACGAAGAATGCCGCTGGATCCATCACGGGCTGGCCGTTCCACAGCAGTTCACCCTGCGACGCGAGCAAGCCCTGGATAGCCCGCAGGAGCGTCGTCTTGCCTGATCCAATCCTGCCGGTGACGACGACAAGGTCTCCCCGTCCCATACTCAGTTCAATGTCATGGATTCCCTTGCCGGACTGATGCAGGCAGGTCAGAGCGCGGACATCCAGCCGCTCGAAGCTTTGTCCGGGATCGGGATCTGTCCCCAAACGTCTGGGCTGCGTCTGCTTGCCAGCCTTCGCGCGAGATCTCAGAGCGCGCGGTGTCAGTGCAAGAGGGGTATGTTTGACGAGCACGCTCCCGACCGGATCCGCCACCAGGCTCTTGAGCCTGTCCAGCGATACCCGGGTGCGCTGGTAGTGGGCCAGGAACCCGCCCCAGAAACAGGTATAGTTGCTGACGAACGACAGGCAGAAGATGAAGAGTGAAAAATCACCCAGGCTAAAACTCTGGGCGCTTACCCTGGAGGCAATGACGACGAGGAGCAGGCCTGTTCCTATTCCAACCGTATTATGGTAGATCGAATCGAGCAGCTGGTTGAAGAGGCCATCTTTCAGCGCGGCCTTGCGGCGGGTCTCGCAGAGCTGCGCTACATGTCCCAGCGCGTGCACCTCGACTCCAGCCACCTTGATGGCCTGGATAGCGCCAAAGACTTCTCCCATGGCGCCGGTCGCTTCCTCTGAAGCCTTGCGCGCGGCCTCTCGGTACCGGCTGACCTTGCCCTCAGCGCTCTGGGCAATAGCAACCACCAGCACGAGCGGCACGAAAGCCAGCAGCGTAACGACGGGGTCGATCCTCACGAGCAGCACCACCGAGACAACGGTAAAGACGGCTGAACCCAGTACGTCCAGGCTCCAGCTTATGGCGTCCTCGACCTGGCCGGCATCTTCTTTTATATAGTCGAGGGCCTCGGTTGCAGAGCACGACAGCGGCGCGGCCCCAGGCAAGCCGAATATCGCCTCAAAAGCATTGGAACGCAGGAGCGCACTCATCGTAAACCGGTGCAGGATATCCACCCAGGCCGACGTGTAGATGTGCGCTATCCTCGCCAGGGTAAAGGCCATGATCAGCCAGAGCAACGTTGCCGTCTGTGTAGTGTTGCCTTGAAGCGCATCGAAAAAGGCCTTGGTCAACAGGCCTGGTATGATAAAGAAGCCATGCACCATCATCCAGAGCAATGCGTTCAACGCGTAGAGCCAGGGACGATACGCCATCATCCGCAACAGGAGCCGCCATGCTTTCATACGGCGTCTCCTTCCAGCGCGACGGATAATTCCTCGTCCTTGCCCGAGCGGCCGGCACGCAGGAAGCCCGAAAACCGGCTGCCGGAATCCGCTGCTAATCTAGCCCGGTCGCCATATTCAACCGCCTTTCCATCTTCCATCACGAGCACCCTGTCTACACGGTCCAGCGTGGAGAGGCGGTGGGCTATGATCATCGCGGTGCGGCCCCCCAGGAGCTTGGCTACGGCACCGTCAATCAGGGCCTCGGTGGCGGGGTCGAGCCGCGACGAGGCCTCGTCAAGGATTATGAGCCCCGGGTTCCTGAGGAACACGCGCACCATGGCGAGCAACTGGGCCTGCCCGGCCGACAGCCCGACGCCGCCCGCGCCCAAGCGCTGGTCCAGGCCGAGCGGAAAGCCCGCGAGCCACTCGCCAAGCCCGAGTTCGTCAAAAGCCGTCAGTATCGCCTCGTCACCGATGGCCGGGTCCCAGAGGCGCGCGTTGTCTCGCAGCGTGGCGCTAAAGAGTTCCACGTCCTGCGTCACCACCGCCAGACCGCGGCGCAGCGCCTCCGCTGAGTACTCGTCAATCGGCCGGCCAGCCAGTTCCACGAGTCCCGCGCCGCAGTCGTACAGGCGCAAGGCCAGACGCCCCAGCGTCGTTTTACCGCAGCCCGTCCTGCCCAGCACGCCGAGCGAGCTTCCCGGCTCCAGCTCCAGGCTGAAATCCTCGAGTATCAGCGTTCCAGCCTCGTATCCAAAGTCAACGCCGCGGAAGGAGAGGCCGAGGGCTCCGGCCGGCAGGTTTCCGGAGCCATAGGACATGCCGGGGCGCTGGCTGAGCATCTCCATGGTACGGGACGTACCGGCGAGAGCCTTCTGCAAATCTTCCAGCTGCTCCCGCAACTGGTCCAGCGGTTGGCGTATCAGCTCGGCATAACTGTAGATGAGGTACACCGTGCCCAGGCTGATGGTGCCCGCGCGCCACAGCGCGGCTCCCAGGCCCAGAGACAGAACCGTGCCCAGACCGGCGGCCAGCTCAGACGATGTCCACATGCTGTACCCCAGCAGGTTGGCCTTGAGGCGCAAGGGATACCACTCGCCGAGCATGCCGCGAAGCCTCTGCGAAGCGTACCGAGTGGCTCCGAGACTTTTCAGATCCTCCCTCGCGGACATGCGCTCGCCGACAAAACCGTAGAACTCGGCGGCTTTGGCACGGTTTACCTTCCAGACCGGCACCGCAAGAAAGGCCACCTTGAACAGGAACAACGCGGCAACGGCAGCGAACGCGCCTATGGCCACCCCGACCCGCGCTTCCTCGAGGAACAGCGTAACGAGCACGCCGGCCATCAGGGCTGCACTGCCGACGAGCCGTATGGCAAAATCGGAAAAGAAGCTCATCAGCGTCTTCGCGTCGCCATCGACCCGCTCGATCAGCTCGCCTGGCAGATGTTCCTTGTGGTAGCCGAGGTCCATAGCCA
>JAIFMD010000153.1 GCA_020048755.1 Spirochaetota bacterium
CCCCAACAACGCGCCTCGCGAAGCGAGCGTCTCCATCCCCCAACAACGCGCCTCGCGAAGCGAGCGCCTCCATCCCCCAACAACGCGCCTCGCTCAGCGAGCGCCTCCCCCTCCCCTCAGCAACGCGCCTCGCGCAGCGAGCGTCTCCCCAACAACCCACTCAACCTAAAAGGACTTTTTTAAAATATCGGGGATGATCGCAAGGAGCGACCCGAGAGGGGCTCCGCCGGCGTACGTTGGTACGCCAAGGAGCACCGCGAGGCGAGCGACGCCGCGAGCGCCCCGAGATTTTAAAAAAGAAAAGAGGGGTATGTCTGGACGTCACCCATACCCCTCTTGTTGCAGGCTGTTTTTGCCTACCAATAGTATCGGAATCATTGCATGAGGCATTAACATCTATTTTGGTTGCGTTGTACTTTGCTACAGACTTCGCGCGTGCCAGCGCGCGCTTTCCGCTACGGCGCGGTAGAGTCTCGCAGTATGGATCAGGCTGTCATCCAGGTTTCTTGCCCGCCCCCCGACGGCTTCAGCCGCAGAAGCAAACAGGAAGCCCACGACATCACGCGCTTCGCTTTCCAGCACGGCGGTATCAAGTTGGGTCAGTTCGGCCAGCGCTTGATGAACTGCATCACCGCTGGCTCCCATGACGCTCTCGGCGACCTGAACCGCATGGTCGGCTATTCCAGCCAGCCTCAGCAGTTCCAGTTTCAAGCCATCCACGACGACATCTACCGCTGTAGCGTGTGTCACATCCTGACCGCCAGGAGCGCTCATCGCATCCAGCGCGCCTCCAAGAAGAGCATTCAGTTCACGACGACGCTGAGGTACATCGTACAGCGAGCCTACGGGAACATGATCCATACCTGGTATCGCGAGTCCACGAGAAGACAGGTTGTACGTAGGAGCTTCGGGATGACTGGACAATTTACGGGCAAACCAGGTGGAATACAATGAAAGGCGCTCGTCACTCGTCACCTCGGAGCCATCATTGGCCCGGGCCAGGTAGGGTCGACCTCCACGCATGGCCCTGAACGCCGCGCTGGAAGCCGGGTCCAGTCTCGAACCTTCAGCCAGCGACCGTTGTTCGAAAAGACTCGCATTGGCATGCGTTTTGCCGTCGGGAAACGACAGGTCGAGGCCTGCCATATAAATTGGAGCGCAGCCAATAATGCGGGCAAAATCCCAGGCCGTTGTAGCAACCGAGCCACCTGCACCAAGGGAACCCTTAGGCGGACCAAGCCTGTCTTCGACATAGCGGCCAAGCGGATACATCGAAGAACACAGTGCTGTCTGCCTGGCGCGGAACCGCAATACCGAAGG
This sequence comes from Spirochaetota bacterium, assembly GCA_020048755.1. Lineage (GTDB taxonomy): Bacteria > Spirochaetota > Spirochaetia > Treponematales > UBA12059 > SZUA-370. The sequence goes on from JAIFMD010000153.1 coordinate 1,321, forward strand.
CCATACGGCAGCCTCGGTGATCAGGATGCTGCCTGGAGAAGAACAGCGGTCAAGATGACGCATATTCCAGTACTGAGGGTCAACCACGATGATGAAATCAGGTTCCACACCAGTCCTGAGCACTGTCCGAAGGGCGGTATCCACACAGATTATGACCATCCGCTTTGCGAGTTCGGGCAACAAGCCCGCGATTTCATCGAGGGAAGGGCCTGCGGCCAGCACCAGGGCGGGAAAGCCATGAAACCGTGCGACAAGGGAGGACAAGCCCGGGCAGGCCGCGGCTATTCTGATGTTCCTGGACAAGTTGTTCACCCAGAGCCGACCAAAACGACGTAGTGTAGCCGCGTTGATCTCATCCTTCTTGCGATAGCTGGCAACCTGGGATCTGAGTGCTTCCGCCGCCTCTGGGAAAGCAGCCATGGTGGCCCCGTTTTCTATGATGGCGATGGACCGGGGTGCTACTTCATCAAGATATTCCGAGACCCCGTAGCCTTCTGGACACAGAATCAGGGCACAATGTTCGTTTGATATGATGTCGACCAACTCGCTGGAATGTAGCAAGGCCGCAATCCAGGCTGCGCTGGACTCGATGACGGCAACCCTTGCACCAGAGGAGAGCGCAGCCTGTGTGGCATAGCCAAACCCCAGGCCGAGCACTACGATGAGATCGGCGCCGGTTGCAATGGCTTCATCCGCTATCCTTCGGCCTTCAGCCTGTGGGTCATAGCGAGAGTGCAACCATACCCCACAAGCCTTGGCCGTACGAGCACCGCTTCGCGCAATGGATGTTTCAAGCTGAAATGGAACAGCCGCGGCTACACAGGCAGCAAGTTCAGGCGATCGGGCGTCCAAGGCCTCAAGGTTGGCAGTATACCAGTCAGGGTTGATCATTCAAGTTTCAACAGCACGGTCGAACCAGGTTCGACCAGTGAACCAGGTGCTGGCGACTGTTCCCTCACCCAGCCATCACCTTCTATTTCAACAACGATATCGTCACGTTCCAGAAGCGCTGTAAGAGCGCGTTTGGGTGTTCCACGAAGGTCTGGCATCGTTTCACCTATACGGACTGCATCCGTGCCGGTTACCATGACGCGGCCATCATGTAACGCTGAAGCTGAACCTGTCCGTGCTACCCCGTACAAATCGGCAATGACATTGGCAACATCCTTGACTAACGGAGCGGCGATGCGACCTCCGTAGGTCGATATCCCCTTGGGATTGAATATAGCCGCATATACTATGTATTCCGGAGCCTCGCTTGGAAACAATGCGATGGTACTGGCAATGAAATCGGTATCCGAATAGCGTCTCGTTTCAGGATCGATGACCTGGGCCGTACCTGTTTTTACCGACATGCGCAGGTCATCGATGCGCGCCCTGTGCCCGGTGCCCGTAGAGAGAGTCGCGTTTTCCATAGCACCGAGTATTGAATCTGCCTCAGCTTTCTCCATGACCCGCCTGATCACGATTGGCTGGGGATCATCGATGCTGGTACCATCCGGGCCAACGATCCGGTCCAGGGTCCGTGCCCTGATGAGAATTCCGCCATTCGCGATCACGGTAGCAGCGGTGGTCATCTGCAGGGCCGTGACCAGTAATTCCTGGCCTATGGCGATAGTCGGTTTTGTCCTGCCTGACCAGGTTTCAGGCTTGCGGATGACACCGGGACTGTCGCTTGCCAGATCGGCCCCCACTCTCTCGCCAAAGCCGAATTCCCTGACTTTGGAATAAAAATCTATCGGGGACACGGTATCGGATGCATATGCCGCACCGGAATTGCAGGAATATTCAAGTATTTTTGCCACATCGACAGTGCCATGGGAACCAAGACAGGTAATGACTATCTTTTCGCCGGACGGCATGGTTTTTTCATAACTGCCGTCACACGTGAACTCAGAATGTTCATCGATGCCACCAAGGGCAATAAGCGAACTCATGCTGTAGACCTTGAACACCGAACCAGGCTCATAGGCATAGATTGAAACTCGATCCACCCATGTGGATCGGTCGGAGGCAAGGAACTGGTTAGGATCGAAATCGGGAAGGGAGACATACGCAAGGACCGAACCGGTTCTTGCTTCCATGGCTACCAGGGCTATTCCTTCTGCAGCATTCCTGACAAGCGCAGCGCGCGCAAGGCTTTCGAGCTTGAACTGCAGATCGGCATCGATACTAAGATACACGGCGTTTCCATACGCATAGCCACCGATAGCCTGAGCAGGATCTGCCGCCAGTGAAGACTCGAAGGCGGCTTCCGCGCCGGACAGTCCGCGATTTTCGGTGCCAACAAAACCGACGAGATGCGCAGCGAGGGCTCGCTCCGGGTATACCCGACCCGCAACACGGTCGATTCTGATACCATTCATGTTGGTATCAGCCACGGCTTGCTCGATGGAACGAGCAACATCGCTTGAAACCCGGCGGGCTATGTAGGCAAAGTCAGCGCCTTCTCCAGTCAGTCTGGCAAGGATTTCTGATTCTGGAACCCCGATGGCAGCGGCCAGAGCAGTCGCAAAAACCGCCTCTTTTCCCCTGGAGAGTGACGGTTTCCAGATGGACACGTCGTAGAGGTCAGTATCGACGGCCAGCAAGCGACCTTCGCGGTCGTATATCGGGCCACGTATGGAAACAATCCGTGCGGACGAGGCAAGTGACTGTCCTGTTGTTCCCAGAGCCAGCCGACCGTATCGAACCAACGTCACTGATGCCAGCACAAGGAGTACGGCTAAAATGATGTAATGCCGGAAGAATCGTTTATCTATCGACATCAGCCGCAGCATCCTTGGATTCATGAGATTTTCCTGCAGAGCCAGAAAGCCCGCCAGAATAGAGTAGCACTTTTCCCAGTATCTTCTCAATCGGCAGGGAACCATAGTCGCGCGAATCGAAAGACCTGTCACCGTTGTCGCCGACTATGAATACCCTGCCCGAAGGTAGATAGGAAAATCCAGAAAACCGTGACGAAGAATCCGGCTCGAGTTTCACAGAACCACCTCGGCCGGACAGCACACCAGCTTCAGCATTCAAGTATGCCGGTCCCAGTTCGAATACCCGTTTGATCACCCTTCTGGGATTCCGGTCCACAGGCGCGACGAGTACGATATCACCTGGTTCTGGTTCAGCCCAGCGCAGGACCCAGGTCCCTGAAACCGGAAGCCGCAGTCCGTAGGCACAACGGGCAACAAGGGCCACGGTACTCGTGCCAATCGTAGGACTCATGGAATCGCCTCGTATTATGACTAGGTCCACGGCAAACGTCTTCATGAACAGGGCAACCAGCATGGCCGTCATGATGATACGCGGAACATGAATATATCTTGTATTCGTTCTCACTTCATGCATATGCAAAAACCTCTGTTCAACAAGGTGCTCGTCTCTCAATGCCGGGCTGAGTTGCGCCGATAGTAGAACGTATGGAAATGCAGAATGTCATGGAAACCCAGTATGTAGCACCTCGTCAGAAGCCAGTCAGGATAATCCTCGATCAAGGCCTGATCAGTCCAGCCTGCAATGGCCGCATAGAAAGAAAAGCCTCAAGGGCCAGAATCCATCCCGGGCACAACTCCGAGCCTGGGACCAATCAACGAATAAAAAGCCTGGAAACGCAGGTAGCGCAGCCGGTTGTTGCCCGCGAGCGGTTCCATTATATAATCCGGATCCTTGAAACGCTGTCATCCGCAAAATCACTGAAAACAGTGTTGATCATTCTCGGCGTCCTTTTATTCGCTGTAGCAATAGCGGCAGTAGGTGCAGTGGAACGCCCGGCTGATCTGCATGAGTTTTTCCTGCCTGAAGACGGAGTGGCTACCTCACTCCTGCTCGACTCCCTTATGGCGATGCCTCCCGAGCCAGACGATGCCGAACTGGTACCAGCCCTGCCCATGACACTGTCCATCTCCAGCTACCGGGTAGCAAAAAATGACACGCTTGATGCAATATCACACAGGTTCGGGATTCGCCTGGACACACTCATAAGCATCAACGGTATAGGAGACGTCCGCAGGATACAAGCGGGTGCAACTATAAAAATACCAAACCTGGATGGAGTCGCTTACAAGGTTAAAAAAGGTGAAAGCCTCTCGGGAATAGCCTCCGCAACACAGGTTTCCATGCTGGACATCGTCGATGCCAACGATCTATCGAGCCAGACTATAACGCCCGGACAGACATTGTTCATCCCGGGAGCCCGGTTATCAAGCTACGATCTTAAAAAAGCGCTGGGAAAACTGATCATCTGGCCAGTAGTTGGCAAAATCAGTTCGCAATTTGGATATCGGGCCAATCCGTTCACGGGAATACGCCAATTCCATAGCGGACTTGACATCGTTGGCCCTCTGAACTCTCCCATACATGCGTCTATGGATGGCCGGGTTGCTGAAACGGGATACAGCACTATATTCGGTAATTTCATAATACTTACACATGCAGAAGGGTATCAGACTCTGTATGCCCACCTGAACAAGATACTTGTCAAACAAGGTGCCAGCGTGCAACAAGGCAAATCCATAGGACTACTTGGCTCAACGGGGTACAGTACTGGTGCGCATCTGCATCTGGGTGTCTTCAAACGCGGTACAGCAATAGATCCATTGAAATTCCTGAATGGAAAATAGCCTTCAAATCTTGAAGTAATCCAGCAGGCAGTGTATCCTGATGATGTTTCCGGAGGGTTTGCAATGCGAAAACTAGTCGTTGTCATAGTTGCAGTTCTGGCAATTTTTACATTCATCAGAGAGTACAAAGTTGTGCCTGCACAGGGACTCGGACAGGCTCAGATACAAACTGCACCGCCAAACTGAGCGCATGTACCTCCAACTAAAAAAACCGTCCGTCAAGGGCGGTTTTTTTATCATTTTGTATACCCTTAAAAAGGGATTTTGTGCACGAAAGTATACTTATTCCAAGAATTCTATAACTTCATCACTGCCATTTTAAATACAATTTGTTATATTATATATAATTACAAATTCATACTTCAAATACAATTACTTGGCACAGTTACTGCTCTAATAATAGGCAGAGGTAACACAAAATGAGCGGAAGAACAGAGGCGTCCATGTCTGAGGACACGCTGAAGATATATTACGAGAGAGTTAAGCAGATTCCATTGCTCACCGCAGAAGAAGAACGGGACCTCTCCATGAGAATTCAGGCTGGTGAAGAAGTAGCCAGATCCAGACTCATCGAAGCCAACCTCCGCCTCGTCATAAAAATAGCACGCGCCTTCGCAAATTTTGACGTTCCCCTGATCGATCTCATCCAGGAAGGCAACATGGGCCTCATCAAGGCAGCCGAACGATTCGACTACCGGCGCAACGTGAGGTTTTCAACGTACGCTTCATGGTGGATCAAACAGGCTGTGACCAGGTCCCTGGTCAATTCTCGCCGCGCGATCCGCCTCCCCCACCGCAAGGAAGAACTGATAAAACGCATCCACAAGACATATGGATACCTCTCGCAGAGCCTGTCACGGGAACCGTCCCGTTCAGAAATTGCGCGGGAACTCGGCATAGAAGAACACTTGGTCAAGGAAGCACTCGAGATGTCAGGTAGCATCATGCCACTTGAAGGTGACAACGATGACGAGGAATCCGGTAGTGTGCTCGATGTATATGCGGATGAAACCTACAGCCCCGATGCGGCCTTTGTACGAAACTGTGTGCGGGAAAAGACTATCAAATTACTTGAAGCCCTCATGGAAAAGGAGCGGCAGGTCTTGATTTATCGATTTGAATTTTATGGGAATCAGAAAAAAACCCTCAAGGGAATAGGCGAAACCATGGGTATTTCAGCAGAAACCGTAAGGCAGATAGAGAAGAGGGCTATCCGCAAGCTTCGCAATCAGAGCGAATACGCTGATTTCATCGGAGCCTGACGCTACAATTCCTGCATTGACCGGCTGCAGCCCGGGGTCTTGCGATGTTTTCCGTGACCATCGTATAGTAAAATGACACGATGCCGACAAAAAAACGGAAACGTGCGCCAACGGTGCAAAGCGCTCACATCATTCTCTTGACAAGCGCATTTCTTGTAGTTGGCGCACTCGGGCTTGCTTTTTCACTCACGAGACTTCAAAGCAGCCGCATTCATACACCGCTGACTGGTTCTGGTCCAGATGAATCTGGTTCTGACGCATCCAGTCTGGTGGATCCCGTGTCCCAGGAACACGTGCCGCCGGTTGAATATGCGCAGGATCCAATTATCGATACTGAGCCAGCTGCAACTACGGCCAGACCTGTTCCAGATGCACGCAGAATAAAAAAAACCAGAGGGATACTCGTGTTCGTAATAGACGATGCCGGGCACAATGAATGGCAACTCAAGCCCTTTCTGGAACTGCCCGGACCAGTAACCATAGCCGTGCTTCCTGGCCTGCCGTTTACAACCAGTTCCGCAGAATCTGTAAGGAATGCCGGCAAGGAACTGCTGCTGCATCAGCCCATGGAGGCACTTGCAGGTCTCGACCCGGGCCCTGGAGCAATCCGTGCCGATATGGACGATGCGACAATACGGCGGGTGCTCAGAAACAACCTGGCTCAGGTTCCTGGCGCAGCTGGAGTAAACAACCACATGGGCTCCAGGGCTACGTCCGATATCAGGGTCATGTCGACCGTACTCGATGAACTGTCCACGGCCGGCGTGTATTTTCTGGACTCTTTAACCATAAGCGATTCCGTGGTACACTCTGTAGCCTCGCTTATGAGACAGTCTATATGGGAGCGCAGCGTGTTTCTAGATAATACCCCCGACAGAGCCTCGATGCTTCATTACATCGCCGAGGGCACTAAAATTGCAGAGAAACGGGGCTACGCCATCATGATAGGCCATGTATGGTCGGCTGAATTGGCCCAGACCCTGGCAGACCTCTATCCTCAACTCATGGAACAGGGATTCAGCCTATCCACCATCTCGCGCATCATGATGGATTCGGATGACGATGACGATATTGGGGATTGAGTCATCCTGTGATGAGTGTGCGGCGGCCGTCGTCATGGACGGCCGCCGTGTCGTTTCCAGCATTGTAGCAACGCAGATTGCACGGCACGCCGAATTCGACGGTGTCGTACCGGAAATTGCTTCAAGGTTGCATACAGAATGGATACATGATGTAGTTGCCCGATCGCTCGACGAAGCGGGAATCTCCGTTTCTGACCTGGATGGAATCGCAGTTACCTCAAAACCAGGACTCGCGGGCTCGTTGCTCGTTGGAGTTTCGTTTGCAAAAGCCCTCGCCTGGGCTGCGGGAAAACCATTTGTAGGCGTCAACCATGTGCTGGCCCATTTATATGCCCCGTTACTGGCAGAGGACATCGAATACCCGTTCATCGGGCTCATGGTCTCCGGTGGACACACGATGATCTGCAAGACCAACGGCTTTGATGATATCGAGGTACTCGGCACAACCATAGACGATGCCATCGGTGAAGCCTTTGACAAGGTAGCCAAGCATTACGGTCTCGGGTATCCAGGCGGCTCGGCGATTGACAGGCTGGCACGCAAAGGCAACGCAGCTGCGTGCAAATTCCCCGCAACCAACCTGTACAAGGGCGAACACCGCTATGATGTATCGTATTCCGGCATCAAGACGGCGGCCATCCGGCAACTTGACCAGTTCTGGAATCCTGCATTCGAGCGGACCGACGAGAACCTCGCAGCGGCATTTGAAAAAGCCGCCGTGGACATGCTGGTATCGCGACTGTTGCGGGCTGTAGACGATACGGGCATCACTACGGTGGTAGCAGGCGGAGGGGTCGCGGCAAATACCTACCTGAGGGCCAGACTCGCAAAGCGGTCCGACCTGACCTTGTACTTTCCACCCTTGTCACTCTGCGGAGACAATGCAGCCATGGTAGCCGGACTGGGCTACCGCATGCTCGCCAGGGGCGACCGCGACAGCCTGTCACTCAACGCTTCGCCACGAGTCACCGCCTTCAAGCGTTCCGTTCGCTCCTGACGCGCCATACACACCGACAGAAATGCAGGATACAGCACGAGGAGGCAGCAGTCACTCTGTAAGCCTCTTTCCCTCGTCGATCCGCCTGATGGATTCAATCCGGTTTGAGAGCCCTACCCTGCTGAATTCCATTGCGCCGAGTACGGCGCGTTTGTCGCCATCAGGCCCTGGCGCAACCAGCACGAAGTGCAGCGTGCCATCGGCTTCTTCGCCAAAATCGTAGAGTTCATAGGTTTCCCGCGACAAGGTCCCCAGAACCAGATCAGACTGGAACGAAGAAGTCGTCAGATCTCCGACCGCGGCTTCATCAGAGTCGGACAGCGCACGAAAATACTTGACCAGAAGAGTAGCCTTGCCTTCATTGCTGCCGGAATAGACACTCAGGGCAATGACCGCAGCAAGTCCGAGAGCTACAGCACCTGCTCCGACTCCCAGTACAAGGCGTCTGACATTCCTCATCGTATCACGTGTCCTTACTTCTTCACGGCACCCAGTTCAGCGCCGACTCTGGCAAACGCGGCCAACGCAGAATCGATCTGCTGCGTTGTATGGGCGGCCGAAACCTGTACGCGTATCCTCGCCTTGCCGCGTGGCACAACGGGAAAACTGAAACCGATGACATAGATGCCTTCGTCGAGCAGCCTGTCAGCCATGGCGTGGGCGAGGCGCTCATCGTACAGCATCACAGGGCAGATGGGGTGTACTCCGGGCCGCACTTCCAGACCGGCTTTCGCGAGCCCCTCGCGGAAACGCAGGGTGTTGGATTCAAGCCTGTCCCGCAACGCAGTCGATGCGGACAGGATTTCAAGCGCCTTGAGGGTACCTCCAACGATGGCTGGAGGTACGGTGTTTGAAAATAGATAAGGCCTGGCCTTCTGGCGCAGGTATTCCACGATTTCCGCGCGCCCCGCTATACAACCGCCGGATGCTCCGCCGAGGGCCTTGCCAAAGGTCGTGGTTATTATGTCAACGCGGCCCATAACTCCACAGTATTCTGGTGTACCTCGGCCACGCGCTCCGACGAACCCGGTAGCATGGCTGTCATCAACCATCACCAGTGCATCGTATTTTTCGGCAAGATCGCAGATGCGTCCAAGATCGGCGATGTCGCCGTCCATGGAAAAAACGCCGTCGGTAGCAACAAGGCGCAAGCGCTTGCCTGCCGCTGACTTGAGCTTGGCTTCAAGGTCCTCAAAATTGTTATGCTCATAAATGAGCCGGTCGGCCTTGCTGAGACGTACACCGTCGATGATCGAGGCATGGTTGAGGCTGTCTGCGATTATGGCACAATCAGCATCCAACAATGGTTCAAAGACCGCCGCATTGGCATCGAAACACGAGGAAAAGAGTATCGTGTCTTCAGTCCCCAGAAAATCCGAGAGGGCTTTTTCCAAAAGCTTGTGAGGCTGCTGGGTTCCGCAGATAAAACGGACGCTCGAGAGTCCGTACCCCCACTCATCCAGAGCTCGTTTGGCCGCCTCGCGTATTGATGGATCATTGGCCAGCCCAAGGTAATTATTGGCGCAGAAATTAACGACGCTTTTTCCATCCTTTACGGAGATGACAGAACCCTGAGGCGTCATGATGACGCGCTCGCCCTTGTAAAGGCCTTCGCTGCGTATAGCCTGGAGCTTGCCGTGCAGCTCCTCTTTCAAAGTTCCATACATTGAAAACTCTCCTTTGGATGTACTTTATTCTATCTCCCGGCTACCCCTGAAACAATGACTGGGGCCACAGGGACACTCAAAGCAAGGTAGAAGCCAGCTCCGCGAGTTCACTCCGCTCCGTCTTCTGAAGCGTTACGTGGCCATAGATGGACTGACCTTTGAACGCATCGACCAGGTACGAGAGACCGTTGGAATTGGCATCCAGGTACATATTGTCTATCTGGTATGGATCCCCGGTCAAAACTACTTTAGTGCCCTTGCCTGCCCGCGAGACGATGGTCTTGATTTCATGCGGGGTCAGGTTCTGGGCTTCGTCGATGATGATGTATTCGTCTGGAAGCGAGCGGCCACGAATATAGGAAAGTGCTTCTATCTCTATCTGCTTGTCCTTGATCATCTGGTCTACCGTCTTCATCTTTTCTTTGTCCCGCTTGTGGGCACCCATGATGTATTCCAGGTTATCGAACAGCGGCTGCATCCAGTTGGACATCTTGGCTGACTTTTCCCCTGGCAGGTAACCGATATCCTTGCCGACCGGTACGACAGGCCGGGTGACGAGCATCTTGGCGTAGACCTTCTCGTCGAAGACCTTCCTGAGTCCTGCGGCGATCGCAAGGAGGGTCTTGCCGGTACCGGCTTTGCCGACCAGGGTGACAAGCCGTAGATTGTCGTCCATGAGCAATTCCAGAGCCACGCGCTGTCGGGCATTGAGGGGAGCAATGCCGGAGACAGAACCAACATCCTCCTTCAGAGCCTCGATGACGCCTTCATCAGGCCTGCAGCGTGCGATGCGTTCCCGTGTCGAGCCACGTTCTTTTAGTATTACAAACTCGTTGGGCCGCAGGCGGTCCTTCCACGGCAGGCTTCCTGTGGCATCGAATGCCGCAAAAAGATCTTGTGCTACTTCCACCTCGCTCACACCCTGGTACAGCGTTGCGATATCTACTTTTTCCTTCTCGTAGTCAACTGCCTTGACACCGAGGGCTGTGGCCTTTACACGTGCGTTGATGTCTTTTGATACGAAAAAAACCTGCCGGCCGCTTTCCTTGATGGCAGCAGCGCACAGGATTATCCGGTTGTCAGGCTTTGTGGTGTCAAAACCCTTGGGACCTTTGTCAGACTGCGCCAGTGACACACGCAGGATTGAACCGTTTTCCAGCTTTACTCCATCATGGAGATCTCCGCGCCTGGATACCGAATCAAGAAAGCGTATTGCATCGCGGGCAGTCTTGGCCCGCTGGTCGGCATAGGTCTTAAGATTGTCGAGTTCTTCGAGTACCTGGAGCGGAATCACTATTTCGTTGTCCCTGAACGACAGGATAGATTCAGGGTTGTGGATGAGCACATTGGTGTCAATGACGAATACTTTGCGGTCGCCTGATTCAATCATGCTGCCTCCTGTGAAGATAAAACTTTTCGTCAGCGTTTTGCCGGTTTCAGATAGCCAAAGATGCTTCCGCAAAGACCGCCTATGATGTGGCCGAACTCCGATACGTTATTGGCCCTGAATGCGTTGAACACTTCCTTGCCCAGATACAACAGCATGATGAGGATGAAGGTCAGGGGAATCTCACCCTTGTTGAAATTGGTGAACGACGCAAGCAGTATCATCATGAAGACAATGCCGCTTGCCCCCATGAGGCCGGTGGGAAACAGCAGTATATTGAGCAAGCCGGTTACCAGGGCCGTGATTACGGCCATCAGGGCCATTCCGCCGGATCCATACGTTGCCTCCAGTATCGGGCCAAGCAACAGGATGAACGAGAAGTTGGACAGGAAATGGTTGATGTCGGCATGCCCGAATACATGCGTAAAGAGACATATATAGTCACGGATGGAACCAGCCTGGAAATCACCGCGACCAGGTACGGAAAACCAGTTGGCTGTCAGGCCCGGGAACAAGGCATTGAGAAGCAATACAACAGCACAGATAAACGTAAAAGTCAAAGTCGTGGGGGCGTTGTAGCGTATGGTCATAGGGTGCTCCTCGTCAAAGCTCGAGCTCAAGCGTTACCGGACAATGATCGGACCCCGTAATGGCATTCCGGATAGCCGCTGACTTTATGGCCGGCACCAGTCCTTCATCGACACAGTGATAGTCGATGCGCCAGCCTATGTCCTTCTCGCGAGCCTTCATCCGGTAACTCCACCAGCTGTAATGGCCAGGCTCTCCTGGATGCAGGCGGCGGAAGGTGTCAGCATAACCGCTGGACAGGTATCGGGCCATCCAGGCCCGTTCTTCGGGCAAGTAGCCGGGGTTTCCTACATTTTCCTTGGGGCGGGCAAGGTCTATGGGCTCGTGGGCGATGTTGAAATCCCCGGCAACGACAATGTGCCGTCCTTCGGCAACAACGGCATCACAGCGGGCGAGTACGGCATCACAGAATCGCAACTTGTAGTCTATCCGGGCCCCGGCATCCTGGGAGTTGGGAAAGTACGCGCTGGCAACGACAAACTCGCCAAAATCAGCTTCAAGATAGCGCCCCTCGTCGTCGAATTCCTCGACTCCGAGCAGCCGCACCGACCTGGGCTCGATCCTGGTGTATATGGCTACGCCTGAGTATCCGCGGCGTTTGGCACTGGACCAGAATGGTGTAAACCTTTTACCTTCCGCATCATCAGCCTCGAAGAATTCCTTGCTTAGTTGTGACGGATCTGCCTTGGTTTCCTGCACGCACACGATATCCGCCGATTCATCGGCAAGCCACTGAAAAAACCCTTTCGTAGAGGCCGACCGTATGCCATTCACGTTCCATGATGCAAGTCTCGTCATGCGTTGCTCCATTCATCGATGCATTCCGTTGCCCGGACAGGGCAGTGCTATGAAAAGAAGCCGTCAAATACCATATCGCAGGCTGCACGGCCAGCCAGAACCGGATCCCAACGATAGCCCCTGACACTCGGAGCATGCCCATCAGGTCCCGGACGCCCGGATAGATACTGCCCGGTTTCCCGCGCGATGAGTTCCGATAGCGCTGCCGACCGTGAAATGATCATGAATTCACCCGGATCGAGCAGGTGGCGCACATTGAGCAGCGCTATCGATGCCTTTCCCATGGATGGACCCAGTGCGTCGAACGTAGCTCGATCTCCTGCGCAGAGCAGGCTGTCGAGTTCCTTGAAATCAATGCAGGGACGAGCTGCGGCAACGGTAGAGACAAGAGCTTCTTCCGACAGGTAGGCTTCAAGGCAACCAGTTCCACCGCAGGCGCAGCCTGGCCCGAGAGGATCCATAGTCATGTGCCCTATCTCTATGGCGGTTTTACCACCGTTTTCATAAGGTATGCCAGCCCGCACGAAAGCACCGCCAACGCCAGCCCGCACCAGCAAGGCAAAAGTACTGCCGGCATCGCTGACGCGCGAGGGCGTCGATGCATTGCGGCTGGAACCATACCGGTATGCAGCTACAGCGGCCACGGTGGCATTGTTACCCATCCTCACTGTAGCGCCAAATCGTTCAGACAGTCTGTCAGCCAGAGGAAACCCGGACAGGCCGGGGATTCTATTATATTCCAGAACTTTGCCCCGGGATAGGTCAACAACTCCAGGAGCACCTACCCCGATACCGAGAAGCGGGCCTCCGGGGGCCCGGTCCAGTGCGTCGGCAGCAAGCTGTACCACGATGGCGTAAGCCGCGTCCGCATCTGCATCAAGAGGTATCGCACGCTCTTCGGCATACAGTACTGTAGCCGAGAAATCCTCTACCACGACCGACGCTGCACCAGCCCTGAAATCCAGCCCGACGATACGGTATGCGCCGGGAACAGTGGCATACCAGGTTGGTCTACGGCCTTTCCTGTCGGTTGCGAGCGGAGGAGACGCAACGGGTTCTATGAGTCCCGCACGCTCGAGTTCACCAAAAATCCTGAAAACAGTAGGCGCCTTGAGGCCGGATGTAGCAGCCACTTCACTCTGGGATGCCTTGGGAGCGTGGAATACCATGCCCAGGACCAACCGTTCGTTCCGTTCCTTGATATCCGCAGCCCGGATGGGTACCCGGTCCCTGAGGTCGGTCATGGTGTGGCCAGAATGTTCAGTTCTACCGACAGCACTACATGATAAACCTTGCCGCGGAGTGCCATGAACTTCCGTGTCATTGCATAGTCGCCTATTCTAAAGAACAAGGTATGCTCTCCGGGTTCCACCGCAAATCCGTCCAGTTCGGACATGGGGACTACCTGACCGTCCAGCGATACATACGTGCCGGCGGGAGCCTGGAATACCAGCAGGGGTGCATTGGGAGTAAGTGTGACATTCAGCGGTATGACGCGCCCTGCTTCGACAGCGACTGTGATTATTTCTTCACGATAACCCTCGGCACTCACCCGAACGACCCGAGGGCCTTTTTTTGCCAAGATCATGGCTTGTGCGTCTTCGGCGCGTTTGTCATCGACGAATATCGATACTAAAGGGCGATCAGCGCCATCTGGTACTGAAACGGAAACTCTAAGGCCTCCCTCATCACGAAGCACAGGTCTGACAGTCAGCCTGAACTCGGCCGTTTCCATGGAGGGCAGGATTCCTTTACCGATGGGTGTAAGTTTGAAAACGAGTGGAAACCGGTCGATTCCTGCAACTGATGGAACCAGACTGGCAAATGGATTGTTCTTGATGCCATGCCTGTCGATTATGGGGACTATGAGGTTCAACGATACCCGGGCCGGTAGTGGTTGGGTTGCAACGAGGTCAGCGACATAGTCAAACCTGCCAGGGGACGGCTGGGGCTGTAATCTTGTGAAGATTGACCATGCAATGGAAGATTCTGCCCCCTGGAATGTTTTTGGTATCCGCAACTCGAACTCTACACCCTGGATGAATGTCGGATCAGCAGGAAAACTCACGGCTACAGCTTCATTGTACCGCAGAACGACGGTTACCCCTTCAGGGTTCTCAGATGAAAGCGTTGCCACTGAGGCAAAGTCGGTCCTGAGTCCTTGCGAAAAGACCGATGCAGTGGAGAGGATCAACAGCAGGCATAAAAGGCTATGGACACGTTTCATTGCTTCAATCCAGGTATATAACTAGAGGGATCCCTGGCTTTACCACTGAGCCGTATCTCAAAGTGAAGATGCGGCCCGGTTGACAAGCCGGTCGAACCGACCGCTCCTATTATTGTACCCGATTGAACCGTTTGGTTCAACACGACAGCAATGCGGGAGAGATGGCCATAGATAGTGCGTAGTCCCCCCTCATGTTCGAGGATGATGCGCAACCCTAAAACGGGGTCATCACCAGCAGCTACAACCGTGCCTTCCCGTGCCGCAATCACATTCGTTCCAAACGGAGCAGCTAGATCAACACCTTCATGCATCCTGTCGTGGCCATCTATGGGGCTACTCCTGAAACCATACCTGCTGGTCAACACACTGTCAGGCAGTGGCATGCGGAACCCTATTTCAAGAAAAAAAGAGCGTTCTGTGGGGAAAAGCCTTGAGCCCGGATAGAATGTAAAACCACGCTCCACGCCGCCAACTGTAGCGACTACCCGCTGCATCGGAACGTTTGCAATGGCACTACGGGACGCCAGCAGCACATCCAGATCATTGCGTGGCGTGTCTGGTACGAACACGCCTGCAATTGAAGGTATGAGGACAACTTCTCCCTCCCTGAAAGATCTTGTCTTACTGATTCCATTGAGTGTTACAAGTGTTTCGTAGGGCATCGAAAGCCGGGCGGCTACAGCAAGAAGCTCCTCACCTCCTGTCGCAATCCATTGACAGATAAAAAAATCAGGATAAGGGGCGGTTGCCATCTCAGCCCTGTAACCCTGAGCCAGGGAATCCTGGATCTGTACAAAAAGAAGATCCCGTGGTGACAGTCGCTGGATGGAGGGATAACTCGATGGGATGGCTGCCGCAGGAAGCCCCAGCAGCACTGAAAAAGAACAAAAACACAGCAAGAAAACCGCAGGCTTCACGATTCAGGGGCTGCGTTGGTCGAATCCGCTTTACGACGCCTTGATTTCTCACGAGTTACCGCTATGAGGCCACCTGCTGCTACGACCAGCATCAGGAACGAATAGATGCGTGTGTGCGATGTAGCAAGGTACCACAAAGGCCAGACAACCGCAGTAGCTACAGCTACGACTAACACTACGCCTGCAAGTCCGAGCAACATACTCTTTATGGCCCCTTGCACCTGCACGCAGGCAACATGAAGGGTCTTCATTCTGCACTCTTGAGGGCCAAGGGGATAAGACGCAAGTACGCCAGAGCCAGAGCGCATTCCTCATTTCCCAGTCTCCTCGCAGCCTTATCAAGGAGTAGCCCAGGAACGCGGCCATTAGCCGAGGCCTCATAGAGTTCGGCGACGACAGGCCTGGACTTCCATCTTCTGGCGAGCAAGGAACAGAGAGCCTGGGCTTCTTCTTTTTCATCGCCTGACAGCACGGGTTCCATGGCATCGGATTTATAGAATGCTGCAGGTCCGAGGGCCACAGCCTCGTCACGCCAGGCCTCAACCAGGTCGACGATACGACTTTCAGAGAAATATGCACCATCTATGGCGCGCCTGAACCTGAGTACGGATTCCAGATGCCGGGGAGACGATAAAGCATGTCGCTCGCTCGCAAAGAACACCGCAGCTGCTGCCAGCGAACCCAACAGTAACTCGTCGATCAGTGGAACTGGATCCCTGACAAGGATGGACAGAAACAGGTACACAGCTATGAAGGTCCCCGTTGTAAGGGCAAGTCGGAGATAGTACCCCTTATTCAGATAATATCGTCTGGTTCCCTTCTCCATGGCTGCGTACAACGCAGTTCTAATCGAATCAGCATCCCTGGGTGAGTCACCTGAACTATATCTGCCAATGATCGAGCCGGTTTCAGCGGATTTGAATACTTCAGCCGTATCGAATGGGTGCAGTACTATGGGCTTTCTGGAATCGAGTACGAAGATATAATTGGTTGGGCTCATGTAGTGTTAAAGTACGATTGACCCGAGCGGCTGTCAAGCGCCGCGATGCTGCAGCACTGAATCAGCCAGAGCCTTCAGGGTGCTGTCCCCGGCAGTAGTGGCGGACAAACCACTACGGTTGACGGTGTACACCCCATCGATCATCACGATTGCGTCACCAGGCTCAGTATCTTCCAGCGGGAGGGCGTCGGACGGCCCGGTTTCAGACACGATGGGCAATTCTTCTAGCTGGCCGCTGGACCAATCAGGGTTACGATGGGAGAATGCGCTGATTATCTGGCGGTAACCAGAACCTTCAAGAGGTTCGACATCGACAATCTCTGAATCGTCAAAGGTAACAACCTGCAACTCCTCGATACGCTCCCGTTGCTCATCGGTAAGCATAGATATTCCGTCGCTGGCTATTTCTTCTGAATAATCGGCTTCGGGCTCCGGTAATACCGAGGGTTGTACCTCCCCAAAGCTGGCATCATCGATCTCAAGGAAACCATCTTCATCGCTGTAGCCTTCGAGCCCGCTTAAATCCAGCGCGCTCAGGAAGAGGTCAAACTCGACTTCCTCAAGCAAGTCTTCCATGTCCTCAGCGGTTTCTCCAGGTTCCTGGTCAATTACCGCCAATGATACTCCCAGTTCCTGAACTGTTTCGGCTATGTCTTCAAGCGGAGATGCGAAAACCAATTCAGTAACAGGCTCTTCTTCGATGGAAATCTCGACTTCAACTCTCGCAGGTTCCTGATAGTCCGGCTCTTCTTCATACCTGCCTGCTTCAAGGTAGCCTATGATGTCAGCCAGATCAGTCTCTTCTACAAGCTCAAGGCCAAGGCTCTCAGGAATTATTGGATAGTCATCGTCATCATCGGTTGCCAAAGCCAGAGCTTCTGCCGACAGACTGCCCCACTCGACAGCCTCTTCATCATCAGAATCAACGCTCTCAGCAAGTTCCTCGAGTTCCTCGAGAACTTCTGCTTTCTCAAGCCCGTCTGGTTTTTTGGCTTCAACTGGCTCGCTGGTTTCTTCAAGTTCCTCTAGTTCTTCAAGTTCCTCAAGTTCCTCAAGTTCCTCAAGTTCCTCAATTTCCTCAAGTTCTTCAAGTTCTTCAAGTTTTCCGGGTTCCCTGGTTTCCTCAAGTTCCCCGGCTTCTTCAAGCTCTTCAATTTCCTCTTGTTCTTGAACTTCGTTAACTACCTCGACTTCTTCAAGTTCTCCAACTTCTTCAACTTCTTCAAGTTCTTCAAGTTCTTCGGCTTCGACAAGTTCAGAAGCGGACGTGGTTGCCGGAGCTTCTACAATTTCGTCCCTGGCAATCCCGGCAGCGGCTTGTGCTTCCTCGAACGCTTCTATTTCTTCAATTTCATCAAGTTCTTCAATTTCCTCGGCTTCTTCCAACTCACCAAGTTCCTCAACGTCACCGACTTCACTGACTTCAGCGATTTCCTCGACGTCCCTGACTTCCTCAGCATCTTCAATTTCGCTGAGTTCTTCCAGGTCTTCAATTTCTTCGGCAACCTCGGTTGCTCCAACGAGGCTGGCAAGGCCGGGTTCCACCTGCACGATGCGGGAAGGACGTGTCGCAGGTGCTTGACCCTGCGCATTTCCGATAACAAATGAACCCTTGCTCAAGGCCTCTTTCAGGAGCGCTTCGATCTTGGCCAGATCCATACCGCCCGCCCGTTCGCCCCGTGAGGTCATGACGGCAATGATCTCGTCCCAGGATTTATCTATGAGTGCATCAACATCGGCAGAGCGTTTTTTGGCTATTTTCCCAGCACTCTTGCGTATCCGGTCCCGGGTTTCGGCCCTGCGGGCCTCAAGTTCTCCCTTCCAGCGCGCGAGATCCATGTCCCCCTTGCGTTCCAGATACTCTTCAAGGAGTTCGATCTGGAAACGCTTGATCCTGCCAGCAAGCACGGCAAAACGATCCTGCCTGAGGTTCAGTAGCAAGAACAGGGCCAGATACACGGTTATGAAGAAGGTGGTGAGTAGCAACCAACGGAAGGATTCTGGCATTTCAAACCAGGAAGCGGGAACAAGCAGTCCTACGAGGCCGGATTCTCCACGCCGGGAAAACAGGATGTAGGAGCCTGAGGCTTCGGAAGCGCCTACGGGGATGGGTTCTGCGTTGGGACCGGCAGACCAGATTTCAGCTACGCGCGATACAAGATCCTGCCCCCCCCAGGCGGGGGCTCCGATCAGGATACCCTGCGTTTCTACTGCTATGACATCGTCGCCAAGCGGTATGCGACCATCCTGCACGAGTCGTTCAAGGAGGCCAGAGAATGCAACATAGAATACGGCGCTACCGCGGTACACACCAAATCCGTCAACGAACGGGAATCTGTAGGCAAACGAGCGCTTTGTCGGAAGCGTTGTAACTGTCCCGGCCTGGCTTTCGGGGATGGACAGGAGTTCAAACGGTTCATCCCCTGCCTCGCCATAATTGCGATACACAATCCTGAGAGATTCAGAACGGACGACATCGCCAGGAAAGGTGCTGAAGTGGATGCGTTTGCCATCCTGATCGAGGATTCTGATGCCTTGAAGCCCGGCCGTCTCCTCTGCCAGTAGTCCAAAGGTCCGCGTGCGGTCAAATATGTCCTGGGCACTCTGATTCGGCAGGAAACTGCGTCTGACATAGTCGATTTTGAGCAGTTCGGCAAAGCGCTCGATATTGCGTTGATGGTAGGCAGTCGTGGATTCGGTCAGGCCGTCTATCGAAATTTCAACAGAACGCCTGACCCGTTCATCAAAGAAGCTGGTTTCAATGACCGAGAACAAGCCTGAATACGCCAAGGCAGCAAAGCCAGCGGCTAGCAGGGTTGAGACGAGTAGGCTTACTGAGGCCTTCTGTCCTACGGTCATCGACATCCTAACATAAGGGTACTTCATTACATTTTCGGAATGGGCGAAGGTTTTGTTGAGCGCTACATCGCTTGTTGCACTCCGTTTGTCATAATATACTGCCAACACATGCTCGCCAAGTCAAATACAGGCGGATACCGTGCGGAGGATAACCTTGAAACGCTCTGTTTTGGCGGCTTTAATGGTCGGAATGCTCGTTTGTCCAGCATCGGCAGACCTCTTCTCTCCCGATCGGCATCTTGAAATTGTGCAGACTCAATACTTCTCGTTCATATTTCCGGCAGAATCCAGGCCTGCCATAGAGTACCTGGCAGGTTTTGCCGACGATGCCTACCGGGAAATAGCGTCGTTGCTGGGAACCACTCCACAGCACCGCTTTCCCGTGGTCATCACTCCCGATTCAGAGGAGCTCAACGGCTACTTTACCTGGGTACCGTACCTCAAGATAGTGCTATACCAGGCTCCTACAGACATGAATTCCACCCTCGGATCGTTCAACGATGACCTGCGCAAGCTCTTTTACCACGAACTGACGCATGCGGTTTCACTTACCATCCGGTCTGGAATCGAGAATGCCGTAGTTGCGATCTTTGGTGCGCCCCTTGGCGCATCTGCATACCTTGCACCGCTGTCCTTCGTTGAGGGCGTTACCGTCTCACTGGAAAGCCAAGACGGCCATGGCAGGGCCACAGATCCGCTGCTTGGTGCATGGTTGCGCCAGGATATTGTTGAAGACCGCTGGAAAAGCTTCAGTCAGGCCGCAGGCGCATGGGATCTCCATCCCGGACGTGGACTCTACTATATTTATGGTGGTTTTTTTTCCCGCTATCTGCAGAAAACCTACGGCATGGAAGCATACGCCCGGCTTTGGCGCAGCTTCGGTGCAACATCCGTGTTCAGGCCCCTCGATGACGGCTTCATCAAGAGAGGCAGGTTTTCAAGCATATACGGACTGAGCCTCACTGACGCCTGGAGCCAATTCAAAGCCTCGGTGACGCCCCGGACGCCGGTATACATGGCAGCGGAACCACTCAGAGGGCTCTCAGGCATATCAGCAATCGCGTCACAGGGGACAAGCCTGTATTACGCTGACTATGAACACGGGATTGTCTACGAATATAACCTGAAAACCGGTTCTGAAGAGGCGCTGTTCCGCGCCGGGGCAGACATATCGCGCATCGACGTCTCGCCCGATGGTTCGAGGCTGCTCATCTCGACAGTACGCTACAATTCCGATTTTCCGAGGTTGCTCCTGAAAACCTGGAATCTGAAGACTGGTGTGCTGGAAGACCTGCCCGCGGCAAGGATACGTGACGCGGCCTGGCTGCCTGGAAGTTCGTCATATGCCGGCATTGCGATAGACGGCTACCAGACCGACCTTGTAATCTGGAATGGAACCACGACGACAACGCTGCTTTCAGGAACTGAGCGTATCAGTTATGCGTCTCCTGTAGCCTCAATCGATGGCAAGACGTTGTATGCGCTGGCCAGGGAGGATGGAGCTGTATCCATCATACGGATAGCGCTCGATGGTTCATCAAAAGCGATCACTTCGGTGGACAGGCTGATCCTGCCGGAAAAACTCACCTGGATACGCTACCTGTCGATGGGAACCGATGGCATCCTGAGATTCTCGTGGGATGACGAACTTTTCTACCGTCTGGCTGAACTCGACGGTGACACCCTCGCCTATCAGAACGTACCCATGTCAGGTGGCGTACATTGGCCGCTAAGCGCCGATGGCAAGACATACTATCTGGGTAACTTCTCAGCCGGCATCGCTCCCTGCGCATTTCCGGAGGATAGGACGCCGTTCGGATTCGTCGAGGCGGAGGCTATCTGGCAACCGGCAACCGGGTTTGCGGAGGCACACTCGGTCTATGATGAACCCGCAACGGTGGCAACCGCTCCTTACAACGTCCTGCGCTGGCTCGTACCGCAATTCTGGGTTCCCACCGCGCGTGGAGATGCCGGCGGACTGGAAGCCCTGGGCGTCCTCCTCTTCATAGCTGACCCGGCAGAACGGCTGTCGGCCTCGGCGGATGTTGACTGGAACCTGAGGGCCAGCGCAGTGGATTTTGGTATATCGATAGATTGGTCTGGCTTTGCTGTCCCCGTCGCGCTGCAGGTATCCGATTCGTTTGAGGCCTCTGCAAACGGTACCACCGGAAGGACCAGCATGGCGACGATCGGCTTGAGCGACGTGCTATACCCATTCCGGGGCAATTCCTTTGCATGGAACCTGCAGGCAGGTTTGGCCGGAGCCGCACAAACCTCTACGGGTGCTTCCGCGTACCACCCCTGGAGCATCGTAGCGGCCATGCTCGCGGCCCAGGCGGGCTGGAGCGACTTTACCGCCGCCCGGTCGGATCAGGAAGCTCAGACGGGATATTCAGCAACCCTTGCGGCCAGACTGGATACTCTGATCCATCCAGAGCTGGGAGCACCAGCCGCGGGCATAGAGGCCATGCTGACGGGCAGGCTCGCTCCCGGCGCCTTGTCTGTCTCGGCATATGGAGCGGCAGCCCTGACGAATGGCATGGCCTATGGACCAGCCGGGCGATACTCTTCGGTTTTCCTTTCTCCCATGCCAGCGCTTTACCCGGACTGGAATGAATTCTGGCAGTATTCAGCGGGCGTCTGGTTCGCAGAAGGCGAAGCAAGCCTCAGGCTGCTGGGGTTGGAGATCCAGCGTGGCCAGGGCGCATTCTATGCAAACAGGCTTTCCATCCGGGCAGGAGGCCGGGGCTACCTGAATTCCGGTGTCGCGTGGGCAGACGGCATTACATACTCCGGATGGTCGCTGTTCGGACGGGCCAGCCTGACCTGGACACCGGCGATCGGTTCATGGGCCAGGATCCACCCGGTATCATATCTGGAAGTCTGGTGCCGCCCCGACCTCGCCACCGGTGACTATCTGCCACACGGGCTCTCGTACCTGCTCGTTGCGTCGTACTGAAGGAGGCGCAGCATGCTCGCGAGCGAACGATTTACCGCCGAGGCAGCCGCCGACCTGCGCGAAGCCATAGCCGATGCCGGTTACAACGAAGTCTTCGTGGCGGGCAAGCTCGACGGGAATGGACTTGTCGCCGAGATCATCGTCGGAGCACGCGGAGGTGTATCCAGCGTTCCGGCTATTGCGGGATTCCTGGACCGTGGCGACGTCCTGATACACAACCATCCATCAGGTCTCCTGGAACCCAGCAATGCTGACCTCTCGGTAGCCTCGCGCGCCGGCGAGAATGGCGTAGGCTCTTACATCGTCGATGGCGACGTGCGGGAAGTATACGTCGTCGCAGAGCCTGTCAGGGCACGGGCACTGATCGCCATAAATCCGGAAGAACTGGCGGGAGTACTCGATACGGGAGGCAAACTTGCCG
This sequence comes from Spirochaetota bacterium, assembly GCA_020048755.1. GTDB lineage: Bacteria > Spirochaetota > Spirochaetia > Treponematales > UBA12059 > SZUA-370. Next base: position 24,098 of record JAIFMD010000153.1, read on the forward strand.
AACGATTGCCTGGCTATGAACCAAGACAGAGCCAGCTTGAACTCGTTAAAGCCATCGCGGATGCACTGAATGGCGGTTACGTGCTGGCCGCGGAGGCCGGCACAGGCGTAGGAAAATCGTTCGCATACCTAATCCCGGCTTTTGCTTGGGCAGCGCGCAACAAGGAACGGGTCGTCGTCTCCACGGCTACCATAAACCTCCAGCGCCAGTTGATGGACAAGGACATCCCGCTCGTCGCGTCGATCTTCAAGAAGAAACTCAAGGCGGTACTCGTCAAGGGACGCGGCAACTACCTGTGCAAGATACGGCTCCAGGACGCGCTGGACGAAGAAGGACTGTTCGCGGGCGAGGATCACCCGCTCAGGCAGATAGAAGCCTGGGCAGGAACCACGGGAACGGGTGATCGCTCTGACCTGTCATTCTGGCCGGAGGACGCGCTCTGGACCAGGGTCCGCTCGGAGTCTGACGACTGCCTGAACATGGCCTGCCCCCACCGTGATTCATGCTTCGTGCTCAAGGTAAAGCGTGATGCGGCAGATGCCGACCTGATCGTGGCAAACCACCACATTCTGTTCAGCGACCTGGCCTCCCGCGCCGGAGGATCCGGCTACGAATCCACTGCGGTACTTCCTCCGTACAACACCATCGTGTTTGACGAGGCCCACGCCATAGAATCTAGTGCAACCAGTTTCTTTTCAGAAGAGCTGACCAGATTTTCAGTCATGCGACAGTCGTCCAAGCTGTACCGCGAAAAACGGGGCAGGAAATTCGGCGTCATAGTCAAGCTCCAGAACCTCAAGGGGCTGAAGCCAGGTATACTCAAGCGCTTTCCAGATGCGGCTGACGCACTGCTCCTGGCAATCGATGTGGCTGATGCTGCGGCGCTCGCACTCATTGGCGAGGGCATGAACTACCGCCTCGTTAACCGGAGCCCGGAGGTCGAACAGGCAATAATCAAGCCACTCGGAGAGGTCGAGCGCGCAATACTGTCCATCGCAGAATTGCTCAAGGACGCGCTGGAAGGTGTTCCCGAAGAAGACGAGGCGGACCAGTCAGTGATAGAGACCAACCTGGCGCTCGTCAGGCTTTCAGAAATGGCATCGGTCTGCGCCCGGTTCCGGACCTTCGACGAGGACCCCGAGAGTGTATTCTGGCTGGATCGACGCAAGACCAGCCAGGGAGATCCCTTCACGCAATTCAGCATTACCCCGCTGGACATCTCCATCATGATGAACGAGGCAGTATTCGATCAGTTCCGTGCCGTAATCTGCCTCTCGGCTACACTATCAGTAGGCAATTCATTTGAATTCTGGAAGCACCGCGTAGGCCTGTCCAACTCCGACTCGCGCACCGAATGCACAGCCTTCCCCTCCCCGTTCCCCTTTGAACGCAATGCACTCCTGGCGGCCGCCAGCGATGCGCCGGAGCCAAACTCGCCTGAATGGCAACCCTGGATCAACGATGCCGTGTTCAAGCTCGTAGAGGCCTCAGGAGGCAGGGCCCTCGTGCTGTTCACATCGTATACAGCGTTGCGGGCGGCCTGGGACTCGGTGAAGCCCCGCCTCGATGCGCTGGGCATCTCAGCGTTCCGGCAAGGCGATGACGAGCGCACCCGGCTCATGGATGCCTTCAAGACGGATATTTCAAGCGTACTGTTTGCCACCGATTCGTTCTGGGAAGGTGTAGACGCACCCGGCGAAACGCTGGAACTCGTCATCATCACGAAATTGCCGTTCCGTGTGCCGACTGACCCTGTGCAGAAGGCCCGGGCCGAGGCTGTGGAACGCCGGGGTGGGAACTCCTTCATGGACCTTTCACTACCCGAGGCTGTGATACGCTTCAAACAGGGTTTCGGCCGGCTGATACGACACTCGGACGATAGAGGCGCAGTTGTCGTCCTTGATGTACGCCTGCTCACCAAACGTTATGGCAACATTTTTATTTCTTCGCTGCCCAGGACAAAGACCAGCTTCGGCACGCTTCCGGAAATCACCGCCGACCTGCGCGCGTTCATCGGTAGACCGTAGCGCTGACCGCGGGTACAATGTGCTCATGGCACTCTATTTGCTTGAAAACACCGTACAGAACTATGACTGGGGTTCCACTGTGGAACTTCCCGGATTGTTGGGCAAGGACAATCCATCCGGAGAACCCTGGGCGGAACTCTGGATGGGAGCGCATCCCAAGGCTCCATCTATCGCGGTCGACCCGGCCACCGGAGCACGGATACCGCTGGACAAGCTCATAGCAGAAGCACCCATAAAAGTACTCGGCAGTTCGGTGGCAGGCCGGTTCAACAATGCGTTGCCATTCCTGTTCAAAATCCTGTCTGCGGCAAAACCCCTCTCCATCCAGGCCCATCCCTCCAAGCGCAAGGCGGAGCATGGATTCGCACGGGAGGATTTCGCGGGCATACCTCTTGATGCACCAGAACGCAATTATAAAGACACAAACCATAAACCCGAGACAGTTGTTGCATTGACCTCGTTCGAAGGCCTATGCGGCTTCAGACCCATTGATGAGATCGTAGCGAACATCAAGTTGCTGGCACCCCAGGACTGGCAACGACTGGTTGGCAGACTGGCCGATGATCCGGGCAGACTGGAACTCTCGGTTTTTTTCCACACCATGATTTCGCAGACAGGCGATGTGATACAAAAACGCCTGGAGTATACCCTTGCCAGATGCAAGCGCATCGTTGCTTCAGAACAGCGGAACAGTCCCGGCGGCCTGCTTTTCTCCTGGGTACTCAAATTGCTGGAAACCCATCCTGGAGATGTCGGCGCTCTGGCTCCCCTGGTACTCAACCTCTTCAGGCTCGAACCTGGCCAGGCGTTGAATATAACGGATGGCCAACCGCACGCATACCTGTGTGGAACCGCGGCAGAAATAATGGCCAACTCCGACAACGTACTCCGTGGAGGACTGACGAGCAAACATAGGGATGTTGCGGAATTCATTTCAACGCTCGGGTTTGACAGCGGACTCCTCCAGCCGGTGGTACCGGTAGATTTGTCTGACGGTTTCAGCATGTACCACTGCGATGTTCCGGATTACGCGATAGCCAAAGCCGTTGTCTCCGGAGTTATGGAAGGACCCAAGCGGCAGTCGGTTCCCGAGATATTGCTGTGCACTGATGGAAAAGTCGAACTGGTTTCCACGAGCGGTCAACGAATTGCGCTTCCCAGGGGTACTTCAATATTCGTCACAGCCAACGAAAAACGCTATTCGATTGCTGGCAATGGAACTGTATTCAAGGCAAGCGTACCGTCATGACGATCTGGGCCGATGCAGATTCCTTGCCGCGCGAAGTAAAAGACCTCATCGGACGGCGCGCTGGTTCTTCCGGGGTCGAGCTTCCCATCCGGGCGGTATTCGTTGCCAACCGCCCCATGCCCCTGCCACCTGGTAAAAACATGCAGGCCATCATCGTCGGACCCGCAGGAGCTACGGCAAAACCAGCTCGGAATCCTACGGATACTCCCGCTACAGCATGGGACAATGCTGACGATTACATCATGTCTGCCGCCCATTATGGTGATATATTGATAACAAGAGATATTCCTCTGGCAGGAAGAGCAATAGCAAAGGGCATCACGTCGCTGAATGACAGGGGAGATCTGTGGACTGCGGATGCGGTACGTGAACGCGCATCGCTACGGGACCATATGGCAGCGTTGAGGGATCTCGGGGTCGCACCGCCTTCTCCAAAAAGCCGGAGTTACGGACTCAAAGACGTCAGGGCTTTTGCCAACGCCCTGGACAAGGCGATACGCATTGCAGCAACCGCACAGCGAGTGCAGCCGCTCAGAGATAGCGACGGTGACGGCAACGCTTAGCGGACATAGCGATCGAGTAGAAATTCGTAGCGCCAGAGCAGGAGTTTGCTATTGCCCAGAGTTGCGGGAGTAAACCGGATTGGCGACGAGAGCACCGCCATCAACCGTGCCATCTGAGTTGCCGTTAGATTGGCAACAGGCGCCTTGTTGTATAATTTGGAAGCCGCCTCGATGCCGAACACCCCTTTGCCCCACTCCGCCCAGGAAAAATATAACTCCAGGATTCGTTCTTTGGAAAGCAGGATTTCCAGTTCAAAGGCAACGATCACCTCAAGGTACTTCCTTAAGTAACTCTTGAACGGCACGAGGAACAGCGTCCTGGCCGTCTGCATCGTCAGGGTCGAGCCGCCATACATGGGCCTGCCTATCTGCTGGTTCACCTCATAAGCCCGCGCAAAAGCCTCCAGATCGATGCCATGGTGCTCGTAGAACTTGTAGTCTTCTATTGAAACGAGCATGCGCCTGGCTGTTTTGGGTATGCGCCCAAGCTCTGTCTTCACAGGCCTGACGATGGCCCAGCCATCGACATACTTGCGATACACTGAAAGTGTGGTAGCAGCCGGATCGACAAAGGAAAAACACGCCACAATTATTGTCGTGGCGCATATGTACCAGATATGAAAAATCACGGTAGCAGAAAAACCCGCCCTCAGTCCTTTCACGAGCAAGGTACGATATCTGACGCGAGCTTTCATGGCTTTCGTTGCCAGGGGAAGACTCCGGATGCGACTGGAACCTTGGTTATGCAAAACCTCTTCGGAAGAGGTACCGGGTGATGCGCCTATGGCGCTGCCTATGGCCTTGTCGCGACTCAGGGCCAAAGTGGTACGTTTAATAGCCCGTTTGCATAGAAGTGCTGTGATCATCGCCTACTATAGTACATGATTCATCGGGACAAGCCTAGATGTCTACCGCAAAGACAGACATACAATAACGTATTGGCGCAAACAGATGAACGCTTCGCTACTATTTCAATATTTTTTCCTTGACAGGAAGAACAGGCACTCCTAGTCTGAAACGGCTTTCAGGAGGTCTACATCATGAAACGTTCTTTAGCGATGCTGGTTGTTCTGGCTATCACCGCCATGATTCCCGTTTTCGCTGACGGTACCCCCATCCAGGGACTACACAGGTACCGACTGGACAACGGACTCGAGCTGTTCGTGCTGGAAAACCATGCCGTTCCACTCACCCGGGTGCAGATTACATTCCGTTGCGGGTCGATCACGCAGGAACCAGAGACAGCAGGGTTGTTCCATCTGTACGAGCACATGCTCTTCAAGGGCAATTCCAGATATAGAACAGAAACAGAATTCTCGGCTGCAATGACGGAACTGGGCGTCGCTGAATGGAATGGGGGCACATCCACTGAATATGTTACCTATTACTTTACAGTACCCTCTGACAAGACAGAGGCTGGCCTCGAATTCTGGTCCTATGCCATGCGCGAACCTTCTTTTGATCCCGCTGAACTCACGGTGGAACAGGCTGTGGTAGCAAATGAAATAAACGGCTTTCTTTCAGATCCTGACCACATATACTCGGCGGCCATGGACAAGGCCCTGTTCGGAACCTACCCATGGCGCCGCGATATTGGAGGCAACGAGGCGGTCGTCCGCGCAGCTACGGTACAGAATCTTCGCGACATCCAGGCTACCTACTACCTGCCCAATAACGGAGCATTGTTCGTGGGAGGAGATGTAGACCCCGAGTCTGTCTACGCTATGGTTCAAAAATGGTATGGCGAGTGGAAAGCCGGAGTCGATCCGTGGGAGACGCCCGCCAAAGCCCACCCGATGCCAGGCGTTACAAAGCCCGTGTATCTGGCTTATCCTGACGAATCGCTGCCTGAGGGCATCGCATATATCGAGGTACGCTATCGTGGCCCCGATGTGATCATGGAACCGGAACCAACCTATGCAGCCGATGTTTGGGGCTATCTCATACAGGCTCCCGGTGGCCGCTTCAAAACAAATATATTTGATACGGTACCGGCGTTGTACGAAAAGGACTACATCGGCGGCTATTACTACACGCAACGTGATGGTGGCCAGGTATCGTTTTACACCTATGCCTTTATCGACCCGGCGTTGCCTTTAGCCCAGCGCGCCAGAACAGCATTCAAGGACGCCGTAGTTGCTGGTGAAATCAAGGCCATGGTTACCGATCCAGCCTATTTCTCCGAGGCAGCATTCTCCATCGTCAAACAGAAAATGGAAGACGAGCAGATTATTAACCTCGAGACGCCTGAAAAATTCATAGAGACTCTGTCGTTCTGGTGGGCTGTCGCCTCCAGCGAATACTTCTTTGAGTACGTGCCAAACATGAAAAAAGTCGAGCACAAGGATATCGTTGCGTTTCTTGAAAAATTTGTACTCTCGAATCTGGAGGTCATAGCCGTGCGCCTGAATCCGGCTGATTTCGGGCTTGAGTCAGCTTCGCTGGCCACGGCGGGTTTCGTGACGGTGACTCCAGAGACCGCGTTCTGGTGGAAGGACGGCAAATGATGAAAACCCTGAAATCATATTATCCAGTGCATGCCAAAACATACAGGCGGTCAGCACTTGCGGCCATAGCCCTTATGATGATCCAGTCTGCCTGCGTCAGTTCGCCACCAGCAGCAAGCATGATTGAACAACCAGCAGTGGCTACCGCTCCTGTCGTGACCAGCGTGCCTATCACAGCACCCGCACCAGCGGCACCTGCAAAACCGGCTTGGTCGCTGCCCGTAACACCAGTATCTACATGGAAGCTGCCTGCGATTTCGAGTCCGTACATGCAGGCTAATCTGGCGACAATGGAGACACGCACCCTGGCAAACGGTATACCGCTCATAGTCAAGAAAAATCCAGCCAATCGCATATACACCATTAAAATAGCCTTCAAGGGTGGCTCGGCCATGACTACCGTGGAGAAGGCCGGCATAGAAGCCATGACCCTCGCCATGCTGGCCCGCGGTTCAGCACAGTATCCTTATGCTGAAATCAAGCGCCTGCAATACGAGCGCTCAAGCGCCCTGGGCTATAATGCATCCAGTTACGACTGGGCCAGCTTCGACCTCAATACCATAGATAAATATTGGGACGAGATGTTTGCGGTCTACGCAGACTGCATACTCGCACCAGCCTTTGATCCGGCCCAGTTTGCCCTGGTCAAAAACGACTTCAAGGTAAGTCTGCAGAAATCCATGGCTGATCCATACAATTATGGAGTGGCAAAACTTCATGGCACGATGTTTGCCGGACATCCTTATGCTGCGGATTTTACCGGAACTGCTTCGTCGATAGAAGCTATCACGCTTGATGACATCAAGGCGTATTACCGTGACGCGATGACTGCAGACAGGATAGTCATCGTTGCCGTGGGTAACTTCAATGCAGACAAACTAGCCACAGCACTTGACCGCACCGTTGGCACCATGAACAAAAAGGGACCGGGCGTGCCTGAAATTCAACCCTACCAACCCCGACAAGCGCTGTATCTGGAGAAGTTTGACAAGTCCAAAGGCATAGCCTACGTTCGTGGTGACTATCCCATCGCAGATGCCCGCAGTCCCGACTTTGCCACACTGCAACTGGCATACTCGATGCTGGACGAACTGCTTTTCAGCATCGTACGCACCGAACACGGGGCAGCCTACTCTGTGTGGTCCCGTGCTTTTGGATTCAAGAGTGCTTATGGATCCATGGTTGTCTACAAGACCGATAAACCCAGCGACGCCAAGACCTGGGTGGACGAAGCCATCGCGGTACTTGCCTCCGGAAAAACACTGAACCTCAAGGGTGGTATGGATACGTACGCGCCGCTTGCAGCGACAATTGATGCGTACAAGGCCAAGTACATAAATGCTTTCTACGGCAACCAGCAGACAAACGCCGAGACGGCCGCGCAACTTGCTTCCAGCTATGTATACTTTGGCGACCATCTGGAATACCTGCGGTTCATCGACAAGATCAATGCAATCCATCCGGAAGACATCATTGCCGCCGTCAAAGCCTACGTGATTGCGGCACCCATCACCTGGATGGTTGTCTCCGACCAGGCCACCCTGTCAAAGGTAGACAAGACAAGATTCGACCACTTCACCGGGGTTGTCGAGTAGCCCTATATACGATTTTAACTTTTAAAAAATATGGCTGATACAGGATATGAATTTGCACAGAGACACAGAGAAGATGAGGTAAGAAAGAAAAGAGAAAGAAGGAAAAGAAATTTACAACCCCTTTTCCTTCTTAATCCTTCTTATTTCCCTCGTCTTCTCTGTGTCTCTGTGCAAAATTCTTTTTCAATATTCAACGTATCTACTCTGTGGCTCTTTGCCCAAATTTCCTACTCTATCTGCCATAACTTCTTTGTAACTGTGCCCGAAATTCCTGATAAGGTTCAGGTGAGGTCGGCGAAGGTGGCGTGGCTGGCTCTGGCAAGATCGTCAGGGGTAAGTATCATCTGCAGCCCTCGGGTACCTGCGCTGACTGAAATGGTCTCCCACAGCCGGGCAGTCTCGTCGATGAATACGGGCAGGTTTTTCTTTGTGCCTACAGGAGAACAACCGCCGCGTACATACCCTGTGAGCGGTTCCAGTTCCTTTAGCGGCAGTGGTTGCACAGCCTTGTCGCCCGTTGCCCTGGCTGCCTTTTTCAGGTCAACTTCAGCGGAACCCGGCACCACGCAGAGGAAGGGACCGTACTTGTCTCCCTGTACCACGATAGTTTTGAACACACGATCTGGATCCAGACCAAGCTTTTCTGCAGCGGCGGAGGCAGAGAGGTCGTCTTCTGACCAGGCATATGCAAGCGTCTCTACGGCAATGCCGAGCGACCGAACGATCCTCAATGCGTTCGTCGTCATGACCGTAGAGCCTACCGTTTATGCCGGAATACCCGGTAATTGATGCTGGGGAAGATGTTGTTTCGCTTCTCGAGTTTCGTAAGCCATTCGGTGCCTACAGTATTGGCGCACAGCATCTCATAGATGCGGTTGAAATTAGTAACCGCATCTTCTATCTGCTTGCGCGCAAAGGAACCCGATTTTCCGGCACGCAGGAGGAAGGGCCAGTCTGAAGCCTGGGCAAGCATCACTTCCCGCGCGGCCTGGTTGAGCACTCGCTCACGCAGTCCACTCTCGTTGGGGAATCTCTCGGCAAGTTCTATCATGCGCTCTATCAGCTTGAACACATGGCGGTAAACCCAGTCATTTGATTTCTCCAGCCAGATACCGCCATAGCCACCATCGCCCCACGATGAGTATTCAGGGACTGATTCAAAATTGTCTGGATACGACCTGCGGTATTCTGACAGTGTGACAAAACGGAGGTCTTCTGTGGCTTGAGCCTTCCTGAACACTGTCTCGAGCCACCCGGGCCCTTCAAACCATCCATGTCCAAACAATTCGGCGTCGTAGGGTGCTACCATCAACGGTGGCCGGCCATTCATGTGCACAGAAGCGGCCTTTGCCTGGGCAGCCCGGGCCTGCAGGAATCGTGATGCATGTTCTTCAACCCGCGCCGCGGCCAGTTCAGGTGAATACGGCGCTTTCTGATCATTGCCACCGGTGATGGACCAGTATTTGAAACCGGTAAATGTCCTGATCTGGTTCTGTTCGATGTACGGACCAACATAGTCCAGGGGCAGGTCAAATCCAATATCCCGGTAGAAATCACGGTATGCGGGATCAGCAGGGTAGCCGCTGGTTTCAGACCAGACATCATTGGTAGACGCTATATCGCGTATGAAAGTTGTAAAACCATTTGGGCATGAAACAGGAGCGTATGACCCATAGCGAGGAGTTGGATCACCGAGCAAAGCGCCTCGCGTCGAGACTACACTGTATTGAAGGCCGTACGCGCTCAGGGTTTCTTCGATACCAGGGTACCATCCAAGCTGCGGCATCCAGAACCCGGATGGAGAACGACCGAATGCAGCACGGAACGAGACAACGGCCGCTTCTACCTGCGCCGTCGTAGCCGCCTGGTAATTCCGGTAGATAGGCATGAATGCGTTGGTGGCACCGCTCGTCATCAGATCTATGCGGCCCTTCTTATAATAGAAATCAAGTGCACCAAGGAGGTTGCCACTGTACAGCATGGTAAAATCTTCAGAATCCTTGAGATAGAGGTTGTAATACATCGTTGCCAGGGGCGCAAAATCCGGATCACCGGCACAACGGACCATCTCTTTCTCGGCAAGTTCAAGCTGCATCTTCAGCCAGGCGGTATAGCGGCTGCGAAGCAGGGCGTCCCCGAACATGGCCTCGAGTGTCGGGGACAGGGCAAGAGTGAGTTTCCAGGGCACCTTGTCCGACTCAAGCCTGGCGAATACACGGAGCAGGGGCAGATAGGTTTCTGACAATGATTCAAAGAGCCAGCGCTCTTCCAGGAAACGGGGATAATCGGGTTGCCGCACAAAGGGCAGATGTGAATTCAGTACGAGAGCTACGAGTCCACTGTCCAAGGAAATCCTCCGTTACTCGTCAAAGCCGCCAAGGATGCGGGAAGGATGGCGCATGGGTGCCTGAACTATCTCGAGGATTGCAAGGCCTGAGAGCGCGGCAAGTTCCGCCGCTCCTGGATCAAGATCGGCAAGCGAATCGGCCATCAACGCCCTTGGAGTACGTATTACTGGTGAATGAGCCAATAATCGCGATTTAGTACCAGTCTTGGCATACAGATCGACCCGATATGAGCGGTCTTCTTCTGGCAGATGGAGGTACCAGTGATCATCTTCTTCACCGACGACCACCTCAAATGAAGCAGTAGACTTGCCATCGTAACCAGGTTCCTTGATGACTCTAAGAAAAAGATGCGAAAAAGAGTCAGAGGCTCTCAGCTCATCGAGTTCTTCGTCACGCAGATCCCAGAATACAAAAGCCCACGCCGGGTCGCGCGCGATCACGTGCACAATAGTTTCATTATACCTGCACACGATGCACGGAGCGGCATCGATGGAGGCGTCAATTTCGTCGAGTTCCGAGCCCGAGTACTTCTTTTCTTCTATATGAACAGCCGCATCACCAGCGGACTTGCGGTCTTCATTGTCTTCTTCAAAAGCCTCGAACAGAGCCTCGACAATAAAGACCTTTTCAAGATCCGGGGGGAGATCGAGCGCCATCTTTTCAGAGAGGGCATAGAGAGCATCAATGGATAGACTATTCAAACGTTCGACATTCACGTTTTCATCATCCGAGAAATAGCGCCGCCGTGTCAAGCCGTGCCTCAAAAAGCGGCACGGTTAGACTAATTTCCATCGCGAGGCTTATCTTCAGCTCCACCATGTATTGCGGGATCACCAGGACTTGTGGGGGACTTTCTCCGTCTGCGCCGCCGGGGCCGCTTTGGTTTCTGTTTAGGCTCTGGAGCCGTGAACACCGCATGGACGGCGGCTTCAACCTCTATGCGGGGCATGGTCAGTGGTGAGAGGAATTCCCTGGCGGCTTCAAGCGCATTGCGGTATGCATCCTGGGCGTCCTCGGCGGGAATGGCCTGAGCTGCTGAAACCGCATCCTTGAGGACGAAGGACAAAAGCGCACCAAGTGTTTTATCGCCCGTATCGGCCACGTACGAATCAAGCTGATCGAGGGAGGAACGCATCGAAGCCGCTGCGGCAGTGCCCGCGAGCAACCGCGCTCCAACACCTGGCATTATTGCGGACAACAGGCCATAACGCTGCAAAGAATCGATTATCCGACGGGCATTTCCTGAATACAGGATCTTTGTAGCCTCTTCGCCCAGCCTGCTGACCGATGCGCCGGAAAGCAGGGGAGCATGCCGCTTGATGGCGTGCCGTGTCAGGAACGGTATGGTAAAGCCGGTAGCCTCGGCATACTTGACCGCCCGTATCATGCGTACGGGATCTTCGGCAAAGATAGTCTTGAGCGGTATTACCGGCACGATGCGCTTGGCACGCATATCCTTGAGGCCACCGACATAATCCACCAGTTTGCGGTCCAAAGGGTCAAAATAGAGGGCGTTCATTGAAAAATCACGCCTTTTTGCATCATCGTCTATGGTGCCGTAGGTGTTGCCTACCGTGCCGTTTGCTATGGACCGGAAGGTTGAAACTTCATAGATCCGTTCTCCGACATACACATGGACCAGCCTGAACCGTTTACCTATGATGCGACTCCGGTAAAACAGCTTCTTGATGCGCGGTGGTTCGGCATCGGTGACTATGTCGTAGTCCTTGGGAGCCCTGCCGAGGATAAGATCCCGGACAGCGCCTCCGACTATGTAGGCGGAGTGTCCAGAGCGCCTGAGGCGTTCAATGATCCTTACAGCATCCGGATCAACGGCATCGGGATCTATCCCGTGCTCGCGCTCTGTATATACTATGGCCTTTTTTACCGGTTTGCCGTCCGGGCCGTTCTGATATCGTACGAGCAATTTTTCCCCTGAAATCGATATAGGGATTGGTCCGGGCAGTCGTAGGACGACAGCACTGCGGAGTCACAACTATACTCCCTCCCGGGCCTCGCTGGTCAAGGCCGGAAAGGGGGGAGCGGGTCTGGACGGATCAGTTGCAGGAGTTCAGCCAGGTAATTACGTCGGTAGTCGCTTCTTCCCTGCAGGTATCATTGAGTACCTCATGGCGGCCCTCAGGATAGAGTTTTTTGCTCAGCTTGACGATACCGAGGGACTTGTATCGATCGAACAGCCAGTCAAAGGATCCTGTAGCGGCTCCTACGGGATCCTTGGCTCCCGCAAACATATGGAGTGGCAGGTCTTTAGGCACGCCCGCCATCGTAGCCGGAGCATGGATCCAGGAGAGGCCAGCGAGCAGGTCCCTGAAAAAGCCATAGGTACACAGAAAACCACACAAGGGACTGGCGATGTACTTGTCTACCTCAGCCGGATCGCGGGACAGCCAGTCGAACTTGGTCCGGGCTGGCTGGAACGCCTTGTTGAAGGCACCAAAACTCATCGTGTCCATCAGCGGAGCCTTGGCCTTCTGCCCCTTGAGTGCGCATCCGAGTGCCGCGACGACACTGCCAGCCTTGACCGTAATTCCTCCATCCCCTGCCGTGCCGCTCAATATGCAACCCGACAATTCCGAACCATACAGTGAAATATAGCCCTGGGACAGGAAAGAGCCCCAGGAATGGCCGAACAGGAACAGCTTCTTGCCCGGACGGTCGGATTTGATGCGCAGGGCAAGACCGTGGAGATCCTCCACGACACGGCGGAATCCATCACGGTCTGCAAGCCAGCCCAGTTCACCCTCGGAGGCAGTCTTGCCATGCCCCCGGTGATCGGGGGCCCAGACTTCATACCCAGCCTTGGTGAGCGATTCCGCAAACCTGGCGTAACGGGCTGCGTGTTCTGCCATTCCGTGTGCCACAAGCACGCAGGCGCTGGCCTCAGTCTCCGGGCTCCAATGGTAGACATGCACACTTTTGCCATCATCCGCTATGTAGGAAAATTCTTCTGTTTTCATGGTGTCAGTATACACCCGCTCAGGCTGAGCCGCAAATGGAAAGCAACCGGACACCAATGATGCATAAAGATCTGGATAATGGGGAGATTTCGTATTCAAGTTTCAGGGGTAACTTGCCGATAGTTGAAGAAGAGACGGATTTCGATCCTGGTGCGGCATTCCTGCCCTTCAGTTCGTACCCTACTCTACGATCATCGGCTCCGGCCAGAATTACTTGAGCGTGTACCGGAAGACGGAAGGCGCCAAGCAGGTCACCGAACAACGAAAGGAGAAAACAAGGCGACGACAACCGGAACCACGATCGGTACGCGGGACATGGATGCCCCGCGCATAGACTCAAGGAGGAAGTCATGATCATCAACCACAACATCAGCGCCCTGTACGCCAACCGCCAGCTCGGCATCAATGGTATTTCTGTTGACAAAGGCATGGAAAAGCTGGCATCGGGCATGCGCATCAACCGCGCAGGCGACGATGCATCTGGACTCGCTGTCTCTGAAAAAATGCGATCCCAGATTCGCGGCCTCAACCAGGCTTCGAAAAATGCCGCCAATGGTGTCTCTTTCATCCAGACGACTGAAGGGTACCTCCAGGAAAGTTCTGATATCCTGCAGAGGCTCCGCGAACTTTCCATCCAGGCTGCCAACGGCGTTTATACGTCAGAAGACCGCATGCAGATCCAGGTTGAAGTCTCCCAGCTCGTAGACGAGATCGACCGCATAGCCAGCCATGCCCAGTTCAACGGCATGAACCTCCTGACTGGACGATTTGCCCGTGAAGACGGCGAAAACCTGGTTACTGGCTCCATGTGGTTCCACATCGGTGCCAACATGGACCAGCGGGAGCGCGTGTTCATTGGCACCATGACGGCCAAGAGCCTCGGCGTCAAACAGATTTCCAGCGATGAAATCGTCTCGCTTTCCACCCCTGCTGGTGCCAACAGGACGATAGGCGTGCTCGATGAAGCCCTGAAAAAGGTTAACAAGCAGCGGGCTGACCTCGGCGCCTACCAGAACAGGCTCGAGCATGCGGTACGCGGCATCGACATCGGCGCAGAGAACCTCCAGGCAGCCGAGAGCCGCATCCGCGACACCGACATGGCGGCCGAGATGGTCAACTATACCAAGGACCGCATCCTCATCCAGGCCTCCAGCGCCATGCTCGCGCAGGCCAACCAGAAGACCGCTTCTGTCTTGCAGTTGCTCCAGTAAGGGGATATACTGTTCGTTGATCGGGTGGCGGACCTTACGGTCCGCCGCCATTGATCGTTCTTTGACAAACACCCTCATGCGCATGCAGGCGGAGATGCCAGCCCCCGGAAGGGGACTGGTTTCCCCGCCGCGCGGGGCATGAACGGACGGGAACCGGCGCGATGCAATAAATTCCCGGCCCCGAAGCCATGCGCACGGGACTTGCGGCAAGGAATGCTGCTTGTTAGTCCTGCAAGGAGGGTCATATGATAATTAACCACAACATGAGCGCGATGTACTCCAACCGAGCGTTGGGTGTCACGCAGACCGAGCTCAACAAAAATATGGAGAAGCTCGCTTCCGGGCAGCGGATCAACCGCGCCGGCGACGATGCTTCCGGCCTCGCGGTCTCAGAGAAGCTGCGCGGACAGGTCCGCGGCCTCAATCAGGCCCAGCGGAACATCGAGAACGGCGTTTCCTTCATCCAGACCACCGAGGGTTACCTCCAGGAAACGCAGGACATCCTGCACCGTGTGCGCGAACTGGCAGTCCAGTCGTCAAACGGTATTTATACCGCTGAAGACCGCATGCAGATCCAGGTAGAAGTTTCGCAGCTCGTCGACGAGATCAACCGTATCGCGAGCCACGCTCAGTTCAACGGCATGAACATCCTGACCGGCCGTTTCGGCAGGGAAGGCGGCCAGACCATGCAGCTGCAGGTCGGAGCCAACATGGACCAGAACGAGCGAGTGTTCATCGGTACGATGACCGCCCAGGCCCTCGGGCTCCAGGGTGCGCAGGGAACGGCCGAGATGATTTCCATCTCGACGCCCGACAGCGCAAACGCGGCGATCGGAAACCTCGACGCGGCCCTCAAGTCGGTTTCAAAGCAGCGTGCCGACCTCGGTGCCTACCAGAACCGTTTCGAGATGGCTTCCAAGGGTGTCGCGATAGCAGCCGAGAACCTCCAGGCCGCCGAGAGCCGCATCCGCGACACCGACATGGCCTCGCAGATGGTCGATTACGTGAAGAACCAGATCCTGACTCAGGCAGGTGGAGCTATGCTCGCCCAGGCCAACACCAGGACCCAGTCGGTCATGCAGCTGTTGGGTTAAGAGAACCGTTCTGATTTCTGTAGCGGAGAGCTTCCTGGACGTCGTCTTTCCGCGACGGATTACATGCGATCGGAAGGGGGGGGATCGCGCCCTCCCCCCTTTCACTTAACAGACGAGCCAAGCAGCCAACACATGAAAGCGTTGTGCCATGCGGCCAATCCGATAGGAGGAACGTATGTCGATAGACGTTTCCACCATTCAGACACTCTCGGTGGCGGCGGTAGCCCAGAAACAGGCAGTTGCCGTACCCCGGGTCAAGCAGGGCGATGCAATGAAAACCGAGCCGCCCATATCCACTGAAGCCATCCTCAGTGAACTGACTGAAGTGAGCGCGGCCATGAACAAGCGCCTGACCTTCAGCATCAATGAAAAACTGGACCAAGTCGTCGTCAAGGTCGTCGATACAGCGACCGATAAGGTAATCAGGGAAATACCGCTTGAAGCGCTACAACGCGTCCACGAACGAATCAGGGAGGTAATCGGCATCCTGTTCGACGAGAGGGCGTGAACCGGAAGGAGGGCTTTAAAGCCCTATGTCGGATATCAGCATTCCAGGCGTCACAAGCAAGTACGACACCAAAGGTATAGTCGAAGGCTTGATGGCCGTCGAACGCATACCCCAGAAACGCGCTGAAGACAGGCTCAAGCAAATAGAGCTCCAGCGCACCACGTGGATGGACCTCAACCGCCGCCTTACTGCACTCCGGGAGAGTTCCCGCTCGCTCTACTCATTCCAGAACCCCTTCAATGAACGCCTCGCTACCTCTACTGACGAGTCGGTGCTTACCGGAACGGCAACCCGCGAAGCCATCGAGGAAACAAAAAGCTTTGTCGTCAAACGGACGGCCGCGGCGGATCGTTTCATGTCCGACCCTCTGGCTTCAGACTATAAAGTAGCCTCCGGAAACTATACCTTTACCGCAGGCGACAAGTCGGTAAAGCTCTCCTATGGCGGAGGTTCAATCAAGGACTTCGTCGATGCCATCAACCGCAAGGGTGGAGAGACAGTGCGCGCCCAGCTCGTCGCTGTGCGCTCAGATTCCAGCGTACTGGTACTGGAATCACTTAAAACAGGCGCAAAAAACAGACTGGGATTCAGCGATGCCGCGGAAAAATTCGCCCTGACCACCGGCCTTGTTGAAAAAGCCAGTTCTACACTCAGGAATTTACCATCTGACGCTCCCACACGCTTTGAAAAGCCTCTGGATATGACCAAAGTGTCATTCAAGGATGGAGTGCTTTTCGTCGCACCAGGAGCAGAAGCAGCACTCAAGCTGTCTTCACCGACAGCTACCACAGGACTCGTACTCGAGCTGGAACTGGAACTGAGCGATAAACCCGCTGCAGGAGACACGGCTGAAGGGCCCCCGCCCGGACCGGCTATCCCCGCTACCGGAGGCATTGAATATGAAGGCATCCGCATAGAAAGTGCTCCCTCGGAAGCGGTCCTGCCCGAATGGGCCCCCCCACCTATCCCGCCCAGAAGCGATGATTTTTCACCCCTGTACCTCCTTGATGGTTCCGGAAGGCCCATTGCCTTGCCGGCTGTAACGGCGGGAACGGGATTCAGGACGATAACGGTACCGCTTTCAGCCTACCTGGACTCGCTGTCCGGAATTGGTGTCCGCAACGGCAACACGGACCGTGAAGTACGTGTCAGAGCCGCCCGTGTCTTCGACCCTACTGAAACCGCAGGCATGCGGCCCAAAAATCCCGTCGCAACGGCATCTGACGCCATCATCGTCATGGACGGCATCGAGGTGACCCGTGACAGCAACGCCGTGGCAGACCTGGTGCCAGGGCTGACGATCAACCTGTGGCAACAGTCAGACAAACCGGTAAAACTGAAGATAGAACCAAACCGCGAAGTGGCCAAGGAATCCCTCATAGAGCTTGTGGGCAACTACAACCGGCTGATGGCAGAACTGAATATCCTGGCAAGGCCAGACGCGAACATCGTGGAAGAGATAACCTATTTTACAGAAGACGAGAAAAAAAAATACAGCGAACGTCTCGGGCTCTTTCAGGGCGACACCACCCTGTCGCAGTTGCGCAGCACACTGCAGCGCACCCTCACCGAGGCCTACCCTACGAGTGGCGGCATAGACCAGCTTGCGGCTTTTGGCATTTCAACCGATTCGCGCCGGGGTGGATCGTACGACGCCACAAGACTCAGGGGTTACCTGGAAATTGATGAATCTGCGCTGGACAAGGCACTTCTGGAGAAATTCCCTCGGGTCAAAGAAGTTTTCGGGTATGATACCGACAATGACTTGCTTATAGACTCAGGTGCCGCCTTCAAGATGGACACGATGATGAAAGCCTATGTGGAAACCGGTGGCATCGTGCAGATCCGGACCCGGACTCTCGACGAACAGATTACACGCCAGAAGCGGGATCTGGAGAGCCTCGAGACCCAGCTGGCGCGCAAGGAAGACGACCTCAAGCGCAAGTATGGCCTCATGGAGAGTGCGCTTGGACAGATGGAAAGCTCGTCGAGCGCCTGGGACAATTTCAACACAGGTCAGGGAAAATAAAGAATCCGAGGAGCTGGAAATGCTATTTACGATGAACGGAACGACTGCTCCGGTTGAGGCCGAAGGGCAGACGATAGGCGATATACTCGCGATACTGGACGAACGTGCGGAGGCTATGGGTGAGATCATAGTCGAAGTGGCAGTCAACGGCACGGCGCTTACACCCGACGAACTGGCGGAGGCTTCGAATCTGGCCGCTGCTGGCGATGGCACGGTCGCGCTGGTCTCGGAGCCGGCGGCCGATCTCAAGGCCCGAGCGCTGGAGTCGCTGATAGAACTTGTTCACGCAGCCGCAGAGGCCATGGCTTCGGGTGATGCTGAAGCTTCGGATTCTGCCCGCAAGGCGTGGGAATCGTATCGTACAGCTTTCGGGGGCCTGTTCTCGGCAGAAGAAGCCTCGTTCATGGACGCATTCGCAGAACGCCTCGAACCCGGCAATCCAGGCGCCGCACTGAAACCGCTGGCTGATAATCTGGCAACTTTCTTTGGCGAGCGACTGGCAGAACTGCGCAATCCGGCTGAAGCTATGATGGCTGCGGCAAAATTCTTTGATTCCATAAAGGCAGACCTTTCGGAGGTGCCGGTTCGGTTGCAGACAGGCAAGGACGCCGAAGCGATGCGGACCATGGTGCTTGCTGTAGAGTTGATAAACAAGACCGTCCGGATTATGCCGGAGTTCGTGCGTACATCATCGTCTGTGCCACTGGAAGTCGAGGGCACGGACATGCCGGCGTTTTACGGAGCCCTCAACGGGGTGCTCAGGGAACTGGCACAAGCCTTTGAAAACAAGGACGGCGTGCTTATCGGCGACCTTGCCGAGTACGAAATACGGCCGCGGCTGGAATCATTTTATTCCGCGATCAGGGTTGCAGCAGGTACGCCATGATAGCGGTATTTGATGGCCGGGCCTTGCTCGCCCAGACATACTGGAAAGAATCTGATCCCGCTGAAACCAGGAATTTCCTGCTCCTTGTAGGCGGACTGATATTCGTATCCATCGTATACTCCATCATCAAGCGGATAGCCTCAGGCAAAGGCATTACCCTCGGGACAGGCCAGCAAAGAGGATTCAGTGGTAGCGCTTTCAGGCGCAGGGCCGAAGATTTCGGATTTTCCTCAGGCGAGGCAGAGTTCCTGGAGTTTTATGCCCGAAAACTCGCCGTAACAAGCCCGCAGGCGGTATTCGGCAGCAAGGCACAACTCGATGCCTTCATGCGGAACGCATTCAAATATATTGAACGGCATGCGGACACCGAGGAGTCGGCAGAAGAACAGAAGCACCAGCTGTTCGGGCTCAGGGAAGCGCTGGGAGCGCGTTCCAGTTCGGGTTCCGCCATACGATCGACAAAACAGCTCAGGACAAAGACGCCGCTGTCTATCGTAACCGCCAAGGAAGCACATTACTCGTCCATCCTGGTGGTCAATGAATCCAGGGCGATGTATCTTGAACCGGCGCTGGATGCATTCGGTACTCCCATACGCTTTGGCTACGGTTCCCGCCTGACAATTTATTTCTATGCTGGCAGCCATGTTGGCTACAGTTTCCAGTCAAAATCCCGTGGCATGGTGGATATCGACGGCAAGAAATTTCTATCAATCTCACATAGCGACAAGATAAAGCCCCTGCCCGCCAGACGACATCAGCGAAGCGAGGTGCACATCTCCGGCCGCTTCTACCTGGTGCACGTGCACGCGGCCAAGGACAAGGGCAAGGTCGTAAAGACTGTGCAGGTGGAGCGGGCGGCCGTAGCCGGCATCATCACGGACCTGTCCGGCGGTGGCCTGTCCATGCAGACCATGAGCCCGGCCAATGCCGGCGAATTCGTCAAGCTGGAGTTTGAACTGGAATCAGGCAAAATCTCAGCGTATGCAACAGTTGTACGGGTGAGCCGGACCAGAACGGGTGCGCTGATGCACCTGAAATTCGTGAGGGCTGCGCGGAAGACAATCAATGAAATCCGGGCCATGGTGTACGGGTACGAATGATGCCCTGCACGAGCTTGACCGGGATGGATGCTGACATTACAATTCGCGCATGAAGATAGTTGACCTGACAAACATTCTACGCAAAGAAACACACATCTACTACCGCAGGGAATTCAAGGCCGACGCGGTCTTTGAAATAATGCAGCAGACAAAGAGTGTTCCCATCGAGTTTGTGCTTGAACATAAACCAACGGGATCAGTGGATGTCAGTGCTACTATCGTTGAGGATCTCGACTATCCAGTCATGCCCTTCGTGACAGAGCTCAAGCTCTTCATCTCAGCCATGGACAAGCGGGGAGCCTTACCCTGATCAGTATCCAGTGTGTTGATGTAGAGGCAACCGAGGCATTGGGCGAACGGATCGGACGAGTAGCCAGGCCCCGCACGGTAATCGCGTTCAGGGGCGGACTCGGTGCCGGGAAGACGGCCATGTGCCGCGGCATTGCGCGCGGGCTCGGCGTTGCCGAACCCATTACGAGTCCTACCTATACACTTATCAACGAATACGAGGGTACGTTGCCGTTCTACCACTTTGACGCCTACCGCCTGTCCTCTGCCGACGAATTCCAGCAATTGGACTCCGACCGGTACTTTTACGATGATGGAGTCTGCGCCGTAGAATGGAGCGAACGCGTCGCGGATGCGTTGCCAGACGATGCCATCATTGTTGACATAGAACCAGAACCGGACGGAAGCCGTCGGGTAAGCATAACCGGAGCCGCAATGGAAGGTGCGCTGGTATGAATGTGCTCGCCATCGATTGTTCAGGAGAACTTTTATCAGTCGGTGTGGGCCGGGGCTGGGCAAGCGGTGGACGTGGACCTGAATCGGTCAAACATCCTTACCGCGAGGAAGCTGGACATGGCCATGCGGCAGGCCCTGGCTTTGTAGGCATATCCATAGATGCTGGTTTCAGGCATGCAGAACGCGTGATGAGCGCTGTAGAATACTGCGTTGCCGAGGCCGGACTGAAGCCGGCGGAGCTGGACCTGCTGGCCTGTGCAGGTGGCCCAGGATCATTTACCGGCCTGCGTATAGGCATGGCTACTATCAAGGGACTGTCGCTCGGCCTCGGAAAACCCTTCGTAACGGTGCCGACGCTGGACGCGATAGCCGCGGACTGGGAGGGCTCGGCCAGTATTGTCGTACCTGTCATAGATGCCAGACGATCACGATTTTACTTTGCCGTGTACGATAAGGGCCGCCTTGTAGCTGGTCCTTATGACGACGGGCTGGCGCGGCTCATAGCGCTGACGCAAGCTTACCCGGAGGTGCTGTTCGTCGGCCCCGATGCAGATTTGCTCGAAACGACGGTGTCGGAACGCCCGGGATACAGGATAGCCACAGAGCGGCGACGGTCGCCCATAGCGGCGATGACAAGACTGGCTGTCGGGATTTTTGAACGATCCGGGCCTGGTCAGTCGGGTTCGGGGCTGGTCTACCTGCGTGCCAGCGATGCCGAGGAAGCGGTGAAGCAATGATCGATCCAGACGACGACGGACTGGAATTGCTGGAAGTACTCGAAGAACTGGAACCAGACGAAACCCCGGTACTCTTGCCCGAAGAGCCCGGGGAAATACAGCATCCGCTACCGGCGGGACCAATTGCCGAGATTGTAAAAGACCTGGTCTCATCGTACTCCATAGTACCCCTGCCGATCGCGATCATCGATACATCGCTCTCCTTTCTTTACAGGAACAAACCGTTTGAAACACTGCTGAGGTCGTTCAACGCATCCAATAGCCCGACTCTGTTCAGTGCTATCGGCCGGTTCCTGGAAGCCGATACAGCCAGAAATCTATATGTAAACCTTAAAGATAGCTCAAAAGGCTATAGCTGGAGTGGCACGATACGGCTCAAAGCCAAGGATGCCAGCAACGTTTTTGCAAAGACAACAATAATGCCATTCAAACCCGAAGGTCTGAATGGTTCGGAGCCACTCGCATGGGTTGTCTTCTTTGATGACGTTACCGAAGAGCGAAGCGGTTTCCTGAGGGGACTGTTCTCCAGCCTCCTTGAGGCGTCAAAACTCAAGGACAACGACACAGGCAAGCACATCGAGCGGGTAAACCTGTATACCGAACGCCTCGCCAGGGAACTCTACAGGCTGGGGTCATGGCCTGACGTCGACATCGACTTTATCGAAAACATAGGTTTCCTTGCTGCCATGCATGATGTGGGCAAGATAGGCACGCCTGACGATATCCTGAACAAGAAGGGACCGCTTGACGAGTTCGAATGGAACATCATGAAGGAGCACACGATAAACGGAGCCTTCATCCTGTCGAGCTACCCGAACCCTATGGCCAAGCAGATAGCCCAGTCGCACCACGAGTGGTGGAATGGTTCCGGCTACCCGTACAATCTTGTGGGTGACATGATTCCGTTACCCGCCCGCATTGTATCGCTGGCGGATGTGTACGACGCATTGCGCATGAAACGTAGTTACAAGCTGCCGTTCACTCATGACCGCGCCACGCTCCTCATTGCCGCCGACGCGGGAACTCACTTTGATCCCGCGCTTGTAGACGTGTTCAAGAGCATCGCACAGGAATTCGATGAAATCTACGAGAAGAATGCTGACAAGGCAGAAGCCGAGGCCTAGCTGCTGGACTCGCGCCGGTTGATATAACTCTCGTATGCATCGATCATGGCCTGCACGATGATATCCTGCAGTTCGCCCCGCCCCACCCAGTTGTTGCCATCATTTATGTACAGGTGCTTCAATTGCCCCTTGGCGTCATCAAGGGTAAACGTCGGATCATCGAATTGCCTGCGCTGCAGGCTTCTTAGCGTATCTGAATAGGTGTCATCATACGAGGTCTCTTTCCATGCAGTGGTTGACAAAGTATCTCCATGAGTAAAAAGCCGCCCCTTGGGGACGGCTTTAAGGAAAACTATAGCGGCGGGGGGGATTGAACCCTCGACACAACGGATATGAGCCGTTTGCTCTCGGACTTTATACAGAACGCAGGGCTTTTTGTCAACCGCCGGTACCGGGAAAGCCTTTGGACTCGACACGCCGGTTACGACCTGCAATGGTTACCAATCCGTCCAGGGCCAGATTCGGCATGAAAAGTCCGTAACCTGCCTCAGCCATGACCACCCTGCCGGTATCATCGCCGGTTCCTATCACCGTCACAGGCACACCCAGTTCGGCAGTCATCAACTCGACAAGTCGGCGCACCAGGCCCCCATACCCCAGAAGTATGCCAGACTGGAGCGCCTGTGCGGTATTGCGGCCTATGGCGCGCCGGGGCTGATCCAGGCGGATTTCAGGGATCTGGGCTGCCGAGGCACGCAACGACCTGGCCGCGGTCTCAAGGCCTGGTGCTATGGATGCGCCAAGCAACTCGCCAGACTGGTCGATTGCCGAAAGGACCAGTGCCGCACCAAAATCCACGATGATGCAGGCTCCGGCATGGGTGGCTGTTGCGGCAACGGCCGAACAGACGATATCACTCCCCAGTTCAGAGGGCGTATCAGTGCGTATCTTGAGGCCAGTCTTGATACCCGGCCCTACAACTGACGCAGCAATGCCAAAAGTCGAGGATATTGCCGCGACGATGCGGGGTGTGAGGGCCGGTACGACGCTCGATATCCAGGCTTCGGCAAGCCCGAGTTCTGCGCCAAAGCCAGCACGCCGCGCGCTGGCCTCCAGCAGGATGCCGAGTTCATCAGCACTCCGGT
>JAIFMD010000125.1 GCA_020048755.1 Spirochaetota bacterium
ACAGCAGGGTAACAAAGGCGGTCAGCGCGACGACAGTCAAGCCGTTGGCCATCATCACCGCGCCGAATGCCTCCGGACCGGCCTGCCGGCCAAGCACGTCGTTCAGATAGATCGGCAAGGCAAACGTATGCTGGTTGTACACGAATGCAGTGAGCACGGAACCCGCAGCGTACAGGATCAAGATGGGGTTGGCACGAAACACAGCCCAGGTTGACGACGGGCCGGTGGGATGGTCAGGGCTCCCTGCTTCGGCCCGGACTCCGGACCTGCCCTCGCGGGCAGGTCCGGTGAGGGATCCGCCTTTGACGAAGACTGCTACTATGGCTGCGGCAGCGAACAAAACGGCCGCGTTGCCGATGAACAATGCGCGGGGTGCCCGGGTAAACAGGAAGCCCGCGATGAGCGGCCCTATCGAGAAACCGATGTTGTTGCCCCAGTACAGCAGGGAGAACGCTTCCTTGCGGCGGTCCGGAGGGGCAACGTCGGCGACGACGGCATTGATGATGGGCCAGGTGCCGTTGAGCACACCCATCGCAAACGCTATGACGAACGGAGTAACGGCGTTGAACCCCATGATGCCGCACGCGACGTACGCACCTGCCGTCGTAACCTGCAGCGCAACGAGCACGTGCGGCCGGTCAAAGCTGTCCCCGAGCTTGCCGCCGAGTATGAGCCCGAAGGCCGCCGCCATGGAGACGACCGACATGAACACGCCGGCCCGCGCCTCGTCGTAGCCAAGCTTCATCGTCAGCATCATCGCGAGGAACGGCCCCACGAACGAGCCCGCGGAGACGACGAGCCTGACTGCGAACAGTGCGTAGATATCGGCCGGAAGCATCGCGCCCTGGGAAACTTTGAAACGCATGAAGAAGATCCTTTCAGTGGATGGGGACAGAGCTGAAAGCTGCCTGGTTCAAGGCTCCGGATTCTAGTGGAGACTAAAGCCGCGCGTCCATCCTGTTGCCCGATTCATAGCGCCTGAGCCCAAGGTTGAAAAGCCCGTACGACAGCCCGACATAGAGCGCCGCCACCAGATACAGCAGGAGAACGAGTCCCCAGTCGAGCGACCTGAACACACGGAGGGGCAAAAACGCCACGAAACCCGAAGGCACTATGGTGTACAGCATCCACCGGAGCCCCGTGCCATAGACGCCTTCGGGGTACAGCGAGAAGGAAAGCATGAATTCGGTCAGCGCCGACGACAAGGCCGACGAGTTGCCGATTAAAAACGCGAGGCTCTCCACCGCCGCGAACGTGGCGGCAAAAATCAAGGCTCCGGGGATGATGAGTGCGGTAAACAGTGCAAACCTCTCGAGCTCTGTCCCCGTCATCATGGCGAGCACGATGTATCCATACGCAAAATCGCCCCAGGCCGAGACTATCGTCTTTGATGCCAGCACATTGAGCCATACATCCTTGGGCTGCAGGAGATACACGTCGAGGCTGCCTTCCATGATGATGCGGCCAAGCTGCCTGACGTTGCCGAATACTATGTGGGCCAGCCCGAACGAGGAAGATACGAGGGCCCACAACAGCATTACGTCGGAGAAGCCATAGCCGCCGACCTTTCCAACCCTGTCCAGAAGCACCTTCCAGAACGCCGCAAACGCCGCGTTGTTGAGCATCATACCGAAAAACTGGAGGATGAAATTCACCCGGTATTCAAGCGTGGCCTTCACGTTGACGAGGAAAGCCGCGGTCATGAAGCGCGCGTAGGCCTTGAACCTGCCCCGAAATCTGGCAACCGGCGCTTGCGCATCTTTGATTTTCATCATCAGCCTCCGTTCACCGAGAGCCTGCGGCTCCCGGATGCGAATACAGCTCGGGCTAGCAGCAGGGCCATGAATACCCAGAGCGCTTGCCTGGCAACGAGGGACAAAGCTTCAGCTGGCGAAAAGGCCACCATGATCCGCGCTGGCGCGTAGGACAGGTACGGAAACGGCGTCCAGACAGCGATGCGTGCAACTTTTTCGGGCAGGAACTCGATGGGGATGAGTGTCCCGACAACCAGCGCAAATTTCTGGAAAATCCAGAAAAAGGCCTCGTTCTCCTCGAGCCAGAACGCCGTCATGGCCAGTGCGATCTGCAGGAAAAAATTCAAAGCCCCGGCGAGGAGCAGCGACACGACGAGGAATCCAGAGCGGGCCGCTTCCAGTGCCAACGAAGAGGAGCCGGCCGGATAGCCGCTTGCAATGGCGGGCGGCAGACCTACGAGCACCAACCCGACCACGAGGCCTTCAGCGAGGATGATGCCTGCTTCCATAAGCGAACCGCCCAGCTTCTCGGCCATACTGTAGCCTATGAAGTCGTACGGCCTTGCGAGGAGGTAGGCAATCTGTCCGCTCTTCATGTCGCGCGACAGCGTCGAGAAGAACCGGCCGAATCCAAAGCTCGGTATTTCCGCGATGATGAAGTACCAGACGGCCATGCTCATAGTGTAGCCCGCAATCTCAGTGGCTCCGGCATACGCGCCAGCCCATACGCGGGAGAAAATGAATACGAAGAGTGCGTAGGTAAACATTGAACCTACAAAATTTCCGGGATAGGCTATCCGCTCGCTCATGGCCGTAGATGCAGCCAGTGCATATTTGCGTAGTGTTTTTTGCAACCTACTCATGAATCACCTCTCCCGTACGGGTTTCAGTTTCCCCCCGCTGCGAACCGAACGCCTGTGCTTCAGTTCCGCTCTTGGTCGCATATATGCTGGCAATGACATTTTCGAGCGGCTCGTCCTCTATCGTTATATCTTCCAGCTCCCCGCGGGACGCCAGAGCACGCACTACCTCAGCCAGCGAATGCTTCCTCGTATCCACTTCGTAGCTGGCAGCCAGGGTGGTGCGCTTTACCGGGGACAGTCCCGGCAGGTCCAGATCGACGGGCAGGGCATAGCGGACGCCGACATGCTTGAGGGACAGAGCTCGGTGCTTCAGGGCTTTCATCGATTCATCTATGACAACCTCACCATGGTGAATGATGATTGCCCGCTTGCAGACCTTCTCGATGTCTCCCATGTCGTGGCTCGTCAGGAAAATGGTGGTATCGTCGATCCTGGCCGCTTCGGCGAGAAGCTGCCTGATCTCGCGCTTGGCGACGATGTCGAGGCCTATGGTCGGCTCGTCGAGGAACAGCACCAGCGGGGACGGAAGGAGGCTCGCAGCCAGTTCGCAGCGGATACGCTCGCCTAGCGACAGCTTCCTGACGGGAACATCCATGTACGGTGCGAGTCCGAAACGCTCCACGAGCTCCGCTTCGCGCCATTTCCGGTCGTCTTCGTCGATTTCGTAGATGGCACCCAGGAGCCTGAAGGAATCAGAGGGAGGCAAGTGAAACCAGAGCTGGCTCTTCTGGCCAAAAACCGCACCGACATACCGTGACAATTCGACACGGTCGCGCGTGGGATCGAGTCCGAGGACGCGTGCCGTGCCTTCTGAAGGCTGGAGTATGCCCATCAGCATCTTGATTGTCGTGGATTTGCCTGCGCCATTAGGGCCAAGGAATGCGACCAGCTCACCTTCCTCCACCTCGAAGGAGACACCCTTCACGGCCTCGATACAGCGGAGCTCGGGTCTGAACAGAGAACGGGCGGCTGAAAACCGGCCGGTGGGCCGGATTCTCGTGGTGAACGTCTTGCCAAGACGATCTGCAGTTATGGCAGTCATATAGAGCTCCCGCGAACACGGGACCGGACGACGCCTGCGGCGAACGCTATCAGAGGGCGGACGGACGGACCCCGAAATCGATCGAGACTCCGTCCTCGGGCTTTTATCCCGTGGGTGTCGCGGCCGTCACGCAGCCGCCAGCGCCGCTCGGTCTCGTCCCCGCAACCTGCGCCTGGCCGGCGCGGGCACGCGGGAGGAACCCCCAGACGCCCTCTCGAAAGTACAATGCATATTCAGTACCGTTTTGGAGAAAACAAGTCAATGATGCTTTTTGTTTCTATATATAGCTGCTAGAAAACTTACAGGGACAGAGCTGCTAAATCGGACTTGCATGAATCGGTGCACCCATGTACGCTTCTCCTCATGCTCCTTGACGATCATCTGGCGCAACCAAACAACCGCCAACGCAAAACTAAAGCCATACTCGCAGGCATTGTGGTGTTTTCCGGTATCTCCGCGTTGTTCCTGATGGCCGGGGTGTCACAGGCGGCCCGTCTGGCCCAGTATGAACGCGGCAGGGTCCTGCTCGAGTCTTCAACCATCCGGGTGGCCATAGAGGGGAACCTCAACGAGCGCATCAGCCTTGAACGTGGCATCGTAGCCTATGTAGCAGCGAATCCGGACCTCGACGCCGGTGCATACGCTGCCTTTGTCGACGTGCTCCACATGAACGACCCCGTCATCATGAACTTTGCCCTGGTTGAGGGAACTACGATAAAGTACGTTCATCCATACGAAGCAAACAAGGCAGCCATCGGCAAGGATCTCGCCATGGTTCCCGATCAGGTACAAGCTGTTCGACAGGCAATGACCAGCCGGGAACCCGTGGTCTCGGGTCCGCATGCACTGGTGCAGGGCGGGACCGGGGTAGTCAGCCGCATGGGAATCTTTCCTCCGGGACCACAAGGCCTGGAGTACTGGGGACAGGCCAGCGTCGTCGTGGACCTGAACGAGATTCTGAGAAGGGCTGGCGCATTCGACCATCCCAACCTTGTTTTCTGGCTCGGATCCAAGGCAGCAACCGGTACAGAACCTGTGCTTCTGTCCGGTGATGATACGATACTCGACGATGAACCCGTAATCCTGGACATCAACCTTCCTGGCGGTGCGCTGTGGTCACTGGCTACTATCCCCAAAGGAGGCTGGGAAACCTTCCGCTGGCTGGCCATCCTCGTCTCCGTCATAGGCATGGCGATAGGTGGCCTGGCTGGATTCGCAGTTTTCAGCCTCATGACGACGCGATCGGCCCTCCGGGAACTTGCCTACCACGACCAGCTGACAGAACTACCGAACCGCAGCCTCTTCTGGGACAGACTCCGGGTGGAAGCAAGCCGCGTTGACCGGGATGGTGCGAACATCTGCCTGTGCATGCTCGACCTCAACGACTTCAAGGCGGTGAACGACGACCACGGACATGATGCCGGGGACAGGCTACTCTCCGGGGTAGCCTCAAGGATGAGCGCCGCGATCAGGAAAAGCGATACCGTGGCGAGGCTCGGCGGCGACGAGTTCGCCGTCATAGCGCCGGTCGACACCCCCGAGGGCGTCGACGAGGTCCGTGCCCGGCTTGCCGCGTGCTTCAAGGAACCTTTCGACCTCGGCGTCGTAACGCGCATTGCCAGCGCGAGTATCGGTTGCGCGGTCTACCCCCGGGATGGCACTGATGTCGAGGCGGTGCTCGCCGTCGCGGACCGGCGCATGTATCAGGAAAAGCATACAGCCAGCTAGGAATCCGTCAGGCTCAGGCCTGCTACCGCTTCCAGAACGTACTGGTGAACAGCACAAGCACCGTATAGACCTCGAGCCGTCCAAGCAACATCATGAACGAAAGCCACCATTTGATATACTCAGGCATGAAAGAAAAATTGCAGGTGGGACCAACGAGTGCCAGGCCCGGGCCGATGTTGCCCAGGGTGGCCATCGTCGCTGTGAGGCTCGTGACGATATCGTAGCCTCCTGACGCCACCACGAGCATCGAGACGAATGCGGCAACCAGGTAGAGGAACACCATCGCGGCAATGTCGTAAATGGCGTTTTTACGAAGGTATTGTCCGTCCATGAACACGCCGTAGACACCCCGCGGGTTGAGCAGGTAACGCATTTCCGATTGACCCATCTTGAGTAGCGTGACGATGCGCGTGACCTTGACACCACCACCTGTCGATCCGGCACAACCACCAATGAACATGGTCACCAGTATCACCGTCTGGGAGAGGGCCGGCCAGCGGGCAAAATCCTTTGTTGCATAACCTGTCGTAGTGAGGATCGAAGACACCTGGAAAGCGGCATACCTTGCGGCGATTCCAGCTGATTCGAAGACACCGGAACGCCGAAGGTCGAAGACGATGATGGCGGATGCGACCGCAAAGATGCCGAGGTACGCCCTGAGCTCGGTATCCTTGGCGACGCGCCGGAAGTCTCCCCGCAGGGCAGCCCAGTAAAGTGAGAAGTTGGCTCCGGCAAGCAGCATGAAGACCGTGATGACTATATCGATGTAGGCCGAGCTGAAGGCACCGACGCTGGCATTCCTTGTCGAGAAGCCACCTGTCCCCATGGTCCCGAATGAATGCGTCAGCGCATCCAGCCACGACATGCCACCCAGCATCAGGAGTCCGGTCAGGATGACAGTCATGGCAAGGTAGATTAGCCAGAGTATCTTGGCGGTCTGTGAGAGGCGGGGCGTGAATTTGTCTACCTGCGGTCCTGGAGCTTCTGCTCCCATGACGGCCCTTCCATTGAGGCCGAGCATGGGCAGGATAGCCACCGTCAGCACCACGATGCCCATTCCGCCCAACCAGTGGGTCATGGAGCGCCACAGGAGCAGCGACGCGGGGAGCACTTCTACATCGGTCAGAATCGACGCACCTGTGGTTGTAAAGCCGGACATGGTCTCGAAGAATGCGTCAACGAACAATTTGATTGAACCATTGATAAGGAAGGGCAATGCGCCGATGATCGTGGACAATATCCAGGCGAGCACGACGAACAGGTAGCCGGTCCGGTGGGAGAGGCTGGCCTTTTTGACCCGAAGAAAGACAATGGAGACGGCCAGCGAACCAAAGCCGATACCGACAGAAAGTCCGAACGACCTGAAGGCCGACATACCCTCGCCGACAGCCAATCCGACTACCATGCAGAGGGACATGAAGCCGGCGACGATGGCCAACAATCCGGACAGAGCCCGAACGAGGGATTTAATCTCCACGAAAGCCGCCAAAAACACTTTCCAGCCCTGCGATGCTCTTCTTCCTGGACACGAGGCCGATGATGTCACCGCCTTTGAGCGTCGTTGCGCCGGTCGGAACAACCATTTCGTCACCCTGCATAACAAAGGCCACGAGCACACCTTTGGGCAGATCTATCTGCTTGAGGGAGAGATCGGAAACGCGGGAACCCGCATCCACGCGCAACTCCACCAATTCGACCGCATCTTCATAAAACTGGTGAATGGTCTTGATGTTTCCTCGTCGCACAATTTCAAGGACGGCTGCTGTAACGACGCCTTTGACGCTCACAAGCGCATCGACATCGAGTTTCCCACTGACCGCCATGTATCGGTCGTTAAGCGTTATGGCGAGGCTTTTCCTGGCGCCGAGGTCTTTTGCCAACTGCGCGGTCAGCACATTGAACGATTGCGATTCCGTGGCGCAGACGACCAGGTCTGCACGGCCGATGCCGAGCCCCTCGAGCACGCCTTCCTCAGAACTGTCACCCAGCACGATTTCCACGCCCTCATGGGCATGCGCTATGCGCTTGCTGTGCTCGGCCGAGGTGTCGAGCAGCGTAACCTGCTTCTTGGTACCGGCCAGCCTCCCGAGAAAGCCTGGCCGGGATCTCGCAAGGAACCGTTCCACAAGCCGCTCGCCTATGCTCGTTGCGCCGATGACAAGCACTCGCTTGGCTGCTGACTTTACACCTGGTACCTGGCCTAGAAAACCGTCGAGGGTCTCGGGGGTACTGAGGAGGTACAGCGTATCCGTTGCTTCCACGATAAAATTGCCATCGGGCACGACCATGCCCCGGTCGCGGACGATGGCCGTGACAAGCACGCCACTTCCCGAACTGGATTTTGCCTCGCGCAGGGATTTTCCGACAAACGTGGGGACAGAGCTTGCAGCAACGGTCCTGAGTTGTAGCCGGCCACCATGCAATGGAATCACGTCTTCGGCAAAACCTTCCTCGACGATGCGGCCGATAGCGTCTGCGGTCTCAGCGGCTGGATTGATGAGCACCTGCAGTCCGAACGCCTTGCGCTGTACTGCTGAAAGTGAGGCATAGAACGGACTTTCTACCCTGGCCAGGGTCCGGACCCCAGGCGATTCTGCGGTGACCAAGCCGCAGGCAACGATGTTCACCTCATCCGTGCCGGTCAACGCAAGGAACCAGTCGGCGTCGGCCGCCCCTGCCTTGCGGAGCGTCTCCGGACGGCTGCCGTCCTCGTTGAGCACCATGCAGTCGAGTTCCTCGCTGGCACGCCTGGCCGCCTCGGGATTCTTCTCCACGATGACGACATCCCGCCGCTCTTCTATCAGCTCATGCGCTATCTGGAGGCCGATCATTCCGGCTCCGATTATTATGATTTTCATCGACGGTACTATAACGTAAAAAATGGTTCTTACGAAAGCAGTCACCTTGACGTTCAACTTATTTGAACGTTAGAGTGTTTAAAAATTCAACCACAAGGAGAGCAACCATGCGAAGCGATTTACGCAGGCTCCTCGATGCGGCCCAGAACGCCGCCAGGGAAGCCTCATGGCTCGGACTGAGGCGCCGCAGCACAAGTGCGTCCTACTACATGGCGAGGGACAGAGCTTTCGATCAGGCCATAAGCGGCGCTGACGACGGAGCCATGGTCGAAGTGCTCTTCAACGGGGAATTTGCATATGCCGCAACCCCGGACCTTACACCCGATGGCATCGCCAGAGCGGCTGCATCAGCTCTGGCCTGTGCCAAGGCAGCCGCCGGACGAGGCGTACATCGCTTTGACCAGTCGGTGCGGCCCCCCACCCGGAGCCGTTATGAGACGCCCCGCAGCCGCAAGTCTCCTGTCGCCCCGGACGGAGTATTCTCCTTCCTGCTCGACGCCTGCGGTGCCCTCAAGCATTCGGACGAGGTCATCCAGACCACAGCGCTCGTCGAAGTCGGCCGCTACGACTACGAGATAGTCTCGACGAATGGTGCCGACATAGAGCAGTCACTGTTCTACATGGGCACCAGTCTGCAGGCCGTTGCCCGCAGGGGGGACGTCGTGCAACTGCGCACGGCTAATGGCCCTCGCGGACTGACCCGCCAGGGAGGCTGGGAACTCTTCGATATTGATGCTCTACTCGCCGACGCAGGCCGCGTGGGTGCCGAAGCCGTTGAACTGCTCGGGGCAGAGACCTGCCCGAGTGACAGGCGCACCCTCGTCCTGACACCCGACCAGATGATGCTGCAGATCCACGAAAGCATTGGCCATCCCCTTGAACTCGACCGCATACTCGGTGACGAGCGCAACTACGCCGGCTCCAGTTTCGTCAAACTCGCCGACTTCGGCTCGTTCCAGTATGGATCCAAGCTGATGAACATCAGCTTCGACCCGACGATTGCTGGAGAACTGGCTTCCTATGGGGCAGACGAGATAGGAAACCTCGCCATCAAGCAGCTGCTCATCAAGGATGGCGTACTTGTACGCGGACTGGGCAGCCTCGAGAGCCAGGCCCGATCCGGCGTGGCCGGCGTCGCCAATCAGCGGGCCACTTCCTGGAACAGGCCTCCCATGGACCGGATGGCGAACCTGAACCTGGAACCAGGCGAGACGTCACTGGAGGCCATGATAGCATCCATAGAAAAAGGCGTGCTCATGCGGACCAACCGCTCCTGGTCGATCGACGACTACCGCAACAAGTTCCAGTTCGGTTGCGAATACGGCACACTCATAGAGAATGGCAAACTGACGAAAACTGTCCGTGATCCCAATTATCGCGGCATTTCCAGCACGTTCTGGCGCAACCTGTCGGCAGTCGGAAACCAGGAAACCTTTGCGGCTTTCGGCACACCGAACTGCGGCAAGGGTGAACCGAACCAGGTGATGTTCGTCGGCCACGCCAGTCCCGTCTGCGCGTTCTCCGACGTCGAAGTATTCGGAGGCGGAAAATGACAAACGATTTCAAGCCACATTTCGAAGTGGTCTCCAACCGTGTGCTCGGGGAACTCCTGCCGGGCGAGCAGGCGGCAATCAGCTACACGGCTGAGCGCACCGCGTTCATGCGCTTCAACAACGGCAAGATCCGCCAGTCCGGCACCGTCGAACAGGCAGACGTCGGAGTGAAGCTCTGGAAGGGTGCCAAGTCCTGGATGTTCCAGCTTGGACTCTCGGGGGACAGAGCTCGCGACGACGAACTGATTGCCCAGACCTTGGGCCAGGCACGCGCTATGATGCCGTTGTTGCCCGATGACCCGTACCAGGCAGTGCCTGAAGCTGCTGAATCGTCAGATGCCAGATATGCTGGATCCTTGATCCCTGAAAGCGAGATACCCGCGCGCGTGCTCGGACCGACGGCCGGGCTCGACTTCACCGGCCTCTACACCCAGGGGCTCGTCTGTCGTGCCGCAGCCAATTCTGCAGGCGCGCAGCACTGGTTCCAGACCGAGACATTCATCGTCGACTATTCAACCTGGTTGCCCAACGGCAGGGCTGTTAAATCATCCTACGCCGGCCGGGAATGGAGCGATGAGGAATACGCCGCGCGAATCGCGACCACACGTTTGTCGCTTGAGAATCTCGACAAGCAAGAGATAGCTCTGTCCCCTGGCAAGTATCGCGCATTCATAACCGCAGATGCCCTGAACGAAGTCGTAACGTTTTTCTCGTGGAATGGCTTCGGCGAGCGCGGACTACGACAAGGCGAGAGCGCTTATATTGCGCTGCGCGAGGGACGCGAGACGATGTCGCCCAGGTTCGGCTTCAGTCAGGACTTCTCACTGGGGGTACAACCTGCGTTCAACGATGATGGAGAACTCGCACCGGAACGACTCGTGATCGTCGCCGGTGGCAAAATAGAGAATACAATCGTAAGCTCCCGCACTGCCAAGCAATACGGAATCACGGCAAACGGAGCTGAAGAAGGAGAAGATGTTCGCTCTGTCTCCATCGACGGAGGCGACCTGCCCGAGGCCAACGCGCTGAGAGCACTGGGCACCGGCATATATGTGTCTAACTTCCATTATCTGAACTGGAGCGATGTCCAGGCGGCCCGCATCACCGGCATGACCAGGTTCGCCTGCCTCTGGGTAGAGGATGGAAAGATCGTCGGCCCCATCAAGGATCTACGCTGGGACGAGTCCCTGTACAACATGCTCGGAGCCAAGCTGGAGGCCGTTACCAAAGAACGTCACTTGCTCGTGGAATCATCTACGTATGAGCACCGACAGGTAGGCGGCAGCTACCTGCCGGGCATACTTGTAGACGGCCTGTCGTTTACCCTCTGATACCAGGCCTTAAGGCCGTCCTCCCGGTCTTAAGGCCTTGATACCCAGCCCCGCGTTCCAGAACGCGGGGCTTTTTCGACAGCTAAATTGACCGTTGATTCCGACAGTCACCACTACAAGCTTCGAACAAGAAGCACGGGTCAGTAGTGTGGAGGCCGCTCTCCGCCAGGCGGGCTGGCCCCCTTTTCAGCTCCGAATTCTGCCAGCCGCCGAGCCATTTCACGCAGGCCTTGCTCAAGCCGCTCGGTCCTGCGACCGTATTCGTAAACCAGTGTGTCAAGGTCGGCCACCATCTTCTCCAAGTACGCCAGTTTAATTTCCATCGGCTCGATACGGTCGTCGTTCATGGGGTTCTCTCCTATCGCAGTACGGCTCAGGAGTCTACAAGGGCTGCGAGCAGTTCCCAGCGGGTCGTCTTTGTTTCGATAAGGGGACAGAGCTCGGCGTACCGGCGCCCAGCGCGCTCCACTTCATCCGCCGCTGCCCCGGATGCAAACAGCACTTCAAGTGCCGCCTTTTCATCTTCAAGAGCCTGGATCTCGTCGAGTATGCCCTCGTACTCCTTACGCTCGGCCCACGTAGGCTTTCGTGGCTTCTCAGCCATATCAGCTCTGTCCCTGGATCGACGCAAGCCCTCAACTTTCTCCGCTTCTGCCTTTTCAGCAAAGGCCCTGGCTTCGGCTTCCGCCTCGAGGTATTCGCGATACTCGCCATACGGCCCGGGGTACAACAAGGCGCGGCCGGACGCATCTATCGCAATCGTCGTCGTAGTAACACCATCCAGGAAAGCACGGTCATGCGAGACAACGATGACGCAACCATCGAAGGCATCGATATAATCCTCAAGCAATTCAATGGTGTCGATGTCCAGGTCATTCGTCGGCTCATCGAGGATGAGCAAATTGGGATGCTCCGCAAGGACCGAAACAAGCTGGAGACGCCGCAACTCTCCACCCGAGAGCGTTGAAAGCCGCTGGTCGTGCATCGTGCGGTCGAAGAGGAAACGCTCCAGCAGGCGTTCCGGGTCAAGTACGGCACCATCGCCAAGTGTCGTAACTTCAGACTTGCTCCGAATGAAATCGACCATGCGGACATCCATAGGCAAGCCCGCCGCAGTCTGCCCGTAGTACGAACAGGCGGTATTGGTGCCGCGGTCAACCGATCCCTCGGAGGGATCCAGGGTGCCGGCTATCATCCCCAGCAGCGTCGTCTTGCCTGACCCGTTCGGGCCGACGACACCGATGCGGTCGCCCTTGACGAATTCGTACGAAAACGGCTCGAAGACCAGCCGCTCTCCGTAGCGTTTGGCTGCCCCCTTGAGTTCGAGGACCTTGCGCCCCAGCCGTCTGGCTTTGGATGAGAACGAGCCCATAGGCACGGGACGATCAAGGGCGGCAGCCTGCATACCCTTGATCAGATCCTTGCGCCGCTCGCTCTTCGTCGCCCTGGCACGGGCGCCACGCATCAGCCACTTCATCTCTATCTTCAGGATGGCTTCGCGACGCGAATCGGCTTTCTCCAGTGAATTCCAGCGTTCGTTCTTCATCTCAATGAAAGTCGAGTAGTCGCCGGGATAGGAAAACACCGACGAACGCTCTATTTCGAGGATGCGACCAGCTACCGCGTCGAGGAAGGCGCGGTCATGCGTGACGACGACGAACGCAAACGCCGCGGAACCCAGCTTGCGCTCCAGCAACTCAATAGCAGCCAGGTCAAGATGGTTTGTCGGCTCGTCCAGCAGCACTAGATCGGCAGCGTCAGCCAGGCAGCGGGCAAGCGCGGCCTTCTTGATCATGCCCCCGGACATGCCGTCCATACTCGCGTCAATGTCGGTAAGCCCGAATTCCGTGCACAACGAAGCAAAGCGCCGCTCAAGCTGAAAACCGCCCTCGCTCTCCATCCTGGCATGTAGCATATCGAGAATGCGACTGTCCGCAGCTCTGTCCCCGCTAGTTCCTCCATTTGAACCTTGGCCTGAAACCCTGGCTTCGTAATCCCGCACGAGTCGCGCCAGATCGGAATCACCACCGTACAGGAATTCGGCTAGCTTTGTCCCCGGAGGCGCTGCGGGCAACTGCGGCAGCAGGGCGACGCGGAGCCCGCGCCTGCGCGCTATCGTACCGTCATCCGGTGCGAGCGCTCCTGAGAGTATGCGGAGGAATGTTGATTTACCGGCACCGTTGCGGCCGACCAATCCGATGCGTTCGCCTTCCTCGATACCGAGCGAGACATCCTGGAACAGCGGCGTGCCTATGAGCGTCTTTGAAACGCCGTCGAGAGATAATATGTTCATGCAGTGATCGGACTATACCCTCTAATCGCCTGAGTGTCACGACACCATGCAGGTAACCGAGTGCACAGCCATAAAGCATGATCCACAATCACCGCGTGCGAAAGGACTTTCCGGACGTCATTGGTCTTTCATGCCTGATCAAGTCTGGCAATGACGAAGAATATGTGTAAAACCTGAAATTCCAGGTACAAGTAATATCGCTATCAACAATAATTTATAAAATAATGCAAATATAGTTTTCAATGCGAATTGCGGTGATAATTCCCGGCTTTGGCCAAGTGGCAAAAATTCCCAAGCCACGGACTCTGTCCATGCAGGAGTTATGGAGGTAAATAAAAGCTTCATGCTCAGTCATCCGGTAAAACACCCGATGCATGCAAATCAAGAGCCGCCCGGGAAAAATCAGTACTGCTTTGAAGCATCCATAAGCATAAGTTGCATATGTTCCGGTACCATCAACCTGAGCAAGGAGTCAGCGCTTGCAATTAGATCTACGTTTCCTGCTCGGTGATGCCAAAGACCGCCGTATCGCCAGTCCCGCTTATCCTCCACCTGGTGCGCTGCCACGGGATTGTCATCGATGTAGCCGAACGTCCGCAGGAACGCCCGGAGCCCGGAAACGATCCGGGAAAAGAACCGGCTACACCAGACATGGCCAACAAGACCGTGGATACGATTATATGCCATGGCAAATACGCTCATAACCCATTGCATTAGCCTGGACAGATTGGTGGTACCTTCTGGCCGCACCAGGAGATGAAAATGATTCCCCATGATGCAGAAATTTTCCAGCTGGAAATCGTACTTGCTCTTGGCACGCAGCAACACCTCTAGAAACAGCTCTTTAATTTCCTGCGAATCAAAAATCATCTCTTTCCGATTCGCACGAGCCGTAACGTGGTACAGCGCACCGTCCTGTAGAATCCTTAGCTTTCTCATAACTCCTGTACGCCAGGCCGCGCACTGGCGCTTTCACTTTAGCACATTTTTATAAAGCTCTGTCCCCGGTTGACTCCTTGTCCCGCGACATCACAAACCATTACCCTTTGTCCATGAACGAACCGATAGCCGCCTTCG
This sequence comes from Spirochaetota bacterium, assembly GCA_020048755.1. GTDB lineage: Bacteria > Spirochaetota > Spirochaetia > Treponematales > UBA12059 > SZUA-370. The sequence goes on from JAIFMD010000125.1 coordinate 14,500, forward strand.
ACGATCTGTCACCCGAACTGGCCCTTTCCGCGGTCGGCGAGGCCTTTGGTTTTGAACCGGACGGCTCGTTCTTCGCGTATCCCAGCTACGCCAACCGCGTTTACGGCTTGAAAGCCGACTCAGGCGAAGAATATGTGGTCAAGTTCTACCGGCCCGGACGTTGGTCCCATGAGGCAATCATGGAAGAGCACGCCTTCGTTGCGGAACTGGCTACCGCCGAGATACCCGTCGTAGCTCCGCTGGCCGACCTTGGCGGGTTCACGCTGCCCGAGCTCGTGGTGGAAGGCGAAGGTGGCGAGACGGTCTTTCCGTTCGCACTCTTTCCAAAACGGGGAGGCCGCCTTTTCGACGCTGAACGCGAGGAGGACTGGCTGCGCCTCGGAGCGCTCTCGGGCCGCATCCACGCCATCGGGGCAATCCAGCCCTTCCGCCACCGTATCCGCGTGGCACCGGGACTCAGTTCCACGTACTCCCGGGAAATCCTTGAAGGTGGCTCGGTGCATCCCGAGGCCGTGGAGCGGCTTCAACCGCTTCTGGCCAAGGCTGCGTCGATGGTGGACCAGGCACTCGAAGCCGCTGGCGCGGCGAACATCCGCCTACACGGCGACTTCCACCGGGGCAACGTGCTGGACCGCGTCGGTTCGGGCCTCCTGGCGATAGACTTTGACGACGCGGCCTCCGGGCCGGCAGTCCAGGACCTCTGGCTGCTCCTCCCGGGCCAGGCAGACGAGTGCCGGCGCGAACTCGGACTCATCGTCGAAGGCTACGAGGCCTTCATGCCGTTCGACCGCTCGGCTCTGTCCCTCGTGGAACCACTGCGCTTGCTCCGCATGGTCCACTTCATGGCATGGCAGTCCAAGCAGCGATCCGACCGCGGGTTCCTGGACCGCTTTGAAGGCTGGGGATCAAAAAGCTTCTGGATGAACCAGTGCGTAGACCTCACGGACCAGATCGAGCGCATCGAAGCATCCATGCACTGACGGTTTTTTCAAGAATCGGCAAGGACTTAACAAGCACGCGCTTACCGTGTATCCTTGCAGTACTTTATTGAAGGATCGAGTGTAACGAATGGACTATTCAGAACTCAACATGCACCCCGACCTGGCCCGTAGCGTTGCGGACGCCGGCTACATCACGTGCATGCCAGTACAGGCAGCAGTTTTTCCGCACGCATTCGCGGGCGAAGACATCTACGCGCAATCACAGACAGGTACCGGCAAGACCGCCGCCTTCCTCATTTCAATCTTCCAGCGCATCATGACTGACCCTGCAAGCCGACACCGCCGGGTGCTCATTCTCGCACCCACACGTGAACTTGCCGTGCAGATAGAAGCCGAAGCGCAGAAGCTCGGCAAGCACCTACCCATATCAATGGGCAGTTTCTACGGCGGTGTCGCGTACGGCCCGCAGATAGACATGCTCCGCGACGATGTGCAGGTCATTATCGGAACGCCGGGTCGCATCATCGATTTCGTAGAGCAGGGCAAGATGCTGCTCCGCGATGTCGGCTTCCTCGTCGTAGACGAAGCAGACCGCATGTTCGACATGGGCTTCATCGATGACCTCCGCAAGCTCCTGCGTTACCTGCCCCCTCCCAAGGAGCGCCAGACCTTCCTGTTCTCTGCCACCCTCAATTTCCGCATCAAGAATCTGGCGTGGGAATACATGGACGAGCCCCAAGAAATCGTCATAGAAGCGGAGTCCGTCACCGTAGACCTTGTCACCCAGGAGCTCTACCATGTCGGGTCGGACGAGAAATTCCGTGTGCTGCTGGGCCTCCTGGCCCGGGACAAACCGAAGAGCGCCCTTATCTTCTGCAACCAGAAATTCAAAGCCGAAGAGATATCGCGGCGCCTCGGCATCAATGGCTATGAGTGCGAATACATCATGGGCGACCTGCCCCAGGCAAAGCGGCTCCAGGTTATAGAGCGGCTAAAGGCCGGACAACTGTCCATGCTCGTTGCCACCGATGTCGCAGCGCGCGGACTGGACGTCAACGCCCTCGACATGGTCATCAACTATGACGTACCCGCCGACCCCGAGTCCTACGTGCACCGCATCGGCCGCACGGCTAGGGCCGGAGCCGCGGGCAAGGCCATCACGCTGGCTTGCGAGAAATTCGTCTATGGCCTTCCCGCGATTGAAAAGTACATAGAAGTCAAGATTCCTGTATTCCCGGTCAGCCCCGAGCTGTTCGGCGAGGACAAGAGCTCAGGCATACGCTTTGGCCATGCACACGACCGGGCGCGTCCCGGCAGCGACCGTGTCGCAGGGCGCGGCGGCTCATCCTATGGTGGCTCGGCCCATGGCGACAGGCACGGCAGGCCGGCGCAGGAACACGGAGCGCGCCGCGGTCCGGCGGGCCACGGAGAACGGAGTTCCAGCCCTGGCGGACGCGAAGCAGGCTATGCTGGCCGGGGATCCACACAGGGCTCCCGAGGCCAGGCAACCCGCGCACCGCAATCCGGTCCACGCCCTGACCGGCCCGACCTGCGCAGGCCGCCCGAACAAGCCAGGCCGTCTGAAGCCACGCGTCCCGTACAGGTCGGCAGGGATCCGTATGCTGTCAGTTCCGACGAGCGCATGAAGCGTTACAAGGACAAGTATTCCGGAGACCAGGGCCGCTCCCAGGGGCAGGGCCAGGCTCAGGGTGGGTTGCCGGGAAGCGGCAGGCAGCTCCAGGGCAATGCCGGCAACAACGCCGGAACTCCCCGGACTGGCAGGCAGGGAGGGCAGACCGGCAGACACGGAGCAGGGAGGCCTGCCCAGGCCCAGTCACAGAAACCGCAAACGCAACAGTCCAAGCCGGTCACTCCTTCCGTTAAGAAGGCTGGCCTTCTGGACAGGATCAAGCGGATATTCGGCAAGAACAAAGACGCAGACTGAGCATCTACCAGAACTGGATGAAAGCGGGAGGGGAATGGGTAGCACGCACCGACCGACGCTCGAACCGGAGCAGCTCTTTTCCCCTTTCGACCGGACTCTGGGTCGGATCCGTGAACGCCTGTTCGGCCGCTATCGTCTGCTCACCGTCTCAGCATCGGTCACAATCTACGTGGCAAGTGTACTATCCCTCGGCCCGCGTCTTGGTGTCTCCACAAACTACTTCGTCCTCATCCCTGTTATAACCGCTTCGATTGGATACGGCCTCGCCGCCGGGGTGCTGGCCGGCATCGTCGCCCTCCCTGCAAACCTGGCACTCTACGCGATACTTCGCCATCCCGAATATGCACCCGCTTCCAAGCTCATGGCAGAGCTGTCGGGCATCATCGTGGGCACCATCCTCGGATACCTGTCCGACTACCACAGAAAGCTCGACATGGAGCGCTTGCTCCGCAAGGAAATAGAGTTCGAACTCAGGGCAGCCCTTCGCGACCGCGAGACGCTGTTCCGCGAGGTGCACCACCGCGTCAAGAACAACCTCAACCTCATCAAGAGCATAATAGGGCTTCAGTCGCGGCGGTCGAGCGACCAGGCCTTCAAGGAAGCGGCTGCGACACTGATCGGGCGCATCATGTCCATTTCCTTCGTGCATGAGCGGCTCTACCGGACGGCAGAACTGTCGTCAGTCGCCATGAACAACTACCTCAAGGATCTCGTCGGGGCAATATCGATGGCGTCTAGCGGTTCAAGGAAACCCCCGAATGTCACGCTGGGGCTTGCCCAGAGCATCGTTACGATGGATGTGGCAGTACCTATTGGCCTTATAGTCAATGAACTCGTGACCAACGCCCTCAAGCACGCCAAGCCTGCCGATGAAGACCTGAGAATCACCTTACTATTGCAGGATGACGGCAACCGCATCACACTGGTCGTAAGGGACGACGGACAGGGGTTTCCCGGTCTGCAGGAAGGCCTCCCGCTCAGGATCGAGGAAGCTGCCCTGCTGAACAAAGGCAAGCTTGGCCTCACGCTGCTCGAACTGATGTCGACACAACTCGGAGGAAGCGCTTGGTTTCAGCGGAATCAGGGCTGGACGGAATTCCGGATCGAGATCCCCGTCGGTTCCCCGGCCTAGTCGAAGTCGGGCCGGGCCTCAAACCAGCGCCGCCTTCCTCTCCCCCTGCCTCCACGTCCGCCGAAGCCCCCCCGCGCTGAATCAACGAGCTCGACTTCAATCCTGGCGGCTTCTTCCTTCCTTATAAGGAGGTCATAGCCACGGATGCAGACCTGCATGGGTCCGCCGAATCCACCACGCCTGACGACTACACCATCGGTTCCTTCTGTAAAGCCCATGTCAGCAAGCC
>JAIFMD010000010.1 GCA_020048755.1 Spirochaetota bacterium
GGCTGGTCGTCGCCCTGCTGGTAGCCGCAGCTGTCGTCCTGGCATACTGCATCGTCTGGATGGCGTTTTCAGACCTGTCCATAGCCTTCATCGACTCCATCGTGCCACGCTTCTTTACACCAGGCAACTTTGGCAAAGCCTTTTTTGACGACGGACTCTGGCAGGCGCTGGCCAATACGCTGTACGTTTCCGCGCTGACAGCCTTCCTGATAGGAGTGATGGCTTTTCCTGCAGCCACCTGGCTGGCCGACAGGCCCCGCGCTCAGGCCGCAACGGTTTTCGTCCTGCTGCAGGCCCTTTCAAGCGCAGGCGGAGTCCATTCCCTGATCCCGCTGTACGACCTCTGGCGCCGTCTGGGCCTGCTCGGGGGCTATTCCCCTGTGGTGCTCGTCTATCTGTACCACAGCCTGCCGGTAGCACTGTTCGCGCTGGCTGAATACCTGCGAGACCAGCCGCCAACGTTCAAGGATGCGGCCAGGCTCGAGGGACTCGGCACCTTGGGCTACCTCATGCGTGTCCAGCTTCCGCTGGCGCTGCCGGCTATAGGCGCGGCAGCGATGGTAGCCTTCCTGTCGGCATGGAACGGCTTCATGGCGCCGCTGGTGTTTCTGGACGACGACGCCAAATACACGGTGGCGGTCAAGCTCCATGCCTACGTCGGTTCCATAGCTTCAGGCTCGCCCAAGTGGAACCGATTTGCCGCCGCATCGATAGTCAACATTGCAATAGTCGGATTGCTCTTCAGGAAATTCAAGAAACCGCTAGCAAGTTCTGCTTTGTCAGACCAGGCCGACGACTAAGCTTGTTTCAACGCAGCCTCAGCCCCGGACAGCCTCGATGCCGCGCGAGTTCAGGCTGCGCCGCCACGCGTCCATCAGCACGCCAAAGGCGACGCCGGCGTTCAGGCTGCCCTTGGCGCCCAGCATCGGAATGCTGACGGTGCGGGAACACAGCGCCATTGCCTCGGGCGACACGCCCAGCTCCTCCGAGCCCACCACGACGATGCCGCGCTCCGGGAATTCAAAGGTGTCGATGGATTCGCCGCGCAGTTCCAGTGCGAATGCCTCGCCTGATTCCGACAGTGCATCCAGGCCTCCGCGCCGCCAGGGCACGATGTCGGTCGCTCCCATGGCGGAGCGTGCCGCGCGCGGGTGACCGGGGTCCGCAGTAAAGCCTGACAACACGATTTCAGCAGCACCAAACGCGTCAGCACTCCTGAAGATCGAGCCCACGTTGAACGGGGAGCGCAAGTCTTCAAGGTACGCCCTGACGCCCGGATACACCCTGCGTACGCCCCCCGCCAGCGACAACCCCAGCGGTTCGCGCAGGTCCCAGTCGGCGGGTGAGAGTCCAGCATGGGCTTCGAGCCCGCGTGCAAGTCTGTTTATAATGCGTATTCCCGCCTGCGGCGACGACAAAGCCAGCCTGCCAGCCTCGCCCGAAGCTTCGGCCGCGAGCGCGCGCAACTGTGCCGGCAGCAACCCGTCAGCGGCAAACGCGGCGCCCAGCTCCGACACCCACGCGCCCGCGCCTGTCTGACCGTTACGGTAGTCAGCCTCCACATGCCCCAGCACCTGCGCCGCCTTCCGCGCCCTGTGCAAAGGAGACAGGCTCATCAACTTCCGTATGGCTATCATAAAGGCCAGGTATACGTTTTTGGCACAGAGCCACGGAGAAGATGAGGTAGAATCTGGAAGAAGAAGAATTCGCAAAGAGACACAGAGAAGATGAGGAATACAAGTAGAGATATGAGCAAGGACAAGAGAATAATACTTTCCATTCTCTAATCCTCTCCCTTTTCCAGGTTATCCTTACCTTTCATTCTTCTCATCTTCTCTGTGTCTCTGTGCAAAAATTCCTAGTCTGCCTCGTCTTCTCTGTGGCTCTGTGCAAAAATTCCTGAACCAAGTTCGTCAGTATACGGTTTTTATGAAGTCGAAGACGTCGTCCACGGTCATGGTCCTGGGCAGGAAATTCATGAAGTCAAAGCGGCGGGCGGCTTCGGCGGTCTCCACGAGGCGTTCCAGGGGCAGTTCAAAGTCCTTGAGCCGGCTGGGTATCTTGAGGAGGCCCAGGCGCGTGCGCATCGACTCTACGGCCCTGGCGGCAGCGCCTGCGGCGCCTTCTTCGGGATCGACCTCGCAGAACAGCGGCGCAATGGCCGCTATCTTCTCCGGTCTTGAACGTGACAGCGACTCGAGGAGGTACGGCAGGATGACCGCGGCCAGGTTGGCCTTGGGCACGCCCCAGCGCGCGTTGATGGCAAAGGATATGGCCGTGCCGAGGCCCGGTGACGAGGCGGCAAGCCCGAGTCCCGACAGGAAGCAGGCGCGCGCAGCATCCATCCTGGCCTGGGGATCCTCGGGGCGCTGAATGGTCACGTCGAGGGCACGGATGTACAAGCCTATGGCCTCTTTCAGCGCCATGTCAGATAAAAAACCCTCGCGGGCCGAGGCGTAGCCCTCGATGGCGCCCATCGCACCGTCCAGCAGCGCAGCGGCCGCTGACTTTGCGGACAGCCCGCCCAGCGCATTGGGGTCCAGCACGACGGCAGTCTCAACGCCGCGGCGGGCCTGCAGGAACACGGCACCGCCGGAGCGGGCATCGGTAAGCACGAGTCCACCGGACAACAAGAAAGGATCGCGGTAGCTGGTCGGTATGAGCACCAGGGGCAACGACTGCCGTACCGGAGGTTCGCCATCCATCCAGCGGTCAACGGAACTGTCGCCAGGCGCAAGCGCCGCTACGGCCTTGGCCACGTGCAGCGCACGTATCCCGCCCAGGCCTATGACAAGTGGCGCGCGGGAACCCCTGGCCAGAGCCACGGCTTCTTCCACTGCGGCAGAAGACGGCCGCTCGCTCATATCGTCAAAGGCGATGAGCTGCATGCCCCGCCCTTCCAGGATTGTGGTAAGTCGTTCGGTTGTCTTTGCCTCGCGGAGCCCCGGATCCGCCACGAGCAGCGCCCGGTCCGGTCCTCCTTCGAGCACCAGCGGCAGTTTGTAAAGCGCGTCCTGCCCTATGAAGCAGTCAGCCGGTACGTGGAACCTGAAATCAGCCATATGCCGTACTCCTGTTCGATGCCTGTACGATGTCTGCACAAAGAAAAAGGCGGAAGCCTGCCAGCCTCCGCCCCGATTCTCGATACATAGCCTGGATTCTAGAGGAACTGGTCGAGGATGCGATCCGCCGTAGCGTTCAGTACGGTATCGTTGATGTAGTTGGGATCCTCGAGCTTGGCCCTGATCTCCGCTACACGGTCCATCCTGACTTCCGGAGCGGACCTGGCAAGTTCGAGCGCTTTGAAGAGCTCGGCCTTGACCATGGCCTCCGAGGACAGGCTCACGGAATCATTCCCCGAATTCCTGTCAACGCGGGTCGCGCCGGAGGGTTTCTTGGGCTGGATCGGATCCAGCGGGTTCAGCCTGTCAATCGTCATAGGTGGCCCCTGCCTTTCACATTCTCAATATCGGCAACACAGTGCTTCAAGTTTACCCTTTTTTAAATCCGGATACAAGTAGCGCGATCTCGCCCTTTACCTCGGGTCTGGCCGCAAGCGTATCCCGGACTTCGGAAGCGGGGCCGCACAGGAACTCCTCGTGCAGCTTCGTCATCTCCCTGCCGACGCAAATGCGCCGCTCACTATCTATATCGGCAATATCCGTCAATAGTTTTACTATCCTGTGAGGGGATTCGTACATGACGAAGGCTTCTTCCCGGGCCATGAGCTCCGCGGCCCTGGAACGGCGGCGTCCAGGCTTGGGAGACGGGAATCCGGCAAAGGTAACCGCCTTGTAGAAGATGCCGGAAGCCGATATCAGCGCGGCAAAGGCGCTGGGACCGGGTATGGGCACGACCTCGTGACCGGCTTCGCGGGCCCGCATCGCAACCAGGACACCAGGATCTGAGAGGCCGGGCGTGCCGGCGTCGGAGCAGTAGGCCATGTTCCGGCCCTGTTCGAGCAGGCCAAGGATGCGCGCCGTGCCCTTTTCTTCCTCATACGCGTAGCATGCGACGAGCTGCTTCTTGATACCCAGGTGGTTGAGCAGCTTGAGGGTGTGCCGCGTGTCCTCGCAGGCTATCGCATCCACCTCGCCGAGTATCCTCACGGCACGCAGCGTGATGTCTTCGAGGTTGCCTATCGGCGTCGCTATCATATAGAGGGTGGCCATGAGCGCAGTATGGCCTCAGGCGGCGCTGATCGTCAACGACATGCTATACTGCCCGGATGGATGATCTGATTTTCGCTACCGTACTCGCTTCCATTGGCGCTTTGCTGCTCTGGCTGTTCTGGGCCGTAGTTTACCGACCCCATGCGGAGCGCAGGGAACGGACCAATCCCCGTTTTGTCTCAGACAGCCGCGGCGAGGTCAAGGAAAAGGGTGTGGGGGTCAGGACCTGCCCCGTCTGCGGCGAAAAACTGACGCCGGGAGCCCTGGTCAAGTCAAAAGTGTTCAAGAGCACCAGCAGCGACAAGGTGATGCAGATCTATGGCTGCCCCTACTGCTGGCCTGAAAACTCCGAATACCGCCGTGTCTGCCCGGTCTGCGAGAAGGTCGTGCCTCGTGGCGGCTACCTGCTGGCCCGCTACTTTGAAAAACCCGGCCACCGCCACGTCCATGTTTTAGGCTGCTCCGGCTGCCGCCGCGGCTAAGCCGGGCGGGAAAAATCAGGAATTTTCGCACAGAGACACAGAGAAGATGAGGAATAAAGAGTAGGAAATTTGGCAAAGAGCCACAGAGAAGACGAGTAAGAAAATTATGAAGATAAAGATTCTTTTAAACGGCTTTACCGTTCCAGGCACGCCAGGTAGGTCTCGCTGATGGGTTTGTTGCCTACGGTGTGGCCGAGGCGGCGGTCGGGGCGGACGGCGCCGTGGTAATCGCTGCCGGCACTGACACGGAAGCCGAATTCGCGGGCTAATGTATCGAGGCGGGTACAGTCGACGAGCCTGGCTGTAGGGTGCCATGCCTCGATGCCGTCTACGCCGAGGGCCTTCCATTCCTCGAACAGGGAACGCAGCCGCTTCCAGCTGGCAAACAGCGACATCGGATGCGCAACGAACGCAAGTCCTCCGGATTCCTGGACGACGCGAATGGCATCGGGGAGCTCCATGCAGGCTTTCCGCACATAGTACGGCCTGCCCTTGGCCAGGTAGCGGTCAAAGGCAGCCTGCTTGTTCTTGACGATTCGTTTGGCGACGAGTAGCTCCGCGATGTGGGGCCGGCCTATCATGCCCGTCCCTGCCCGTGCGCGCAGCTCGTCATAGTCGAGGTCTACACCATCTGCCCGCAGCAGTTCAATGACGGCGCGGTTCCGTTCCTCCCGCGATGCGGCAAGCATGCCCGCGGCGTCGCGCAACGGCTGTCTGATGTCCAGGAGATCGAGCCCCAGCAGATGGAACTCGCCGGGTTCAAAGGCTATCTCTATCTCTATGCCGGGTATGAACCGAAGCCCCAGCGCTTGCGCCGCAGCCCCCGCCTCGGCGAGGCCATCAAGGGAGTCGTGGTCGGTTAAAGCGAGGGCCGTCAGACCCTCGGAGGCGGCCTTTTCTACGAGGGCCCGGGGAGCAAGCGCCCCGTCGCTGGCGGTTGAATGGGTGTGGAGATCTATCATCGATGAGCCATTCTGACCGTTTGCATCGGTTTTGCATAGGCTCATGTATGTCAAAAATCTCTTTTTGACAGTACACTGTACATGATGACGAACAAGTCCGTCCCTCCTGCCCCAGCCGAAGCCCGCCTGTACTCTGGCCGCCTGAGTACAGGCGATCATCCCTGGTATGCGCTCGATCATGCTGCCATCATCTATGCACCCATCCTGTCTGACAGGATCAGCGCGTACTACAGGCTTCAGGCTACGCTCCGGGAACTGGTCGTCGTGGAGCAACTCCAGAAGGCCCTGGATGCGGTCAGGCCCCGCTTCCCGTATCTGCAGATAGAGTTGCGCAAGGGTTTCTTCTGGTTTTTCCTTGAGCGCAACGAGACGCCCCAGAAAGTGGTACAAGATTCCAGATTCCCCATGCAGAAGCTATCGACCACGAAACGGGGCGGCTATCTTTACAGGGTGCGGGCCTATGACAGGCGGATAGCGCTCGAGATGTGCCATATCCTGACCGATGGCCATGGGGCAATGATTTTTTTCAGGTCGTTACTGGCCGAGTATTACCGGTTGCAGGGCATTGAAACCGAGTACAGCGATGGTGTGTTCGATCCCGGGGGCACTCCGGATCCTTCCGAATGGGAGGATGCGTTTTCCCGGTTCGCGATGCCAGGCATACCAAAACCCGTACGGGGAACTGTGGCATGGCACCTGCCGGGGCTGGCACTGCCCCTGCACACCATGCGTGTTACAACCGGGACGCTCTCTCTGGCTGAAGTCCTCAAGAAATCAAAAGAATACGGAACGACGCTGACAGTATACTTGTCCGCGGTGTACCTGGCGGCACTCCAGGATGTCCAGGATGCGCAGCCACGCTGTGCAGACAGGCGGAAGCGCAGACCACTGCGGCTGCAGGTTCCTGCCAACCTGCGGAATTTCTTTCCGTCGACTACGCTCCGCAACTTCAGCCTCTACGCGCTTCCAGACATAGACACGCGGCTGGGCCATTACGAGTTCAAGGAGATCATCGCAAGGGCAAGGGCGATGATGAGTCTGGCCTACGACGCCAAGGAACTGGCAAGGATGATCACCAGGAACGTTATGACCGCCAAGAATCCATTCATCCGCATCATTCCGCTTACCTTGAAGAACGTCTTCATGCGCCGAGTCTATAAATCCTATGGCGAGAACCTCTATTCCAGCATCGCAACCAATGTCGGCCTGGCCAGGCTGCCGGAATCATTCTCAGACAAGGTACTCCGCATCGATGTCATACTGCCCTCGACACCGGGCCTGAAAACCGTCGCTGGCATGATAAGCCACCGCGACGCGCTTTCAATCAGCTTCGGGAGCGTCATAGAACGCAACGACCTGGAACGGGCCTTCTTCACGAGGCTTGTCAGGGACGGGTTGCGGGTCAAGGTAGAATCAAACCAGCTAACCGGCCCCGGAAAGGAATCCAGTCATGCCATATTGCAGTAGGTGCGGAGTCGAGGTCGACGACGGAGTCGCTGCTTGTCCCCTGTGCTCGGCCCCCATACAGAATCTCGATGCGACAATCAGGAAACCGGAGGCTGGCCCCTATCCGCAGCACATCATCGACCCTGAAGACGCATACAGGCTGTCCAAGGCTGAACGCAGGCGCATAGGGATAGAACTCCTGAGCCTGGCGGTGGCACTCGCAAGTGCAGCCCTGTTCCTGGTCGATCTGCTTTCCGACGCGGATCTGGGTTGGTCACGGTATGCCGTCGCGTCGGTGGTATTCGGGTGGATCATGGTCGTCGCGCCCATCATCCTGTACGGCAGGATCAAGGCGGCACTCACGATAATGGCTGTGGCCGTCATCGCTTTCCTGCTGGTGCTCGACTGTATGGACGGGAAAATGGACTGGTCGCTTACCATTGGAACGCCCATCGCCATGACCAGCTTCATGATAGCAGCGGCGACAGCGGAGATCATGGTCACCAGGCGGGTCAAAGGCATCAACCTGCTGGGCATAGGTGCACTGGGTCTGGCGGCATTGCTCATCGCGCTGGAGTCGATACTGAGGATAGGACTCGGTACAAGCATACGGCCCTACTGGTCGATCGTCGCAGCGCTGGCCCTGGTTCCGGTAGCAGTATTCCTGTTCTACCTGCATGGCCGGGTATTGCGGGGTGCCGATCTCCGCAAGATATTCAGGTTATAGGCGGCCCGGAAAGGCCGCCATGAACATTATTTTGCCTCGGGGGGCTCGATTGCTAGCAAATCAACTTCAAAGACAAGTGTCTTGAAGGGCTCGATGCCACCCTGGGAACCCTGCTCGCCGTACGCAAGCATCGAGGGGATGTAGAACTTGAACTTGGAACCTACGGGCATAAGCTGGATGCCCTCTACCCAGCCGGGGATGACCATGGCTACGGGGAACACAGCCGGCTCGCCCGCGGCGATGGAGCTGTCGAACTCCTTGCCATCGAGGAAGGTGCCGACATAATCAACGCGGACGGTATCGGTCTCGAGGGGTTTGGGACCGGTACCGAGGGTAATCACCTCGTACTGGAGGCCGCTGGCGGTCGTCGTTACACCGGCTTTCTTGCCGTTTTCAGCAAAAAAGGCAGTCTCGGCTTCAAAATTCTTGTCGGACTTGACCTTCATGGCTGCCATGATGGCGACCTGGATGGTGTTCTGCGCTTCCTCGATGCTCACCTTGGGCTTCTCGTTCTGGATGATGTCCTTGACGCCCGCGATGAACTTGTCGTAGTCGATGTCAACGCCCGTGTCCTTGAGGCTGGAACCAACGGCAACGCCGAACGCAAAGCTGACATCAGCCTTGGAGGCGGAACCATCCGCCGCGGCTTCCTTGGATTCTTCCTTGGAGCCACACGCTGAAACGGAGAGGGAAAGTGCCGCTACGGCGGCAAGCAAGATAAGAGTCTTCTTCATGATACTTCCGGAAACGTTGATGGAGCGGGACGCAAAGCGCCCGGGCCTCCCCGTGGAGGCTCAAGCAAGAATACCTACAAGAGGCGGAAAGGACAAGGCTACATCTTGCGCAATTGCGACACCAGAGCCTTGAAGTCCTTTGGATACGGAGCCTCGATGAGCACCGCCGCATGGGTCCCCGGATGGACGAATTCTATGGAGAATGCGTGCAATGCGGTACGGGTGATGAGCGGGCGCTCACGTTCGTCGTCGCCCTTCCATCTTCGCTTTATCTTGGAGAGCAGTACCGGCTTGCCATCGCCGTACAGGGGATCGCAGGCTATGGGATACCCCAGGGCAGCGAGGTGGATGCGTATCTGGTGTGCCCGCAGCATCCTGGGCCGGGCCTCGATGATGGCCATCTTCGAGTGGCATCCGAGGACCTGGAACTCGGTAAACGACGGCTTGCCCGCACCGTCTATTATGGTCCGGTGCATACGGTCTCCATCGGGGGTCAGGGACAGGTCGCAGACCGTTTCGGTCCATGAGGGACGCCCCGCAATCACCGCATGGTAGACGCTTCTGACCTCCCGTTCCTCGAACAGCACCGACAGGGCACGATGCGTCGCCTCGTTTCTGGCAAACACCAGAACACCGCTGGTATCGAGGTCGAGGGTGTGGACGGACCAGAGCCGGCCATGCTCCATCTCGAGTTCCCGGGAAACGGCCCTGGCATCAAGGTCGTAGCGATCGGGAGATGAAAGGAGACCTGAGGGCTTGTTGACTGCCAGAATGTACTCATCTTCGTGTAGTACCGTTATTTCGTCGTTCATTGACGACCATTATAACGCTTCGACGCCATTCGGGGAACCAGCACCCCCGCATTTTGTGTTTTTGACCGCCATTTGCCACTTGCCGCCTTGGGCTGATTTTTAGTATCTTCGTCAACGCGGATCGAATCGGTCCGAATCAAATACTGTACGCCAACCCGTCCATGAACGGTGCTCGCGAACTCGATGATCAGGGCGAGGCCCGGAGCGGGGCGGAACACCCACAAAAGAAAGGGAGATACAAGAACATGGCCAAGCAACTGTTGTTCAGTGAAGATGCCCGGAGGAGACTCCTGTCCGGCGTCGAACAGATTTCTCGCGCAGTCAAGGTAACCCTCGGCCCCAAAGGCCGCAACGTGCTCCTCGACAAGAAATTCGGCGCTCCTACCGTCACCAAGGACGGCGTGTCCGTAGCCAAGGAAATCGAGCTCGAAGACCCCTATGAAAACATGGGTGCCCAGCTTCTCAAGGAAGTAGCAACCAAGACCAACGATATCGCCGGCGATGGAACCACCACCGCCACCGTCCTTGCCTACTCCATGGTCAAGGAAGGCCTCAAGTCGGTCGCTGCCGGCATGGACCCGATGAGCCTCAAGCGCGGCATGGACAAGGCCGTTGCGGTCGCCATTGAAGAGATCAAGAAGAATTCCAAGGACATCAAGGAAAAGGACGAGATTGCCCATGTCGCTTCCGTTTCCGCCAACAACGACATGGAAATCGGCGCCCAGATCGCCGATGCCATGGAGAAGGTCGGAAAAGACGGCGTTATCACCGTTGAAGAGTCCAAGACCATGGACACTACCATCGACTTCGTCGAGGGCATGCAGTTCGACCGCGGTTACCTCTCCCCCTACTTCGTGACCAACCGCGACACCATGACCAGCGTGTTCG
>JAIFMD010000126.1 GCA_020048755.1 Spirochaetota bacterium
AACCAGCGATAACGGTTTTCTGACTTGGCTACAATATGGATTCCAAGTTAAGAAGAAAATAAGTCTCTGTCCAAACCACTTTGCCTGATGATTGACGCAAGAGTCCCAATTTTTAGTTCTGAGTGATCCGGAACAGGTACCGTGATGGAGGTCTCGCCCATTTTTCTTTGCATGACGATATGGCTGCCTCGTCTCCGCACTTCTACAAATCCATGTTCAGCAAGTATTGCACAAACGTGCTTGCCAGACAGGATCTTGAGTTTAGCCAACCGAAACTTCTAGACTGGTCAAGTACAGTTCGGAATGCATTCTACCGGCAATCTCCGTAGAATCAGCCGTTTCCATAAATAATTCTACAGCTTCAGTAAGATTTGCTTTAGCCTGCTCTATGGAATCTCCCTGGCTGGCAATATCGAGTTCAGGGCACAGAGCAACAAACATATCATCTTCTCGCTCTATTACCGCAGAAAAATACTTCTTCATGTAGGATCCTCCATGTCCGTCGCTCCTTTGAAGGTAGCCCCTCAGATATAACTGAACGACTGTATCTCATGCGATCTGGAATATACACTGCAATCTCTTCTATCGCATAACATCTCTTCAACCAGGAAAATAAAAAACCTTCTTTTTACTTTCAGAAGTTCTTGAAGGTCCCAGGGAGACGCGCGATCGCCTGGCCTACCGGCCAGTATTCCCTGATAGTCCGCACGTCGCCAAACGAGAAGGACATCAAGGAAGCCTTGCTCTCCGAGCCAGTCTCCGTAGCGTAACAAGAAACGCCCAAACTTTAAATTACTTCTTTCTCCTGTTCTTCTTGCTCTCTATGGTTACTCAGGTACCGCCATCAAGCTCGTCGATCAGGCCCTGCAGGAAGCCCAGGAACCGTTCATGACGGACCTTGAAGTCTGCTGCCAGATTGTTGGCTGCCTGGTTGGCGAATTCCACCTTTGCGGCAACGAGCGGGCTTTTGTAGATGTTCCGGTAGACATGCCGGAATTTCAGCAACTCCTCGATACGCAGGCCGATGGAGTGGTCGAGCAGGGCAGGCCTGATTCCCTCGATGTGCAGGGTCATCCGCTCCAGAAGGGCCTTGTGCCAAGTAAGGTCGGTTATATTGTTCTCAAAAAACTTGGCTACGCGGAAGAAATAGCCCTCGAACGCGTTGTATAGATTGTGCAGCGTATACCCGAGCGCGGCGTACGCAAATTCATCCTGGTCCTTGCTTATGGCTATGCGCGCCGTCATGATCGCGTTCTTTTCAGCATTGACGACGATGAAGTCATAATCCTGCATCAGTTCCGCCCGCAACTGCCGTAGCGCGTCACTGCTTTTCATAGAGAACCACCCCTTGCTTCTTGACTTGTTCAGCAAAAGCGTCAGGTTGCAGGTCAAGCTCGATCAGTGAAACCGAAAACTCGCTCGGTGGAATCAAGGACCACAGCACGCCCCAGTTGCCACCGCACAGGGCCAGGTCTATGTCGGAATCAAGCCGGTACTGCCGCCATGACTCAAACGTGGAACCGAATCCAATAATCGCCCGGACACCGGGATCGGCAATCCCGAGTTGAACTGCCAGTTTCCCGGCAAAATCCCGGGCGCGGACACGCCTCTCTTCAGCCTCGCTCTTGTTTTTTTCCCAGCGGGCAGCCAACCGTGCAGCTTCTCGTACCATGAGTACCCCCTGCAATCCGGGACTCACCGGGTTATGGATGAACTCCTGCGGTGCAATATCCTGTCAGTTTTCCGCCACATTCTTGATTGAAAACCCCAGCTCTTCGCAGTACGTAACGAGTGAAACCCAGTGCGTCCGGGCTACGGCCTTGAGGATGCTCATGTCCATGGCCTGGTACTCGTGTATGGCGACGTTCCTGAATCCTGTCATTGCGACCATGGACCGCGCTGTGGATTCCTTGATCAGCTTCGAGCGGGCAAGGAGCAGGAAGGCATCACCGCTCGTCTGCGGCAGGCCGAGCTTGCCCCTCGATACGACATGGAAGGCCAGATCGATGGCAGCCTGGCAGGCCCGTTCTATGTTGAACGTCAGCGCATCGACATGCGTCACGTTCTGCAACTCCGGGTCCGCGCTGTACTCTTCGTGTATCCGCGCTATGCACCGGCCTATGATCGCGGCCTTGTTGTACCCGATATCGTCATGCGGTCCAGGCATCAATAACCTCTTTGCGGTCCTCGTTGAACGACGCGTACATGGACAGGAGCGTCATCTCCATCAGACGCGCATACCCCTCGTCCCTGACGAACACCGGAACGCCTTTGTAGATGACTTCTTTGGCATACACCAGGTTCCTCGACGACACCTCGCCTGCATCCACGGTCTTGTGCAGCAGGAGCCCCAGGTCACTCGCAAGCAAAGCCCGCTCGTAGTCGGTAAACGTTACACCGGCAACCGGAAGGATACCCAGATCGACATCGCTGTCAGGGCGCGCTTCGCCCCGGGCCTGGCTGCCGTGCAGGTATACCGCGCTGATCCGCCCGTCGTCACGCAGGAGGCGCAGAGCCTCTTCACACAGCACGAAGCCGCTACGAATATCGTTCGCTGATGCTGCTTTCGTGGTTGGCTCCTGGGGTTAGATTATGGCATTCCAGCTCTACGCTTTTAACCTAGTGTCCCAGCAATGAAACTACCCTATGCACGAGATCTTCAAGCATATTGGCACGCAGGGTTGCAATTTTTTTTACAATTATAGATTCGTGTGCTGTAAATATTTTGCCTGGCCGTATGTAACTATCTCGTTCCAAGGTACCAGATGAATACGCATTGGCAGAAACAAAAAGAGCCATAGAATCAGCGTAGGGTTTGCTGGTGATCTGACAAAGAATCCAGTCACCTCGCCCCGAACAAGCCAGAACTACAGCCGGTCGGAGCTTGCTTCCGGATAAATCAGAAAAAGGAAATTTTACAAGGACTACATCTCCTACTGTAAATGTGCCCATGCTTCTTCTTCATCAGCATTGAGCCAATCCTTGGCCAATGCTTCCTCGCTTAGCAGAGATACCTCTTCCGTTGAGGCTTCTTCAAGAATGGTTACGATGGCGCGATGAGGCCTATCAAGTCGTATGCTCTCTCCAAGCATGATGCTTCCATCAGGTTCGATAATTGCTTCGACTGAATGAATCATGGTACCTCCCATCGTACTATGCTCCCAGAAGGCAGCTGCGATCCTGCGCGCAAGGGATCGGAGCGGAAAGCCCGGAGCCGGCGGCCCCGCAGGGGACGGCGGCGAGGACTTGCAGCGGAGAGCCCGGTGCGGCCGCAAGGCCGGCAGGCGCCCACGGGGACAGACCCCGCTGCGGGACTACTTGGCCAGGTAGGCCAGGTACTCGCCGTATTCGGTTTTCTTCATGCGGTCGGCGGCGGCAAGGAGGGCGGCCTTTGAGAGCCAGCCCTGGTGGTAGGCGATTTCCTCGAGGCAGGCGACGTAGAGGCCCTGGCGGTTCTGGATGGCCTCGATGTAGGAGCTGGCGGACAAGAGGTCCGTGGGGTTGCCGGTGTCGAGCCAGGCGAAACCGCGGCCGAGCACCTCGACCTGCAGGGTGCCGCGGGAGAGGTACTCGTTGTTGACGCTCGTTATCTCTATCTCGCCACGGGCCGAGGGCTTGACGTTCTTTGCTATGGTTATGACGTCGTTGTCGTAGAAGTAGAGGCCGGGCACGGCGTAGTTGCTCTTTGGCGCCTTGGGCTTTTCTTCTATGGAGAGGGCCTTGCCTCTGGCGTCGAACTCGACGACGCCGTAGGAGGTGGGGTCTTTGACGTAGTAGCCGAATATCGTGGCACCGCTGGGCTGGGCGGCGGCGCGCAGGAGCACCTGGGTAAAGCTCTGGCCGTAGAAGACGTTGTCACCCAGGACGAGGGCGACCTTGTCGCGGCCTATGAACTGCTCGCCCACGATGAAGGCGTCTGCCAGGCCGCGGGGCTTGTCCTGCACGGCATAGGTTATGGACAGCCCGAAGTTTGATCCGTCGCCCAGGAGTTCCCTGAAGGCGGGGATGTCGCGCGGGGTGGATATGAGGAGTATCTCCCGGATGCCGGCGAGCATCAGCGTGGATATCGGGTAGTAGACCATGGGCTTGTCGTACACCGGCAGCATCTGTTTTGACACGGCCACGGTGGCCGGAAACAGCCTGGTTGCGGTTCCTCCCGCAAGAACGATACCTTTCATGGGTGCTCCTTTTGATTGTTTTGTCTTTATAAAAGTCCGGGGTCTGTCCCCTTGAGGGCGTCCACGGCGTCCTTGACCCTCTGGGTGGAGCCGCGCCGGGCCACGAGGATGGCATCGGGGGTGTCCACCACGACGAGGTCCTGCACGTCTACGAGCACGATGCGCTTGCCGGCGGATATGACCAGGTTGCCATTCGACTGGACGGACACCGGCTCAGGGGTTCCCACGACTGCGTTGCTCGAAGGGGAGCCTGCCGGGGGACAGAGCTCGCCGTACAGGGCGTCGTAGCTGCCGAGGTCGCTCCAGAGCATCTCCGGGGGACAGGTGACGCAGGAAACAAGACGGCTCTTTTCCATCACGGCGTAGTCTACGCTGATGGACGGGATGGCGGCCATGTCGTCTTTTGTCGGCCTGAGCGGGCTTTTTGAGGGTGCGCGTTCCCAGGCGGCAAGGCAGGCGGCGTGCACCTCGGGTGCATGGGCCCTGAGTTCCGACAGGAAGGTGCCGGCCCTGAAGCAGAACATGCCGGAGTTCCAGGAGTAGCGGCCCGAGGCCAGGTAGCGCGCCGCCGTTTCGGCGTCGGGCTTCTCCTTGAAGGAGAGCACCGTCTCGCCGTCTGTTTCAATGTAGCCGTAGCCGGTCTCTGCGTAGGTCGGGGCAATGCCGAAGGTGACGAGGCGGCCTGCCTTGGCGAGTTCCGCTCCCCGGCGTACCGCAGCCCGGTATTCGGGCAGGCCGCGTACCAGATGGTCACTCGGGGCTACGAAGACAATTTCTTCGGGCGGCAGCATCATGCAGGCCAGCGCGATGGCCGGTGCCGTGTTGCGGCCGACCGGCTCCACCATCGAGCCGTACCCGGTGACACCGAGGCCGGCAAGCTGCGTTGCTGCCAGCAGGGTCTGTCCCTCGTTGGCAGCTACGAGAAAGCCCGAGCCGAGGTCGAAGTTGCGCCTGACGGCGCCTTCAAAGAGGGATCCGCCGGGCACGATGGCGGCAAACTGCTTGGGCAGGGCGGCGCGCGAAAGCGGCCAGAGCCGGGTGCCGGAACCGCCGCACAGGATGATGGTCGTCATGGTCCATACCTCGTTTGTTATGGTTCTTCTATGGAATGCAGAATCACAGGGCTACGGGGTCACGGGGTCTGTCCCCGCGGGTCCCACGCCGACGAGCACGCGCGACAGGCTCTCGTCGGGAAAAGCCTTGCCTTCGCTACCGCCGACAGCGCCGGCCCAGGAATCACCCTCGGCATGCACGATGACCGTCCCGGGGTCTGTCCCCAGGCGCTCTGCCCTGGCGGGGTCAATGGCCTTGACGAACAGGAGTCCGTGCCGCTCGCAGGCATACTCTATGAGGAAGTCCAGATCAGACACGCCGGCGAGCACGAGCCTCGTGGCACCGTCGCGCTTCTTGCCCATGACGAAGGCCTCGATCATGTCCCGGTACAGGCCCGCCGCCCGCGCGGTGCGCTTGAAGTAGCGGTACGTGCGGTGCGCTATCTCGTTGACACCCTCGGGTGTCAGCACGTACTGGATGTTGCGGGAATTGAGGCGCCTGAGGAGCACCCACCCGGTCTCGGAGAAGCGCCTGAGGAGGGCGTTGGTCATGCCGAGGGACAGACCCGACGCCTCGGCAAGGTCACGCTGGGTGACATTCCTGGACCGTTTCTGGGAGGAGTATATGTTTTCAAGTATGACGAGCTCGGCGTCGTCGGTCGGCGTCGAGGCCCGGTCCATGGCTAGCGTCGTCATGATTCATAGCTTTCAGAAGGCCAGGGCGCGGGCGCGGGAATTCATTTCGCCGCGGCCGGGCGAATTTTAATCGGTTGGCTGTAGTTCCAAAGCATCCCGAGGCGGCCGCAACACGCTCCCGATCGTCCCTGAAAGTCTGTAGTCGAGCAGCCCCGCAGGGGCCGGCTCCTCGTGTTCAATCTGCGAACAATCCTACCACGATCACTTCAGAAAATCAACCTGATATGGAGGGAATCTGGAGATTTTTGAGCCTGCCCGGCCCGGTGCCATCAGGGGTGCCGGACTGGCTCTCCTGTATCCTCGGGGTCTGTCCCCAGGCCGGCCAGGAAAGCCCGCAGGCTCGCCTTCCACTCGGGTGCGGCTATGCCGGCGGCCAGGATCTTGTCCTTTGACAGCACCGAGTATGCGGGGCGCTTCGTCTTCGTAGGATACTCGGCTGTAGTCAGCGCCTTGATGCGGCAGGGGCGGGCAAGCAACCCGAGGTCTGTCCCCGCCCGCAGTATTTCCTGCGCAAATCCGTGCCAGGTGGTCTCGCCAGTGTTGGTGAAATGGTAGATGCCGGCAGGAACCCCGTCCTTCGTGACCAAGCCTGCAATCGCCACGGACAGGTCATAGGCCCAGGTGGGTGTGCCTTTCTGGTCGGCCACCACGCCGATCTCGTCTTTTGCGGCCATGAGCCTGAGCATCGTAGCCACGAAGTTGGGGCCGTACCTGCCGTAGAGCCAGGCGGTGCGAACAATGATGGCATCAGGCGCATCCGCAAGGACAGCCTTTTCACCTGCAGCCTTGGTCCTGCCGTACGCGCCGGTCGGGGAGACGGGATCCGACTCCAGATAAGGCCGCGAACCCTCGCCGGAGAACACATAGTCTGTGGAAATGTGGATAAGCCTGGCACCGATCCTGGTGCAGAGCCTGGCGATGTTGCCCGGGCCTTCGGCGTTGAGGCGGAGCGCGAAGGCTTCCTCGTCTTCGGCCTTGTCCACGGCAGTGTACGCCGCGCAGTTTATCACCCACCGGATGCCCTTGCCCGCAGCGAAGGCCTCGAGGGCGGCGGGATCGAGAATGTCCACCTCACGGTCAGTGCCGACGAGGGACAGACCCCGATGTACTAAAACCTGTGTCAGCTCGGTGCCGAGCATGCCCCTGTTGCCGACGTCCTTGAGCGGCCAGCTTATTGCCAGGGCAGGGTCGTCCCAGCGCACGCCGCCGTCGCTGGCGGCGTTGTACTCCGCGGTGCACTTGTACTGCAGTTCAGTATCGTCCTCGAGCGCCACGAACCCATGGGCAAAACCCGCCGGAATGTAGAACATGATCCTGTTGTCGCCTGACAGTTCGACGCCGTGCCACTGCCGGTACGTTGTCGAACCCGGCCTCAGGTCCACCGCCACATCCCAGAGCCTGCCGCGCGTGGCACGCACAAGCTTGCCCTGCGCATGTGGCGAGCGCTGAAAGTGCAACCCACGGAGCGTCCCCTTGGACGAGCGCGAATGGTTGTCCTGCACAAAACGCTCGGTGATGCCGGCCCTGATGAAGTCCGATTCCTTGTAGGTCTCAATGAAGAAGCCCCGGTCGTCAGGGAAGACACGCGGTGTTATTACCAGGAGGCCCTGGATGGAAGTTTCTGCAAAGATGAAGGGCATCGGTTCCTCTTGTATTTCCAGGGATCCTGGCATTGGCCAACCATGCTGCATTGCGCCGGGTCGTGCCAGGTTGTCCCTCATGGTAGTGTTCCGCGCAAGCCTAGCATGCCCGCGCGGGAAAATCCATGAGGATTGTAACGGATGAAGGATTAGAAACGGTACTTGAGGCTGCCGCCAACGCTGAATTCAATGACAGGTTTTATTTGCCCTGCAAGCGGGATTCCTCCTACATACATGAACTCGACGCTTGTTGACAAATGCCTCAGAAACACCATCTCGATGCCGACACCCAAGCCCAAGTCAGCGTAAGGAGTATATAATGGCGCTCTATCCAACGAAGTATTATCACCTAAATGGGCCAGAAGCACGTTGGTGTAGAGCGCGCCCGAGAACCAGTTGGCGAAGTCCTCACCAAAGAGCAGGTACTGGAAGGCTCCCTGTACGTTATAGGAGTAATTTCCTGACACATCCACTCCGGCACCCAGCGTGGCCTCCACACCAGCCTTGCCAAACCAGCGCTGGTATGTAAGTCCACCATCAGTCATAAAGTTTCCGTAAGCGCCAAGGGCGGACGGATAGTTCTGGAATACCGTACCCTCTCCGGAGCCAGACCCGGCAGGCTGTGCCCAGAGTCCTGCACCCGTAAAAACCAGCAGAGCAAAGCAAATAACAAGGTTTTTTGAACGCATAGTGTCCTCCTGAATGATCTCAGTACCGGTACCGCAGGCTATACCCCACGGCAGGTGTCAGTTCAAAGGGCCATTTTACAACATACATGAAATCGATGGTTTGCGAGAAATGCTCGAACAGTGTCGCTTCCACCGCCACTCCGGCGCCAGCCATGAACCAGGGTTTGTAGGGTTGCTCCTGGTAGCGTTCGATATAGGCCGGGTCCTCCAGCTCCACATCGGTAGGTTCGATAAAATCCAGTCCCGTGATTCCGCGGTGCGCGAGATAAGCCACCGCATGCAGGTTGTTTGACAGCCAGGGCGAGAATTCCTCCGAATACAGAATCCAGGACAACCTCAGCTGCGCGCTGTAATCCATGATTACCTTGTCGTACCCGGCTATGACTTCTGGGTAACTGCCGTCCTCGTTGTACAGGCCTCCCGCCGCAACCGCTAGCCCGAAGTTACCGTACCAGTGCTGCCAGGACAGTCCAACCCCGCCCGAACTGTTGGTGTAGTACCCCAGCGACGACGGATATGTCTCGTAGGGAGTACCGGCGACAGAGCCTTCATCGGCCCAGACGCCAGCAGCGGACAATGCAACAATGACTATAAAAGCACACAAACGCTTGGCCATGAGACTTCCTTTGCAACAACAGCAGACTAAACCATACCCCATTCCAGAGACACATTCAAATTTCGAGGGACAGACCCGGAAGATATTTAACAACTGAAACAGTTGATGTTAACATTTTTATTTAAATATGGTTAACGTATTTCGAACAACATTGCTATATTGGCCGGGTCTGTCCCCTAAAAACCCGGAAAACAAAAAAACGGCCGCCCTTCTCGGGGCGGCCGTTTCTCTACGTTCTTTTCTACCGGTGTCCGCGGAAGGTAATGCGGACCTGTTTGTACAAGCCTTCACCTTCGCTCTTGGTCTCGATATCGACGATATCGTTGAGCGTGGTATGCACGATGCGGCGCTCGAACGGGTTCATCGGTTCCAGCAAGACCGAATTCCTCGTGCTGCGAACGCGCTCGGCCACCTCGTAGGCCATCTTAACGATGGCTTCCTCGCGCCTGATCCGGTAGTTTTCCGAATCAAGGATGATCCGCAGGTCTTCCCTGCCCAGCCGGCCTGCATATACGTTGGCCAGCAACTGGAGGGCATCCAGGTTCTTTCCCTTCTTGCCTATCAGGATGGCGGCGCTTTCGCTTTCCAGCCTGATGCCCAGCTTCAATTCCTCGCGGAACAGGATGCTGGCCTTGCAACTGTACCCCATCTTCTCGACGGTCGTCCTGACGAAGGCGAGGAGCTTTTCCTCGAATTCGCCGGCTGCTACGGCATTCACGGGAGCCCGGGGCTTGCGCTCCGGAGCAGGTTCCATGGAGGCCGGTTTCTCGGTCCGCTTCCGGGGGGTGGGACTCTGCGGTGCGGAGCTCCGTACCTGGACCCGGATCCTCGTCTTGCCCTTCTTGAGGAAACCGCCGCGTTGCGACTCCATGATCTCCACGTCGAACTCATCGCGGGCAACGCCCAGCTCGCGGGCGGCGATCTCGATGGCCTCTTCCTCGGTTCGGCCTTCGAACTCGTATTCCATATAGGTCTCCTATCAGAGAGAAGTGTTCGTTTTAGCTTCGCCCCTTCTTGCCGCCGCCCTTGCCGTTCTTTATTGGAACGATCTTGGGTCTGGCGGACGGAGACGGGACGGGTGCGGCTGCCGCGGTGGCAAGACGCTTCTTGTGGATGACCCGGTTGATGACCAGCTGCTGGAGCGTCGTCAGGATGTTGGATGAAATCCAGTATACGAGCAGGCCTGACGGAACGTCGTACAGGATGAAGAAGAACATGATCGGCATGCCGTACATCATGAACTTCATCTGCCCCGCACTCTGTCCCCCGCTCGTCGGCTGCTGCATGAATCGGCCGTAGGCAAGCTGGCTCAGGACGTAGATCACCGGAAGTATACGGATGGCCGACACCTTCCAGATGACCAGGTTGATCGTATTGAAGTCATACACAGACTCAGGCAGGGACAGGTCGTTGATCCATCCAGCAATGAATGACGCACCGCGCAGGTCGAAGTGGTTGTTGAACAGTGAGTACATGGCGATGAATATCGGTAACTGGATGAGCATCGGAGCGCAGCCGGAAAGAGGGTTGTAGCCTTCCTTCTTGTAGAACTCGGCCATCTCCGCGTTGAGTTTCTGTGGATTGCCCTTGTACTTTTCCTGGAGTTCCTTGATCCTGGGCTGCAGTTCTGCCATCCTTGCGGTTGACTGGCTGCCCTTGAACGTCAGGGGGAACATGATGAGCCGCACGAGGATGGTAACCAGGATAATCGCAACGCCGTAGTTGTTTACGTACCGCTGGAAGAAGTTGAGGCTCCATTTGAGCGCCGTTTCAAGCCAGCCAAGGATGTTGTTACCTTCCAGGATGGCCTCGAGGTCATCTCCAGACCGCTTGTAGGCGTTGGCAGTGACGTCATCGTACCTGGCAAGTTCAGCAGCCTGTTTAGGACCGGCATATATATGGAAGACATCGGTCTGGGTGCTCGCACCGAGGACAGGACGGCTGAACGACATGGATGCCGTCTCAGGCTTGCCATCGACCATCAGGTTTGTGTACGTGGCCGAATACGGCGTGGCATCGGGCAGAACGACGATTGCAAAGTACTTGCCAGCTATGGCTGACCAGGTCGCCTTGCTCGCCGGAACCGACTGGGTGCCGGCCTTGATCACCTTGCGCTTGTCACCCTCATACGTGACTATCTTGCGGAAATCGGCATTTTTGGGAAGATTCTCATAGCTCGGCCCAATCTGGGGACCTATCTTGAGCGTGTAGGCGTATTCACCGTTGCCCAGCCTGGGGACAGACCCGTCAGAACCCTCCACGGTCACGGAAAGGCGGAACATGTAGTCGCCTTCATGGAACTCGTAACGCTTGCTCAGTGTGAAGGGAACCTGGACGCCAGAGGCATTCGGGGCAAGGAACGAACGCGAGAATACTATGACGCCCGGTGAAGGCTGGGTCACTGTAAAGAGTGCATCCAGAGGGACAGACCCCGCACCGCCAAAAGCGAGGGAGAAGCCTTCTACCCTGCCGTTCTTGGCAAGGAGCAGTTCTACGGGTTCACCCGCGTCCTTGTGCGCCTTGAGCTTCAAGGATACCAGTTCACCGCCCCGATTGGAGAACTGCGCCTTGAACAGGTTGGTGTTCAGCACGTAGGTCGCCTCGCTAGCAGGCGCATCGGGCGCTTCAGCGAGCGCAAGGGTGGAGGCAGAGCTTGCCGACGTGCCGGCCTGGGCTGCCGTTACCGGCTGAATTTGGGTAGCCGACGGTGCCTGTGTGACTTGTGGTTCGACTGGCAGGCCGGGCTTCGGAAAGAAGTAGTTCTGGACGGCCATGCCGACCGTTATGACGACTACCATCAGTACAATGGCAATCATCGTCTTGGCGTCAAACGCCTTATTGTTGTCGTCGTTGTTGATGCTCATAGGACCGGATCGAAACCTCCCGGATAAAATGGATTGCAGCGCAGGATTCTCTTCATCGCCATGGCGGTACCGACAACGGCACCATGCCGCTCGATGGCCTCGAGCGCGTAGGCAGAACAGGTGGGATGATAGCGGCACGAACGAGGCTTGAGCGGGGAAAGAACTACCCGGTAGAATCGTATCGGTGCTTGCACTACGACCGAGAAGATCCGGTTCATTGGTCTATACCGCCAGCGACGCTCGACGCAGCACCGCCTCGAGCTGGCCATTGCGGGGCTCGAAGCGATCATCGCCGGGGAAAATGACAATAACGACGTCCACACCGGGCACGATCCGGGGTTTCATCAGGCGCCAGCATTCAGACACGACACGGCGCGCCCTGTTCCTGGTTACGGCATTGCCGTACTTGCGCACGGTAACGAAAACGGCGCGGGTTTCCGCGCCGCCGTTTGGCCTGACGTTCAGGCGCAAGCCCTTGCCGGACCAGCGTACCCCTTCGTCGAACACCCTGGATATGTCACGTCGCGTACGGATGCGCTCAGACTTCCTGAAACGGAAACCGGATGCGCCCCGTATGTCGTCCGACACGGGAATCAGTACTTCTTCTTCTCGTCGGATGTGCTGAGCTTGGCGCGGCCCTTGGCGCGGCGCCTTTTCAGGACGGCCTGGCCGCCCTTTGTCTTCATGCGGGCCCTGAATCCGAATTTCCTGACGCGGCGGGTCCTGCTGGGCTGATACGTTCGCTTCATGACGATGTCTCCTCGGAATATATCCCCACGGA
>JAIFMD010000055.1 GCA_020048755.1 Spirochaetota bacterium
ACGTCATGGTGCCAGGCCGACTCAAGCATGTGCGGGCCATAGGCTGGTACATCGATACCTACCGCAAGGCCCAGGTGTCAATCAACCTGACCAATTACCGGGAAACGCCGCTCCATATAGTCTACGAGACGGTGAAGGAAGAAGCCGAAAAGCTGGGCCTGTCTGTCTGCGGCAGCGAACTGGTCGGCCTCGTGCCGCTGGCGCCGCTCGTGGAGGCAGGCCGGCATTACCTCGCGCGCATGGGCAAGAGCCAGGGAGCGCCAGAGTCGGAACTCATCGAACTGGCCGTGGCCACGCTCGGGCTGGATTCGGTAGCGCCGTTCGACCCGGACAAGAAGATAATCGACTACGTGGCAAGGCCGGCCGCACCGCTCGTTGCCCTTTCCGTTGCATCGTTCATCGATGAAGTCTCTAGCGACTCGCCCGCACCCGGCGGCGGGTCGGTGGCAGCCCTGGCAGGCTCGCTGGCCGCCGCGCTGTCGGCGATGGTAGCCAATCTGACCGTCGGCAAGAAGGGCTACGAAACCGTCTGGGATGCCATGTCCGGAATGGCCGTACGTGCCCAGGCTGTCAAGTCGGCTCTGGTCCGCGCCGTTGACGCCGACACCAACGCGTTCAACGCCGTCATGGACGCCATGAAGCTGCCCAAGTCTACGTCTGAGGAAAAGGCCGCTCGTGATGCGGCGCTGCAGGTTGGATACAAATCAGCCATAGAAGTGCCGCTGGCCACCGCTGAAGCCTGCGTGGAAGCACTGGAACTGGCACTGCTCGCGGTTGAAGGCAACCGCAACTCAGCCTCGGATGCCGGCGTGGCCGCGCTGATGGCCAGGGCCGGAGTGCATGGCGCAGCGCTCAATGTGCTGATCAACCTGGGCTCGGTAACCGATGCCGACTACGCCGCCCGGATGAAGGCCCGTGTCGCGCAGCTCCGCACCCACGCCGACACCCTGTGCTCCAAAGCCATCACCGCCGTAGAAGCCACCTTCCAGTAAGCCTGGTACTCGGTTTGGGCAAAGAGACACAGAGAAGAATAAGGAATAGGAAATTTGGGCACAGAGACACAGAGTGCGGCGCGAGACTCGTAGCGCCGCAAGGGGGTTTGGGGGATCGGCCCCCAACGGCTACCGCTAGGGGGATACCCCCTAGAACCCCTGCAATCCTGCGCACTGCTCGGATCGCACTCTGTGTCTCTGTGCGAAATTCTTTCTCTCTTTTCTTCTTCGTCTGTCAGGCTACATGCCGGGCATGTCGTAGAGGCCGCCGGCGTTGACTACTTTCTTGAAGCCGGCCTGGGAAAGCACCCTTGCGGCGTAGGCGCTGCGGGAACCCGAGGCACAATACAGCACCAGGGGATCGGTTTTTTCGCCGAGCTCGGCCGTCCTGGTCTGGATGATGTTGACCGGGATATTGATGGCATTGGGGAAATGCTCATCTTCAAACTCTTCTTCCGAACGCACGTCGATGACCTTTGCGCCAGCCTTGATCAGGTCAAGAATCGGATCTGCCATAATGTACTCCTATAAAGTTGAAGTCGAAAAATAAAATCAGAGAAGACAAGAAAGATAAGGAATTATAAGCAATGAGACACAGAGAAGATGAGGAATAAGGAAAAGAGGAAGATGAAAGGAAGTTTTAAATTCTGTTCCTTTCAAAATCTTTATTCTCCCCTCGTCTTCTCTGTGGCTCTGTGCCCACTTTCCCTGTTTTGTTCTCACCTAAAGCTTTTCTCTTCTCATCTTCTCTGTGTCTCTGTGCGAAATTCTTATTCTCTCTCTTTTTATTTTACAGTACTACAGGCTTTCGGATTTGTAGCCGGGGACAAGGGACAGGCTCAAGGCGCCGCCGGAGATGTTGTAGACATCCTTGCGCCCGGTGCCGACCAGCTTGCGCAACGCGATGTGGCTCTCGTAGCCGGCCCGCGACAGGAGCAGCAGTTTACCGGCCGGAAGCTCCTCGGTGCGCCAGTCCAGTTCGTCCAGTGGAATATGCGCGGCGCAGGGGGTGGGCAGCTTCCTGCGCTCGCCGTTGGTACTCAGGTCGATGATCGACGCGGAGCCGCCCTGTGCCATCTTCCAGGCGTCTGTTGCCGATATCGTGGGGGCGTAGCCTGATTCCGCGTTCTGTGCCGCAAACGCGGCCATGTTCATGGGGTCATTGGCCGCGCCGTAGGGTGGGGCGTAGGCGAGGTCAAGCTCGGCCAGGTCGTCTATGGTCATGTTTCCGGCGAGCGCTGTGGCGGCCACGTCGATGCGCTTGTCCACGCCTTCCTTGCCAAAGGCCTGCGCGCCGAGCAACTTGCCGGTACCGCGCTCGTAGATGATCTTGAGCGTCATTTCCTCAGCGCCAGGATAGTAGCTCACATGGTGATAGCGGTGCACCGTGGCGTTGGCCGCATCCAGACCGAGCGCCTTTGCGCCTTTTTCTGACAAACCGGTCATCGCGAAGGTCATGTCCACAGCCTTGAACACGCTGGTTCCGGCAGCGCCTGCATAGCGCATGGAACCGCCCAGGGCATTCGTCGCCGCGATGCGGCCCTGCCTGTTGGCAGGCCCCGCGAGCGGAACGCGTGTTGGCTTGCCGGATACCCTGTTGGTTATCTCCACCATGTCACCGGCTGCCCAGATGGACGGGTCATCCGTCCGCATGAACTCGTCTACGACCAGTCCGCCTGAAGCGCCGAGCGTCAGACCGGCAGCCTTGGCCAGGTCGACGTTTGGCTTAACGCCTGCAGAGACGAGCACGAGGTCGGCCGCAAGCTCCGAGCCATCGTCCAGGGTTGCAAAGCCAGGACGGACTGCCTTGACCGACCTGCCCGTTACTACTTTTGCGCCGGCAGCCTCGAAGGCGCGGCCGATCAGGGCCCCGAACTCCGCATCGGCGGGGGGCATTACGTGCGGTGTCAATTCGACGATGGTGGTTTCCAGCTTCCTGGCAACGAAGGCTTCAGCTGCTTCCAGACCGATGAAACCGCCGCCAACGACGAGTGCCGACTTTGGCGCACGCTCGTTAATGAACTTGTGCACCGCGTCCATATCGGGAATGGTCCACAGGCGGAACACGTGGTCAGCGGACGAGCCTTCTATTGGCGGCATGAAGGGCGAACCGCCCTGCGCGAGGATCAGGGAATCATATGGAACCGAGGATGAGCCTTCCGGGCCGGTTACCGAAACGGTTTTTGCCGCGCGGTCTATGCCGGTAGCCCTTGTCTGCAGCAGGACTTCCACCCCATAGCGGGCCATGAAACCCTCGGGCGTCTGCAGGATCAGCGCACCGCGCTTCTCTATGTCTCGGGACACGAAGTAGGGCAGACCGCAGTTGGCGAAGGACACATAGCGCCCGCCTTCTATGATGGTTACCTTGGCACTGGCGTCCAGCCTCTTGGCCCTGGCCGCGGCTGTAGCTCCCGCGGCAACACCGCCAACGATTACGATACGCTTTTGTTCAGACATTGTGTCCTCCTCGACTCTGTTTCATTGAATATATGGAAAATGCTATATATAGTCAATAGCAAAATTATCGATATGGTTGTTGCCTATAATTTGCCAAGCACCACGACGAACCCTATACTGGAACCATGGAAATATTATCGTCCATGGGACCGGAAGGCCGCAAATTCATACAATCACTTGAACGCATCTATGGTGACAGGGCCGCCGAAGCCGTACGGCTCGCCTTTGATGTGCTGGACCGGCACCATGCCGAATTCGCAACGGAGTCCAGGCCCGGGACGGCCTTGCCCACCCGTTTTACCGAGAAGGATGCCCTCCTCATAACCTATGGAGACATGATAGCGCCGGAAACCGGAACTACGCCAGAGAAAGGAAGCACCGCGCTTTCCAGACTTGGCGGTTTTATCGATGCCCACCTGCCCGGCCTGTTCAGTTACCTGCACATCCTGCCGTTTTGCCCGTATTCCTCTGACGACGGTTTCTCCGTAATGGATTACCGGATCGTGGATCCGGCCCTCGGCACCTGGATTGACGTGGAAGCGCTCGGACGGTCGCGCCGGCTGGCCTTTGACCTGGTACTCAACCACGCCAGTGCCCAGGGCTACTGGTTCAAGGCCTTCAAGGCGGGCACGAGCCCGTACGACAGATTCTTCATCACCCGTCCCCTGAACTACGATTCCACTACCGTGCTACGACCCCGCACGCATCCGCTCATAACACCGGTGCAGCTCGACAATGGCCGGATTGTGGGCATCTGGACGACGTTCAGTGCGGATCAGGTAGACCTTGATTTCTCTGAACCCGCGGTGTTTGCCGAATTCATGGACATCATCCTGTTCTATGCCGCGCGCGGGGCAAGGATGCTCAGGCTCGACGCGATAGCGTATCTATGGAAGCGCGACGGGACGAGCTGCGCGCACCTGAGCGAAACGCACGAACTGGTAAAGGCCCTGCGCGCCATGATAGACGGCCTTGGCCTGGACCTCGTCCTGCTCACCGAGACGAACGTACCCCACGAAGAGAACCTTTCGTACTTCGGCAACGGCGACGAGGCGCACATGGTCTACAACTTCAGCCTGCCTCCGCTGACCCTGCATGCGTTTGCCACCGGTGACGCTGGCCCCCTGTCGCGCTGGGCCGCAGGGCTCCACGTGCCGGAAGGCGGCACGATGCTCAACTTCCTGGCTTCGCACGACGGCATAGGTGTTACGCCGGCACGCGGACTCGTGGATGACTTCGAGCAGACCATACAGGCGGTGCAGGACCGCGGCGGACTCGTATCGTACAAGGCCACCGCAACGGGCCGGGTACCGTACGAACTCAACATATCGTGGGCCGATGCCGTAGCCCGCGCGGATGCTGACGATGCCGAACGGGCAAAGGCGCTGATAGCCAGCTACGGGGTGGCCTGCGCAATGGATGGCGTACCGGCCGTGTACTTCCACTCCATGTTCGGTTCCCGGAACTGGACCGAGGGGCCAGAAAAACTTGGCTACAACCGCGCCATCAACCGCCAGCGGCCTGGGCTCGACGAGCTGGAAGCCAGCCTCGCTGACCCGGACTCACTGCGCGCACTGGCACTGGCTGGCCTGACCTCGCTGCTGCGCGAGCGCGCCCGGCGGCCGGCCTTTTCACCGGCAGCAGCACGGAAAGCCCTGAGCACGAGCGGCCCGGTGTTCCTGCTCGAGCGCGGTTCAGGAAGCTCCGCGGTCCTCGTGGCCATAAACTGCTCCCGCCTGGCCGCGTCGTTCGCGCTGCCTGAACGCTGGCAAGCAGCGGTGCGGGGTTTCGATCCCGCCTCGGGCCACCAGGTTGACCTTGCACAAGCCAGGGACGGCATCGCCCTTGCCGGCTACGAGGTCCTATGGATTGAACTGACGCCAGCCACCTGACCGGTTTGCGGCCTCTCCGTGATCCCGCCGATACTCCTGTCTCCCGGGCCTGCAATCCAGCCTCCCCGTATGCTATCATCGCGCCGCAAACGAGATTCGTGCGCATCAACAAAGAACGGGGAACAACGTGCTTAAACGAGCTGTCGGGCAACTCGAACTGATCGACTACATCACCCTGATATTCATAGCCATCAACCTGGCGTACATAGCATTGCTGAGGGACGC
>JAIFMD010000003.1 GCA_020048755.1 Spirochaetota bacterium
GACGATGCCGCCATAACCGCCATTCTTGAACCCGGCCGCTTCGTAGCGGTGCGCGGCTTGCCCGGCGGCCCGGCTCCGGCTGGCATGGTTCCGGTCTTCGAGACTCTGGACGCCGCGGTCGCCGGGCTCAGGACTGGCCTCTCTGGCACCCTGGCCCGCATCGACTCCGCCGCAATCGCCCTGCAGCGTGACTGGCAGGGGCTCCTGCCGTGAGCGAGGCCGTCTACATAGGCGTGGACTGCGGCGGTACCAGCCTCCGGGTCGCCGCCGCGGAGGCATCAGGGAGCATCGTCGCGGAGCGTTCGGTTCCTACGGGAGCTGCCCAGGAAAAAGAAAATGGCCTCGGCGAAGCCATAATTACCCTGGTTGAATCACTCGTCCTCGCCGCACCCGTCAGGGGGCACGACATACTCGGCATCGGCGTGGGGCTACCCTTTGTGTGCTGGGAAGGCAAGGCCCACCTGTGCCGCAACGTGCGCGTGCTCGACCCGGTCTGGCTTGACGAGCGGCTGGAAGACCGCTACGGAGCGCCGGTGGCATTGACGAATGATGTGAAGTGCGCCGCCCTCGGTGAAGCCTGGCTCGGTGCCGCGCGGGGGGCTGATCCCTTCCTGTACCTGAACATTGGCACGGGCCTCTCGACGGCGCTGTTCACGGATGGACGCATCTACCAGGGCGCCCACCACGCGGCCGGTGAAATTGCCTACTGGGTCACCGAGGCCAGCCATGCGGGAGGCCTCGCCGATGGCGTTGGTCCGCTCGAAGAAGCCATGAGCGGCGTGGGCATCACAGGCGCTTACCACAGGGCCTCTCCCTCTGCCGAAAACCTCCCGGCCGAGGAAATATTCCGAAGGGCCGGGCAGGGAGAGGTTCTGGCCTCCGCAATAGTAGAGAAGGGCATGGAATACCTCTTGCCCGCAATCGCAAACCTGCTCACGTTCGCCGATCCGGAGTTGCTCGTCATAGGCGGCGGCGTTGCCGGCAGCCTGATCCGCCAGGCAGCGCGGATAGAGGCCTACATTGCCCGCATGACGCCGTTTCCGCCCCGCATCGCCTGGTCGCTGCTCAAGGGACGCGCTGGCCTGACAGGTGCCATACGCCTCGCCGTGCTCGAGAGCCTCGGAACCCCGTAGGTAGTTGATCGAACCTTGTGGCCCAGCCAGCCTTGCCCGGGCCACCCGCGGCGGGGTATACTGTCGGCATGGACATAGCCGAATTCAACACATGGGCAAGCGCACTTCTGGATATTCCCCGGTTCGCAAAGCTCGACGATTCCCTGAATGGCATCCAGGTGGGGCGCTCGGGAACGCCGATACGCAAGATGGCCTTTGCGGTGGATGCCTGCGCTGAATCCATCAGGCGGGCGCGCGCCGCCGGCGCACAGGCGCTTTTCGTCCATCATGGCCTTTTCTGGGGCAAGCCGGTGCCGGTACAGGGCGCACTGCGCGGCCGTCTGTCTGAACTGCTGTCCGCCGACATGGCGCTGTACGCCTGCCACCTGCCGCTGGATGCCCATCCCGAGGTCGGCAACAACGCCGTACTCGCCAGGATGCTCGGGCTGCGCGATGTCGAGCCGTTTGGTGAGTATCACGGCGTCAGGATAGGTTTCAAGGGTAGGCTCGACCCTGCCATCAGCCTCGATGAGGCCATCCTCCGTGTTTTGCCCGCAGGGGACGCCCCCCGTTCCTTGTTGCCCTTCGGCCCCAAAATGGTATCCCGGGTAGCTGTCGTATCCGGGGGTGCTGCCTTCGAGGCCCTGCAGGCCATAACCGAGGGCGTGGAACTCTACATCACCGGAGAACCGTCTCACTCCATCTACCACGAGGCCATGGAGGCCGGCATCAATTTTGTGGCTGCCGGCCACTACGCAACCGAGGTCCACGGCGTCAAGGCCGTTGCCGAGCGCGCCGCGCGCGAGCTTGGCATCCAGACTATCTTCATAGAATATCCCACCGGACTGTAAGGAAAAGACCATGCCCGCATTGACCCGGAAAAAGCTGCTTGCGCCATTCGCGCTGACGGCCTCGATACTGATACTCGACCAGATTACCAAGGCGGCCGTCGTCGCCGGCATCCAGCCCGGACGCATAGGCTGGAGGGCGCTTGGGGATTTCTTCTGGCTCGTGCACCAGAAGAACACCGGGGCCGCATTCAGCATGGGTGACGGGTTGCCGGAGTTCCTGCGCATCGCCATCCTGATCGTGGTACCGCTTGCGCTCATGGCTGGCCTCTGCGTCTACTACTTCAAGACAGACGAGTTGACGTACCCGCAGCGCTGGGCCCTCTGCGGCATCGTGGGCGGCGGTGTGGGCAACATCATAGACCGGATATTGAGGCCTGACGGCGTGATAGACTTCCTGTCTGTAAAATTCTACGGCCTGTTCGGTCTGGAACGCTGGCCCACCTTCAATGTTGCCGATTCAGCCGTAGTCGTCTGCGGAATACTGCTGGTTGTTGCGGGATTTTTCGTAGCGCCCGGAGTGGCAAAGGCTGCGGTTGAAAAGGCCGTGGTGGACACGGCCCCTGCAAAGGACGCGACAGTAAAAAAGGCCGCGAAACCTCGGGCCTGAGCGGTTCCTTGTCGCGCTTGCGTCGGACTATCACGTTTGCCCTCAAGACCCTGGCCTGCGCGGCCTTCACGTGCGCCGTGTTTTTTGCATTGCTGTCACTATGGGGCGTCGTGGCTGCGCCCCTCGTGCGGCTCGAGTCCGCCAGCTTCCTTATCGTCTGCGTACTGGTGGTTTCAGGTGTCGTGACCGTGCTGGTCTTTGGTGCGTTCAGCCGCTGGCTGTCGCGCAGGAAAGGGCTGCCGCACCAGCAGTAGCCACAGGTGTACTGCTGGTATCATACAACCTCGAGCGGGCGTCCTATGGTTTCTGAAATCGCGGTTGCCTGCATCTGCATCAGGGGAAGTTTCTTCCGGCTGGTCGAATAGAGCACCATCGTCCGGCCATCCGACAGCATGAGCCTGATGGCACACTGGTTCTTGCCTGACCCGACCGATACCTTGGCATGAGGATCGTCTCTGTCGGCTCCAACAAATACTGATTCAAGCCTGATGGAAGAGACCATATCCAGGTCTATCGCCCAGCTCTTGGCAAGCATGATCACCCCGTAGCGCTTGCGTATCTCCTTTGCATCGCCGTCGAATATCCAGCGATCCTCCATCGATGCGGCCAGCGCTATGACTATGGCGAACATCACCGCAAACGGTGTGCCCGCGGGATCTCGCAGCAGTACCAGGACAAGCGCGATTCCGAGCATCAGATACAGGGCCCTCGTAGCCCTGGAAATGCTGAGTTCCACGCGGTTTCCGCGTCGTCGTACAAGCTCTGGCAACAAGGTCATGAACGGCATGCGGGCTCCTCGGGGTTTCGTCATGGCTGGGCGGTCACAGGTATGCGGTAAGTTCGTAGATGGTCTTGATCGTGGGCAGTCCGGACTCGGGGTGCTTGCCAAAATGATCGACAAGTATGCCCCTGCCGCCGCGGTCGATGAAGCCGCGTACGTAGCGGGGTATGTCGTCCATGAAGATCGTGTCTTCCGCAGGCAGGCCTATGGCTGCGATCACGCCATCCACTGCCGTAGTAGCGGGTTTGCCCTTGAGGTTGCAGAAGCGCACATCGAAGACTCGCTGGAACTTGTCGGTGATCCGCAGTTTCTCCAGTACCCTGTCTGCGTGTTCCATCGGGGCGTTCGTAAACACGAACTTGGGCAGTGGCAGCGAATCGAGGAACGGGCCGAGCGCGGGGTCGAATTCGACCAGGTCTTCTTCTCCCGCAGGATGCACGTAGGTAAAATAGTCTTCGGAGTCGGTAAAGCCATGTTCGGCCATCAGCCATTCCAGCGTCGTCCCATAGCGGGGCATGCGCTCGCGCCGTATCGCAATGGCTTCGTCGACACCTGTTCCGAGCAACCGTGCGGTGTACTCGTTCATTCTGGCTATGGTGTGTTCTTCCATGGCGGCACTGGCGGGGTACAGGGTGTTGTCAAGATCGAAGATAAGGGCTCGTAGCATGAATAATTCATACCATGGAGCAAGTCTGTTGTGGAAGGCTCGCCAGTAACCGACACGATACTTGACATATGAGACCTCTTCCGTCAAATTGAATAAGTTTACCATAAATTCAATGGAGGTTCCCGTGTCTGTAACCGTAGAACACGAGAAACGCAGGAAAGAAATCCTGGAAAGCGCCCTCGATGTGTTTGTTGAAGAGGGCTATGCCGATACCACGTTCCAGAAGATCGCTGACCGGTGCGGCATTACGCGCACTATCCTGTACCTCTACTTCAAGAACAAGCGCGAAATATTCATGTTCAGCATCAAACGGTTTACCGAGAAGCTCGAGGATGAGATCCGTGCCGCTGCCACGGTTCCCGGACCAGCCTGTGAAACCCTCGAGCGGCTGTCAGCTCTGGTCCTGACCCGGTGCGCAGAACAGGCCAAGCTGCTGTCTGTCATCGTAGGCTACCTGGAGCATTCAAGGAAATCCGGTGGAGACATAGGCGACAAGGTGCGGCGCAGGACGATACGGATGCGGCATATCATTTCCGGTGTCGTCATAGCCGGACAGAAGCGCGGCGAACTCAAGAAAGTCTCCGTCGGTGCTGTTTCCGACTTCTTCTACGGCCTCATGGAAGCCGCCATCTTCAGAGTGGCCGTGCTCGGCTTGCTTGAAACGTCCGATCTGGAGGCTGCGATGCGGCTGTTCTTTGAGGGACTCAAAGCATGAGCATGGATTCGAACTTGCAGGATCACATCGCTGCATCATCCCCGCTACCAGCGCGCAAGCCTGCGTGGCTCAGGGTAGCGGTGCCCTCGGGCGAGCGCTGGCGCACCATGAGTGAACTCATAGCCAGGCGCGGCCTGCATACGGTCTGCGACGAGGCCGCGTGCCCGAACAAGGCCGAGTGCTGGGGTTGCGGAACCGCCACCTTCATGGTGCTCGGCGATATCTGCACGCGTGGCTGCAGGTTCTGCGCCGTCGCTACGGCAAAGGCCGGCACTCCGCCGCGTCCTGAAGAACCGCAAGAGCTGGCCAAGGCTGTTGCCGAGCTCAAGCTCAAGTATGCCGTCATAACCAGTGTGGACCGAGACGATCTGGCAGACCGGGGCGCCGGGCATTTTGCAGCCTGCGTCACCGCAATCAAGTCGATGGTGCCTGGTGTCAAAGTCGAGGTGCTCATTCCCGACTTCTTTGGCGCTGAACTCGACCCGCTCATCCTTGCCGCACCCGATGTCATAGCCCACAATGTGGAAACCGTGCGCCGGCTGCAGACGGTGCGTGATGCGCGGGCTTCCTTTGACCAGTCGCTGCGGACCCTGCGCGAGGCAAAGGAACGTTCTTCAGCTATGACCAAAACCAGCCTGATGCTCGGGCTCGGCGAGACCGAGGCCGAGGTGCTCCATGCCATGGACGAACTCCGCGCCGCCGGTTGCGACATGCTCGTGATGGGCCAGTACCTGCGCCC
>JAIFMD010000024.1 GCA_020048755.1 Spirochaetota bacterium
CCGAGCATCGAGGCGGCCCGGCGCGCGCCCATGCCGGCAGAGCTCATCTGCGACGCCGGTGCGCTGCCGATCGACGCGCTGCGCTCGCTCCGCAAGGGTTCAGTCATTCCGGTACCTGAATACGACGAAGGCCGGGCCTGGCTCAGGCTCGGCGGAGCCAGAGTGGCTGAACTCATGGACACCCGCCGCGACGGTGACACGCTGACCGCGGCAATCGTCGGCGGAGGCTCACCTGAAAAGAGCCGGGAGGAAAAGGCCGCCGACCCCATGGCGCGACTTTCTGACGAGCTCCGCGGCGGTCTGGACGCCATCAAGGACAGCGTCTCAGGCGCTATGAGCGCCATGGCCAGCCGCATCGACGAACTGAAAGGCGGCCAGGACGACCTCTCAGACCGCGTACTCTACGGGCAGGCCGATGCGGCGGGCATCCACGCTGCGGCCAAGCCGTTCGCGTCGCTGGCGGGCATCCAGCCGGAAGCCTTCGCGCTGTTCCTCGAAAGCGAGCGACCGCAACTCTGCGCGCTCGTCCTGTCCTACCTCGACGACGCCGCCGGAGCCAGGCTCCTGTCGCTGCTGCCGGAAACCGCGCAGCCGGGCATAGCGCCTGAAGTCATGGCCGACGTGGAGCGGATCCTGGGCAAGAAGCTGTCAGCGATAGACAGGACCGGCCCCGCGGCAGGCGGCATCCAGAAGGTCGTGGGCATACTCAATTTCTCGCCGCGCGATACCGAGCGCCTGGTCATCACCGCACTGGACGCGAGCGACCCCGAACTGGCCGAGTCGATAAAGCGAAACATGTTCGTCTTCGAAGACATCATTATCCTTGACGACGAGTCCATAGCGGCCGTGCTGGAACAGGCCGACGAACAGGACATCGTCGTCGCCATGAAACCGCTGGCTGCCCAGGAGCGCGAACGCCTGCTCGGCCGCTTTCCCGCGGACAGGCGCGAGCGCATCGGCAAAACCCTTGCACAGGGTGGTGGAACTGATACGAGCCCTGGAGAAGGAAGGCCGGATAGGGATACTGCGGCAGGGAGAATAATAAGAAGATTACAAAGCCACCGCTGGCGCATGTGATACGCGCGGGCGGTGGCCTTTTTTTTAGGGTAAAAGTGCAATTACTAGAGGAGGGTCAGATGGTTAGTCCCCTCGCGTATATCCAACACCTCTAAGGTCCAGACGGGGCTTGAGCTCGATAATTTCAAGGGCATTATCTATGGCAGCCAGCACAGCCGGCCCCTTGTTGGACGCCAGGAACACAGGCTTGCTGATCGGGATGGATGGCACCGGCAATCCGGTCATCACTACGAGTGACGATACCCCCTCAAACGATGCAGCAAGACCCGCCGCGAGAGGAATACAATCATCGCAGGAGACGACGCAGGCAGAGCAGATTCCCCTCTGCTCCAGAGCAATCTGTATCGGAACGATGAGTCCCTCGACGCCCCCGAGTTCTTCCAGTCTCTGGTCGTTTATCAGAAACGCGATGACCCGGGGCCTGGATGGGCTGGTCTGCAATACCGTCGGCTCGTACGGCTCGAACAAAGCCTTGCGGGCAACAATGACTGCTGCGGTATCACCGGATCCCTTGTCGACGATCTCGAAAATTGGCATCTGTTTTGAACTGGACGGCCTCGTCACATAGGCATCTTCAACCGGAACGGCCGACGCTGCCGCAACGAGAAACAGCGCGAGAAACATGGCAAAAGCAGTCTTCATATAAGAACCTCCCCGGAAACGGTTTCCTCTGTTACTGAAAAATTCCCCGAAAAGTGCCTGTCTTTATGGATGCTCGATCAAGCCTCCACTCACTGGAACACGCATGAACTCCATGCTTGCTTCAGTGGACCGTTGATCGTATATTTATATGTATATCAAGATATCCATTCCGCCATAAAACCATCTGCCTTCAGATATACATCC
This sequence comes from Spirochaetota bacterium, assembly GCA_020048755.1. Classification (GTDB taxonomy): domain Bacteria; phylum Spirochaetota; class Spirochaetia; order Treponematales; family UBA12059; genus SZUA-370. The sequence continues at coordinate 1,924 of JAIFMD010000024.1, forward strand.
AGCGTCCCAGACCAGCGCGCATGCATACAAGGAGGTTGTCATGAAAAACTGCGTGTATTCAGAACCGGAGCAGTCCGGGAAGAATTCCCGGACTGCTCCACCCCGATCACGTGTTTCATGAACACGTTGATTCATCTGGGAATGAACCCGCCCACCCTCCTTACAAAAGGTTCAGGCGATTCGAGTTCAATGATGTGCAATGCACTGTCAATCGACGCAAGGAGCGAGCCAGGTCCGCCGGATGCGATGAACACAGTCTTGGTGAAGGGTATAATCGGTGCGGGCAAGCTGGTCACCAGCACCAGTGAAGATACCATCTCGAGGGATTCAGCAAGCCTGGCAGCCACAGGGACGCAATCCTCACAGGAGACGACACAGGCCGTACAGAGGCCCTTCTGTTCCAATACCCCCGCTATGGGAACAGTCAACCCGTCAACACCTCCGAATGACTCAAGGGCCTGCCCATTGATCAGGAACGCTATGACACGCGGTCTGGTTGCGCTGGTCGTCAGCACGGACTGCGCAAACGGTTTGAAAACCTCCTTGCGTGCGACAATCACCGCGGCAGTGTCACCCTCTCCAAGGTCGATAATCTCGACCGCAGATTCATCCTTGCTTCCTCGGTCGCTCGTCATGGGCCTGGCCTCGAAAGGCACGGCAACCACAGCAGAAACAAGGGCAAGCGCTACAAACAAAAACACCACCACCTTCATCGATACACCTCCCGGGATCCATTCTCCCTCGTCCAATGATAGCGGTGGAACTGTTGCACAAACGTACCCCGACCGTGACGTCATCGTTACCTGCATACTATTCCGGAAAAAGCCGTGATCATGAGTATCCTGCGTTTCAGGTTGCTTGGTGTTCCGTGCATGGAACTCGACGACAAGCCGGTAAGGCCCGCACGCCGCAAGACCTCGGCGCTTCTGTACTATATTGCCGAGCATGGAACACCCTTGCAGCGGGGTTCTGCAGCGGGCCTCCTGTGGCCGGAATTCTCCCCGGAACAAGCCCGGGCAAACCTGCGCCGCTCGATCCAGGATGCCAACGAGGCAACCCAGTACCGGCTATTCGAGCCTGTCAGGGATGTGCTCAGGTTTTCCAGCCTGCTGACCGTGGAAGTAGACGTGCTCAGGTTCATGGAACTGGCGGCCCGAGGCCTTGGACGCCGCCTTGAGGAAGGCTTCGAGGAACTGCTCCAGGCGGCCAACCTCTACATGGGCGATTTCCTCTCCGGTTTCTACCTCAAGGACGCGCTGGAATTCGAGGACTGGCAGTTGGGACAGCTGGATTTTTATCGCCAGAAAGTGATCACCATTCTTGACAGGCTGGTCCGCGGCTACAGGGCAGAGGGCCGGTGGAACAGGGCGGAGGAACTGGCAGAGCGCATGATCCGCTACGCCCCGCTTCACGAAGCGGGCCACAGGCACATCGTTGAAATGCTTGCGGACCGCGGAGAAACCAGTGCCGCGAGGGCTCATTTCAAAGTCTACGCAGCGACGCTTGAGAAGGAACTCGGAGCGAAACCCGAAGCGTCATTCGTAAATCTCTGCGAACAACTAAAAAACGGTATGTATGTGCCGGTGCCACCACGGCTCTGGCCCGCTCGATTGACACCTCCCCGCCGCTGACTTATGCTCGTTCAAAGTACTGAAAACAGGAGGCCACGATGGGCAGGATGGCGGAACGGACTATCTTCTGTGTCTTCATCGGGCTGTTTACCGTGCTCATGCCGGCCTACTCCCAGCCCCGCATCGTCATGGTTACCGAGTCCTGGCCCCCGTTCCGTATCGATGACGACAAGGCACCCCAGAAGTTCTCGGGCATAGATATTGAAATCATATCCCGGCTGGAATCGGAACTGGGCATACGCATAGAGCTCCAGCGGCACCCCTGGGCACGGTCGCTGGAAATGCTGAGGGACGGGCAGGTGGACATGATCACCGGGGTAGCCTATTCAAGCGAACGGGCAGTGTACATGGCCTATGTCCCCACATCATACGCGGCGGTACAACCGGTATTCTACAGCAGAAAGGGCCGGGGCAGCCTCGTAAAAACCTATGAAGACCTGCGCGGAAAGTCCATAGGACAATCAATACGGTCGTTGTACTTTGAACCCTACAATTCAGATACCAGCCTGAATAAAGTAGACCTGAGCACGGAACCACAGATCATCAAGATGCTCGCACTCGGCCGGCTGGACCTGGCCATCGGCACCGACCCGAACATAGCATGGGACATAGCGCAGCTCGGACTGCGTGATTCGCTTGAACACACGGCATATACTCCATCAGCCAAAACCGAGCTGTTCATAGCGTTTTCCAGAAAATCAAAAGCCCTCGGACTCATTGATGCCATGAATGCAGCGATAGTCAGAATGAAAAAAGATGGCACGATAGACGCTATCATTGCCTCATACCGGTAAGGGGCAGCGTGGAACACACTCCGGCACTTCAAACCCGACGTCGGCGCAAACTACTGACTGTAGTCCAGAACCTGACGCTCCTCATATCGACCGCCATCGTGCTGACCGTGCAGATAGCCATGCTTGCGATAACCTCCATGATAATGATCGACGACCTCATCAAGAAATCAGTCGTAACGGCCGACGAGATGCAGGACCTGCTCGCTGAACCGCTGTACAACCTGGACGATTCACAGGTCATCCGCATAGGAGACGCGCTCATATCCTCGGGCAGGATATCAGGCATGACGGTGGATTCAGCAGCATCCGGCATATTGTACGACAGGCAAACCCATGAAGGATCATCCTCCATACCCAGCCTTACCAGGAAAATAGAATACAAGGGATTCCACCTCGGTACCGTGGACCTGGTTTTCAGCGACATCGAGGTCATCCTGACCAGGCGGCGGTTGATGACGGTCATGGCATTCATAGTCGCTGCGGTGGTCATTGCAAACCTGCTCGCGAACAGCCTGATAGTACGGAAACGGGTAGCTTCACCGATCGCCGCGATAATACAGGGTATCGACGCCGTAGCAGCAGGAAAATATAATTCCGTGATTCCCGTGACAGGATTCACCGATGTTGATTCAATCATTATGCTTGTCAACGACATGGCCAGCAAGGTTCAAACCAAGAACATCGAGCTGAAGACCCTGAACGACTCGCTCGAGCGCAGGGTGGAAGCACGCACGGCGGAACTCAAGGTATCACTCGAAAACCTGGGACTTGCCCAGGACAGGCTCATTGAATCAAGCAGGCTTACGGCGCTGGGTAGACTCTCCGCCAGCATAGCCCATGAACTCAACACACCGCTGGGAGCTATCCTTTCATCAACATCAGGGCTGTCGACCTATCTCGATGGTTCGCTCCAGGATGGCGTGACAACTGCCCGCGCACTGACTGACGACCAGGCGATACTGTACAATTCCGTCGTCGCTGCAGCAGCTCCGTTGAGTGTCAATCTGGAACTACCGCCTTCTGGTTATAAAATGCTTTCAAACGTACGGATGCAGGCAACGGAAGCCGGACTTGCTGACAGCAACTCCATCGCGGAAAGCCTGATGGATATGGGCATTGCGGCCCGCTTCTCCGACATCTCGGAAAGTCTGAAGATTCAAGGTGCGGCGGCTGTGCTGGACAGGGCCGCACGGGATATTGCTGCCCGCCGTATGGCGGAGATCATCGATGTCGCGGCACGCAAGGCGGCCAGCGTGGTAAGCGCACTCCGCTCGTATCTGAGCCCCGACAGCAACAACCTGAATCAGAGAATTGAAATAGACAGGGAACTCGACAAGGTCCTCGTGCTGATGAACAGCCTGCTCAGGCAAGGCGTTACCGTGCAGCGAGAATACTCCGCCGGTTTCATTCTGGGTTCACCGGAACAACTGTCGCAAGTCTGGATGAACCTCATCCGCAACGCACTGCAGGCGATGGAGTACAGCGGCACACTGACGCTCCGCACGGTTTTCGATGACAAACATGCAACCGTTTCAATCATCGATACCGGCTCTGGCATTCCCGATGAAGTGCGGAACCGGATCTTTGACCCGTTCTTCTCAACGAAGCAGCATGGCGAAGGCATGGGGCTCGGACTCGATATATGCCTGAAGATCGTTGAATCACACAAGGGTACAATAGTCGTGGACTCAAGGCCCGGACACACCGAATTTGCCGTCATACTGCCAGTAGCAGGGGCATCATGAAAAGGGAACATATAATCTGTGTCGACGATGAGGTCGTCGTATTGCAGAGCCTCAGGCAGGAGCTGAAGAACGACCCGTTCTTCAGAAATGTGGATGTAGACCTGGCCGACAACGGAACAAGAGCGCTGGATCTCGTACAGGAAATCATTGGCTCGGGTGATTCCGTTCCGCTTATCATAAGCGACCAGAGGATGCCCAGGATGACCGGCGACGCACTCCTGGCTGAAATCCACAGACTCCTGCCAGACTCCATGAATATATTGCTTACCGGCTATTCCGATATCGAGGCTGTGATAAAGCTCGTCAACGCGGGAGCCCTCTACCGATACCTCTCCAAGCCGTGGGACAGGCACGACCTGCTCCTGACGGCTCGGGAAGCACTGTTTGCGAACCGCCAGAAACTACTCATTCAGAGACTCAACAAGAAGATAGAAAACCTGACCCTGGCCATGGTATCCGCCCTTGAAAGCGCCAACCTCTACTTTGATGAGGAGACCGGAGCACACATCAGGCGAATCGCGTCCATTTCAGGCTATATAGCCAGAAAGGCCGGTCTGGATGATGAGTTCGTACGGCTCATAGAGCTGTACTCTCCGCTTCATGATATCGGCAAGATTGGCATTGCCAAGGAAATCCTGCTCAAACCTGCAAAACTGTCGGGGGAGGAGTTCGAACACATCAAGGAGCACGTGAACATTGGATACCGTATCCTCGAAAACGATGGAATTGAACAAATGGCCAAGAACATCGTGCAGTACCACCATGAGAAGTGGGAAGGCTCAGGGTACACCAAGTCGCTTTCGGGTGAGGATATTCCCGTTGAAGCCAGGATAGTCTCCATAGCTGACGTGTTCGATGCATTGACACATAAACGGGTTTACAAGCCAGCGTACTCACAGACTGAAGCGATGTTCCTGCTCAAGGAAGGCCGCGGAACGAATTTTGACCCCCACCTCGTGGATATCTTCCTTGACGGGCTCGCATCCGCAGAATATCCAGGAAGCATGGCCGGAGCGCGCTGACAGGGAGTACGTAGATCAGTCTACGGTTGTGGCAAAGCCTGGTTTTCGTCGTATCATCGTGGCTCCCTCGAAGGCTTGCGCCACGCGCAGCAACTGCGTCTCGGAATATGCCCCGCTGAATATTGACAAGCCAACGGGCAGCCCTTGGACAAAGCCAGCCGGCACACTGATGTTGGGATAGCCGGCTATGGCGGGCAAGGATGCGCTTCCACCCAGGAAATGGTCGCCCAGGATGTGGTCCGTCTTCCATGCCGGACTGCCTGAAGGTCCGATGAGGGCGTCCAGCCTGAACCGGCTCAGCACCCGGTCTATTCCCTGCTCGCGTGAGAGTTTGCGGCAGGTTTCCCTGGCCGAGATGTACGCAGGCTCGTCCAACCCGCCTTTTTTCGAGGCCTGCTCGAACAGTTCCTGTCCGAACCACTGCATGGAAATTGCAGCGTTTTCCTGGTTTGAACGGATGAGGTCATCGAGGGTCTTGATGGTACCGGAGGCATTGTAGGTCTGCAGATACTGTTCAAGACCGGCTTTCAGCTCGTACAGCATCACTTCGAATTCGGCTTCAACCAGACTGGCAGGAAGCATCAGGTCAGTCTCGATGAGGACAGCACCGAGCCCTGCCAGCGTCTGCCGCGCGGATTCCATGATGCCGTCCACGGCTGGCAGGAAATCAGCCAGCGCCGGTGCGTACCCCAGACGCAGGCCTTGCAAGCTGTGCCCGAAGGCTGGCATTGGCTTGAAAAGGCCATCTGCGATGACAGCTAGCAACAATGCTGCATCGGCTACGGTACGAGCCAGAGGCCCGGCGGTATCCTGGCTGGCGGATATGGGTATGATCCCTTCACGGCTGACAAGTCCGACCGTCGGCTTCATGCCAACTACGCCGCAGGCTGAAGCGGGTGACACGATTGAACCATCGGTCTCCGTGCCGATCGCGAGGGCGCACAGATTTGCGGAGACCGCCACCGCGGATCCGGAACTCGAGCCGCTGGGGTTGCGGTCCAGAGCGTACGGGTTCCGGGTCTGGCCACCCTCGCCACTCCAGCCGGAGCTGGAATGCAGAGACCTGAAATTGGCCCATTCACTCAGGTTGGTCTTTCCAAGTATGACAGCTCCAGCCTTCCTGAGGCTGCGGACCAGCGCCGCATCATGCCCTGGCTGAAAGCCACGAAGGGCCAGCGAGCCGGCTGTAGTCGTCATATGGTCCGCGGTATTGATATTGCCCTTGAGCAGCACAGGCACGCCATGGAGCGCTCCACGTACCTGCCCGCAGGCGCGCTCGTCATCAAGCCGGCCTGCTAGCTCCTGGGCTTCATCGTTGAGTTGCAGCACCGCATGCAGTTCTGGCCCCTCCACATCCACCCTGGCAATCCGGTCAAGATAATATTCAACGAGGCCTCGAGACGAGAATTCTCCGCGCACCATGCCAGACTGAAAGTCGGCAAGGCAGTATTCGTCCCAGGCACCGTCACCTTCACTCATGCCGTGACGGCCCTGCGTTCAGAGAAAAGGTGGCAGGCTACCCTGTGGCCGGTCCCGACACTCCGCAGGAGCGGTTCCTCCTGGCTGCAAATTTCCCTGGCATAGCCACAGCGACTCGCGAAGCGGCAGCCCGGCTTGGGGTCGATGGGAGACGCAAGCTCGCCTTTCAGGATTATCTTCTTTCCTGTCCTGGTCATGGTAGGCTGTGGAATCGCTGAGAGCAGGGCTTCCGTGTAGGGATGGACAGGGTTAAGGAACAATTCTTCAGCTGGCGATTGTTCAACGATCTTGCCCAGGTACATGACGGCGATCTCATCGGAGAAATGGTTGACTACCGCTAGGTCATGGGTGATGAAAAGATACGTGAGACCAAGCTTTTCCTGCAGTTCGCCCATGAGGTTCAGGACCTGCGCCCGGATCGACACGTCCAGGGCTGAAACCGGTTCGTCGCAGACGATGAATTTTGTATTCAGCGAGAGGGCTCTGGCTATGCCCACACGCTGAAGCCGCCCGCCGTCGAGCTCGTGGGGATACGAGTCGGCATAGCGATCCGCAAGACCAACCATCGCCATCAGCTCGAACACACGCTCCAGGCGCGCCTTCTTGTCTGTATACATGCGGTTTATCTTGAGCGGTTCCTCTATGGTCTCGCTGATGCTCATGCGCGGATCGATGGACGAAAACGGATCCTGAAAGATGATCTGCATCTCTTTGCGCAGTTCACGCAACTCCATCGTGCCAAGCTTGAAGACATCTTTGCCCTCGAAGAATACTTCCCCGGAGCTCGGTTCCAGCAAGCGCAGGAGCAGCCTGCCAGTGGTTGACTTGCCGCAACCCGACTCACCTACGAGCCCCAGAGTCTTGCCCCTCGCCATGGAAAAGCTGATGTCGTCCACGGCATGGAGCAGGCCCTTGGGGGTCTTGAAATATTTTTTGAGGTTTGTAACCGTCAACAAATCATCAGGCATGGTTTGGGGCCCCTTCAAGATGGCATTCAACATAGTGGCCGTTGCCACAGTCCCGGCGCACGGGCTTCTGGGTCGAACAGACAGCAAGGGCGTAGTCGCAACGGTCATGGAACGGACACCCGGTGGGCAGATTGAACGGGTCGGGCATCAGGCCGCGTATCGGCTTGAGCTGGGCATGCCGGTCGTCGATCCGGGGCAATGAGTTGAACAGCCCCTTGGTGTACGGATGCTGGTGATCGTTGAAAACGTCGGCTGTCTTTCCGGATTCCACAATCCTGCCGGCGTAGATGATGGCAACTTCGTCACAGAGATTGGCAACGATGCCCAGATCATGCGTGATGAGCAGCATCGACATGCCAAGCCTGTTACGCAACTCTATGATCAGGTCGAGCACCTGTGCCTGGATGGTAACGTCAAGGGCCGTTGTTGGCTCGTCAGCGATGAGGAGCCTGGGATTGCAGGCCAGAGCCATGGCGATGCCCACCCGCTGCTTCATGCCGCCTGAAAACTGGTGGGGGTATTCGGCAAGGCGACCACCGTCGATGCCGACCATCTGAAGCATTTTTGCCGCCTGCGCCCAGGCGTCCTTCCGTGACAGTTTCTGGTGCAGGCTCATCACCTCGGCGATCTGCTCACCGACGCTCAGCACCGGGTTCAAGGCCGTCATGGGATCCTGGAAAATCATCGAGACGAGGGCACCCCGGATCGGCCTCATTTCCTTGTCGGTCTTGCTCAATATGTCCTGCCCGTCCAGTGTTATCCGGCCCTGGACTATGTGGCCCTGCGGCCTGGGGATAAGGTTCATAATTGACAGGGCGGTGGTAGTCTTGCCGGCTCCGGTTTCGCCGACTAGTCCGACTGTCTTGCCGGCGGACAGGTCGAGGTCCAGCCCGTTGACCGCCTTGGCCGTGCCGTCATCGGTGCGGTACTCGACGATCAGGTTCTCGATAGACAATACGTCGTTCTTCATGGTTCCGGCTTCCTACTTGAGTCGTGGGTCGAGGGCATCGCGCAAGCCATCGCCGATCATGTTCAGAGACAGGACTGAAAGCATGATGGCCAGACCCGGGAAGAGTACCTCGTGCATGTGGTCACGGATGAAGCCCCTGCCCGCGGCGAGCATGCTTCCCCACTCGGGCGTAGGCGGCTTGACGCCAAGGCCTATGAAACTCAAACCCGCCGTAGCCATGATGGCCGTGGCTACCTTGAGCGTGGCGTATACCATGATAGGCGCAAAACAGTTGGGCAGCACATGGTTGAAGATGATCTTGTAGTTTGGTGATCCTATGGCGCGGGCGGCTTCAATGTACTCATTGCTCTTTACTCCGAGCACGGCAGCCCGGACAACGCGGGCAAAACCCGGTATGTTGGCAACGCCGACCGCTATCATCAGGTTGATGATGCTCGTGCCCAGAGCCGCCACTATCGTAATGGCCAGCAATATCACCGGTATTGCCAGCAATACGTCCAGCAGCCGCATTATCACCGTATCCACCCGTCCGCCATAGTAGCCAGCTATCGCGCCGAGGGTGCCTCCAAAGAACAGGGCTATGCTTACCGAGATGATGCCCACGAAAAGCGATATCCTGGTGCCGTGCACTACCCGCACGAAAATATCCCTGCCGAATTCGTCAGTACCAAAAATATGGTCAAGGTTTGGGTGTATGTGCCGTTCCCTGACATTGATCTTGATGGCCTTGGTCCTGTAGTCGCCTATCACATCGGCAAAGACAGCCGCCAGCACCAGCGTGGCTATGATCGCCAGACCTACCACTGCGAGGCGGTTCCGCCGGAACCTGCGCCAGATGGCGCTTCCCCTGCTCTTCCGCCTGCGCCTCGGTATCAAGGGCTTGATTTCTGCATCAGTGCGTTCCATGGTCATACGCCGGCCTTTCCCTAATACGTGGACTTGATTCTAGGATCGATGAACGTGTACAGGATATCGATCAACAGGTTGACGACGCTGAACGCGACGCTGAAAACAATGATGCAGCCAAGCACCATGGGCGTATCTTTCCGCTGTATCGACTCCACCATCAGGCGCCCTATACCTGGCCACGAGAACACAGTCTCGGTAAGGATGGCTCCACCAAGAAGTTCTCCGAACTCGAGCCCTATGACGGTGAGGGTAGGAATCAATGCATTTCTGAGCGCATGCTTGAGTATGACCATGGTATTGCCCAGCCCCTTGGCCTTGGCTGTCCGGATGTAATCCTGCCGTATCACCTCAAGCATTGATGATCGGGTCGTGCGGGCTATGCTGGCTGTGGATGCCACACCCAGTGTCAGGGCCGGCAGGACGATACTCCTGAGCTGATCGGCACCACCTGAAGGGAACCATCCGAGCGTCAGGGAAAACACGATGATGAGAATCAATCCAAGCCAGAACGATGGCATGGAGATTCCTATCAGCGCGAATATCATACCCAGGTTGTCGAACGAGGAATACTGCTTGACGGCGGAAATGACGCCGATCGGGATGGATATCAAAATCGATACAAGGATACTGAAGAACGCAAGGGTCAAGGTATTGGGAAACCTGGACAGTATCTCTTCTACAACTGGTTTCTTGGTGGCATAGGATATGCCCATGTCGCCCCGGACCAGGTTGCCGAGGTACTTTCCATACTGCACGATGAGCGGCTCGTCGAGCCCCATCTCGGTACGCAGTTCAGCCACCGATTCCTGCGTGGCTCCCTGTCCCAGGATCATGGTTGCCACGTCACCGGGAGTAAGGCTGATTATCGAGAACACCAGGAACGTGACACCGAGGAGTACCGGCAGCAACATAACGTTCCTTTTGAAAATATATCGAAAAATCATGCTACCCCCGCGGAAGGAAATGTCGGAAGCGCCTTGCATTGCGGCCAGGCGCTCCCGACAGGATCAATAGTGCAGTTTCTCGAGGTTCCACAGACCCTGGGGGCTCAGCTCGACACCCAGAAGCTTGCTGCTGGCGGCTACGATGTTGTTGCCCGTGTACAGGGGAACCCAGGTCGCGTCGGCCATGATGACATCGCTCATGTCATTGTAGATCTTCTGGCGCTTGGCCTGATCCAGTTCCACCCTGCCGGCGCACCGATGCTGCCCTTGCTGAAAAGCGGGGTAAGCATGGAATCCGGGTCGGGGTTGGAGCCCCAGCCGAGCAGGAATATGCCCTGGGTTCCGGAATTGGTAGCCTGGAGGTAAGCACCCCACTCGAACATCTCGATTTCGGCATTGACACCGATCTCACTCAGGTTGGCCTGTACGACTTCGGCAATTTTCTTCCTGGTGTCGCCTGAAGCCCACAGCTTGATGACCTGCTTGAAGTCGAATTTGGCTTCCTTGAGCAGGGCCTGTGCCTTTTTGGGGTCGTAGGAATAGGGACCGTCCTTGTGGCCAAAGATGGTGCTGGGGATGATGGAAGAAGCAACTTCACCGTAGCCGTTGAGTGCTACGAGCACGACGGCATCCTTGTCTATGGCATAGTTGAAGGCCTGCCTGACCTTTATGTTGTCAAAGGGAGCTTTTTCAGCGTTCATGCCGATGTACTGGATATCGGTGGAGGGCTTCTGGTACACCTTCAGCCTGGAATCCGCCGTGGCGCGTTTGACATCGTTGGAGTCGAGGCTGAGCACGACATCGACTTCTCCGGTCTCCAGGGCGATTGTCCTGCTGGTGGCCTCGGGGATGACCTTGAAAACCAGGCTGGAAGCCTGGGCCATGCCTGCCTTGTCATAATAGTTCGGGTTCTTCTTGAGGACAATCTTGTCGCCGGAGACCCACTGCACGAACTGGTAGGGACCAGAACCAATGGGATTCTTCCATTTGTCGGCGGAGCTGGCATATTTCTGGGGAACGATTGAAACACCGGCGTGGGCCAGGGTAAAGAGGAACGGCGCAAAAGCGACCTTGGTAGTCACCTTGACGGTATACTTGTCCACGACAGCGACGCTCTCGACTTCTGAAAGCACATGCTTGACCTTGGCAGATTCCCTGGAGCGGTCCATGCTGAATTTGACGTCGGCCGAGGTCATCTCGCTGCCATCATGGAATTTTACGCCCTTCTTGATAGTGAACAACCACTCCTTGGCAGAAGGCTGTTTCCAGCTGGCAACGACATCCGGGACGACCTTGAAGCTCGTATCGAATTTGAACAGGCGGTTGAACACCAGCAGCGATACCTTCTCTGAATAGATGTCGTTGTGGTCCATCGGGTCCAGGGACACAATGTCCGATGGAAGGGCAACAGTAATCGTAGCAGGATCTGTTCCTGCAAACACGGGTGCTACCATTGCCATTGCAATGACAGCCAGGATCAAAGCCGCGTGAAGAATTTTCCTCTTCATAAAATGCCTCCTTAAAGATTACGTGACAGCCTCCTTGGTAACCGCGATGAAATCCAGGAATATTCCGAGCATCTCGGGATGCTTCAGGTACATCATCTCGGGGTGCCATTGAACTGCCATGACCGAAGCACCGCCAGAGCTCTCGATGCCCTCGATGACACCATCGGGAGCATACGCGTTGACCAGGAAGCCAGGGGCGACAACCCTGATGGCGAGATGATGAAAACTATTGGCCGCCATGCCCGCATCACCGAACACCGCTGATAGCCTGGTGCCCTTGACCAGCGAAACCTGGTGACCAAATGCATACTTCAGGCTTTTCTGGTAATGCTGGATGTAACTGTCAGGCACCAGGGAAAGATCCTGGTACAGTGAACCACCAAACGCGATGTTTATCATCTGCAGGCCCCTGCAGATGCCAAGTATGGGTTTACCAAGTTCGTAAGCCACCCGTATGGCCTGGAGCTGATGCTGGTCCACTTCAGGATTGATGAATTCTATCCTGCGGTTGGGCTGTTCACCCCAGAGCATTGGATCGGGATCGTAACCACCTGTCGCGAGCACGGCATCTACAGCTTCAATCTGGCCACGTATGGTCTGCGGGTTGCCCACAACCGGGAGCATAACCGGAATGCCTCCGGCTGCTTCAACCGCGGCTACATAATCATGATTGACATACGACCGCTCAAGCCCCGGAAAGGGATTGGACTCCACTACCAGCAGGTTGGCCAGGATTCCGATAAGAGGCCTTCTCGTATTCTCGTTGGTTCCGGTACGTTCCATGGCTCACCTTCAGGCTTTGTCTACAGCTACTCTATGCAAGAAGCGGGCCAGAAGACCGGAAATATTAAATTCATTCAGCATTGATTATAGTTTCTTTTAATACTTGTACTTACAAAAATTTCAAAAAGAAAACTATCACCAGCCCCGGAGACAGGCAACGAGCCAGCAACCACGATCAGGTTAATCTGGTTACACAACCAGCCTATTATCGAGCCAGTTTATCAAAGCACTTCCTTTTGGAGTTGCCCTGGTTCCAAGCCTGCCCGTTCCGGACTCTATGAGAGCTTCAGCGTGCAGGCTGCCCATGATGCCCCTGATCCTGCCTTCAGTAAGGTCCAGCCCCTGGCTCCGGAGCAACATTTGAATGGAAGCGCGCCCCAGGCTCCTGTCCGGGCTACCGCCTTGTACCAGAACCCTCAGCACGCTAAAACCCTGACCGACCAGATCACTGGCAGCGAGCCGTTCAAACTCCGACTCAAACCCCTGCGCCCTCCGCACGATGTATTCAGGCAGCGAGTCGATCGTTATGACCGCCTCTGCCAGGAAACTTGCGTAGGATGCTACATTCCACAACTCACGTATGTTTCCTGGCCATGTATACCCGAGCAGCACCTGCCTGGCCTCTTCTGATACCGGTAACTGGCCAGGCTTGGCGGCATGCCTGAAACGATCCATCAAGTACAGAATATCCTCGGGACGCTCCCGTAACGGGGGGATGCAGAGCGGAAGGACATTGAGCCTGTAGTACAGGTCCTCCCTGAATTGCCCGATCCGCATCTTTTCTTCAAGATTCTGGTTCGTCGCTGAAATCACACGGATATTGACCGGTATGATGCGCTGGGATCCAATGCGCATGACTTTAAGTTCCTGCAGGACCCGGAGCAGTTTTGACTGCAGTACGTACGGCATGTCGCCAATTTCGTCCAGAAAGATGGTGCCATTGTTGGCCTGCTCGAACAGGCCTGGTTTGCCGCCCTTTGCCGCACCGGTGAAGGCACCGGCTTCGTATCCAAAAAGCTCACTCTCTATCAGGCTCTCCGGGACAGCGGCGCAGTTGAATGCAACAAACGGCTGCATGCGCCGGCTGGACCTGGAATGGATGGAATGGGAAAACAGCTCCTTGCCCGTGCCGCTTTCTCCGCTGATGAATACTGGCAGGTCCGATGCAGCGAACTTTTCAGCAAGCTGCATGCAGCGGCGCAGCGCTGGTGATTCGGTTAAAATGTCATCAAAGGTATACCGTGAAAGAAAACCATTGCCCTGCAACTTCTTGTTGAGGTTTTGCTCGAGTTGTCTGATGTAGGTTATATCCTGAAAATTGAAGTACGTACCGGATCGCTGGCCATACTGTTCCATGATGCGGCCGGAAACGATGAAGGTATGGTCGTGGTATTGCACCAATTCGTTGTCCAGATGATCCTGCCGCAACAGGGATCTTACAGGTTCCTGTATTCTCGAATCGATGGAAGCGCCAACGATATCAGGCTCGGTACCCAGCATGACTGCCAATGCCTTGTTGTGCAGACTGACGGTTCCCTCGTTGTTTATGAGGAGTATTCCTTCATGCGAGGCGTTCATTATTGAATCAAGCTCGAGGTTTTTTGTATAAAGTTGCCTGTACTGGCTGTTGAGGCCGCTCTCGAGCGGTATGAGGTCATCCGAGTAACGGAAAAGTCTTTTCTGAATTTCGCTGTCCGTCAGGTGCAGCATATCGATGATCTGGATAAAGGTAGAGACATCGATGAACCGGTGCCCCGTATCTATGACCGTCCCGATATGCTTGGGAACATACAGGCGTTCACCGGGTGTGATGGCAATATGGACATCGGGGTAGTCGGCCGTTGGATCAAAGGGAACCATGTCCAGGTGATCGATTCCAAGTTTGTACAACAGGGCCATGAAATCCACGGTGGTCTCATGATTGTCGTTGACGACCAGCACCCTCGCATTTGCTGGAATCGAACAGATGCGGTAGATCTCATCCGAGCGTATGGTCCGGTTGACCAGTATTATTTTCTTCGCATCATCCAGCCGGCTCTTTATCTCTACAGCTTTGTCCCTGGTCATGACCATCACCACGTCATCGGCGATGCGAAAATCCGGATCAAGGTCGTTCAGGTAATGGTTTGTTATGGAGATGAATCCAGACAGTACCGTTTCCAGGTTCTTCTTCAGGAATAGTCCCAGGGAATTGGTGGTGTGATCGGTTATGATGGCAACGCTTTGTACCGGTTTGAGCATGAAAAAGTATATGCCTGTGCGGTGTTTTAGACAACTCAGCCCCTACGCTTGATCCCTCTCCACGAGCAACTCCTCCAGTCCGGTCAGGTCGCGTACCGCGGGCAGGTTCCACTTCTTCATGGAAACGCCACCCCGGCACATCACCACGACCTGCATACCCTTCTCTGCCGCTATCCTGCAGTTGACTATTGAATCGTCAACGAACAGGCACTCTGCCGGTTCCTCGTCGATGCTGCTCAAGGCAACATCGAACAGTGTCCGCTGCGCCTTGGTGGCTCCGTACATCGACGAAACGACGAAGGGATTGAAAGCCGCGTAGAGGCCGTGGGTCCGGTACATGCCGAAGATTGACGGCCAGGCGTCGGAGATTATGCCCAGGCTGTACCTCGTCCCGAGCCGCGCGATCGCCCCGGCCACATCGGGGTAGAAGCTCGCCTGGGTGTAGTCACGGACCTTGGCGGTGGCGCAGGCACTGACGAACTCGTCGGACTGCAGCGCAGGCAAGCCGTCGAACAGTATGCGGTAATATTCAAGGAACTGCTCGTATTCGGCATCCTCGGTGAGTACCACGTGGTTGTGGTCGAGATACGCGCCAGCACGCATCCGGTTGAGCCCAAGCCGCAGGGAGCCGAAACCCGGCTCAGCCTGGTGGCAGGCCCACTGACTGGCGTGCCTGTCGGCGAGCACGGCGGGGATGAACCAGTCGCCCGAGACGGGATACACCAGCACTTTGCCCGAGTCGAAGAAGATGCGGCGGATGCGTTCTACCATAGACAATCAAGTATACGCGATCACTACCCCGGTTTCGAGGCCTTGTACAAACTGACACGATCTGGCATCTTGTCTTGCAACACGTGTTGCACTAACCTATACGTGTCATATACCGAGCACGTACCGAGGTCACTTCCAGCATGGCAAAGAAAATTACCCTGACAGTCAACGAAAACCTCTCCAAGCAGATCGATGCATGGCGTTCGTCATTCAACCTTTCCAGGCTATTCCAGGACGCGGTCTCCGAGGCTATCAGGCACAAGGAAGAGTTCCAGCGCATGCTTTCAGGCAGCGCGGACATACCCAGGATAGTGGAACGGCTGAAGCAGGAGAAACGGGGCCTGCTCGAAAAGGCAACAGCGGAAGGCAAGGCAGATGGCGGGGCCTGGGCAGGACGCGCCCACTACCGCGAACTCATCGCCATCGTCGGATCGATAGCCGGAGCTACAGAGGCCGAGGACAGGGCAACCACCGCATGGGAGATCCGCCAGGGTCTGACCGGGATGGAAGGCGGGCCAAGGGAAGAAGCGCTCACCGCCTACCGCGAGGGCTGGAAGACGGGAGTCATCGGCCTGTGGGACCTCATCAAAGATCAACTGAACGACCAATAGCCGCTGGAGGCGCATATCATGAACAATGCAGATACATTCATACTAGGACTGGATATAGGTTCAGTTACCCTGGCTGCCGCCACCGTCGATGAGCACGGAACGACGCGGGGCAGGCTGTACGTCACGCACGGCGGCGACCTAGCGTCGGCACTCGCCAGGGTGGACGCGGAGCTGGACCTGTCCGGGGTCCGCGCCGTAGCACTGACAGGCAGGCAACTGGCCGAGCTCACCGCGGACGCGCGCTTCGAATCCCAGGTGGCATCCCTGGAATCAGTGCGCGCGCGCCATCCTGAGGCAGGCGCCGTGCTGATAGTAGGCGGCGAGAAGTACTCGCTGGCACGGTTCAACGCAAACGGTGAATACGAGGGCAGCCGCTCCAATTCGGGATGCGCCGCAGGCACGGGCAGTTTCCTTGACCAGCAGGCCGGCCGCCTCGGTCTGGCCAGTTCCGCCGAGCTGTCTGCACTTGCGCTGGACAATCCCGGGGAGCCGCCCAGAGTGGCAACCCGTTGCGCCGTGTTCGCCAAGACAGACCTCATACACGCCCAGCAGGAAGGCTACTCCCTGGCAGCCATCAGCGACGGGCTCTGCCGAGGCCTCGCGCGCAACCTCGTAGACGCGCTCTTCAGCGGCGAACCGGTTCGCGGCCCGGTGGTGTTTTCAGGCGGCGTAGCCCTGAATGACGCGGTGCTGTCCCGGGTGCGCACCATCACGGGCCTCGAACTGGTACGCGACGAGGAAGCACCCTGGCACGGAGCCATCGGCGCGGCCCTGCTGTTCCTGCGCGAAGGCAAGGCCGGACAGCCGTTCGTTTCCGCATCAGCCCTGCGCACGGAACTACCGCTGGACAGGGACGGCTTCTATCCACCGCTGGCCCTCACGCACTCCAGGTACCCGGATTTCGCCGCGCACGAGAGCTATCGCGAACCCACGCGTGAACGCGGCGGGCGGCCAGGCCTGGTCGTCGAGGTGGACGTGTACCAGAACGCTCCTGCAGCCCTCGACGCATGGCTGGGGATAGACATAGGTTCGACGAGCACCAAGGCCGCGCTTGTCGACTCCAGCGGCCGCATGGTGGCCGGCTTCTACACGCGCACCTCAGGCCGCCCCGTGGAGGCCTTCCAGTCGCTGCTCGAGTCAATGGAGAAACTCGGGGAACGCAAGGGCTTCAGCCTGAACATCCTTGGTTGCGCTACCACCGGCTCCGGACGCAAATTCGTGGGCGGCATAGCCGGCGCAGACCTGGTGCTCGACGAGATCAGCGCCCACGCCCGCGCAGCCGTGGAGCTGGACCCCAGGGTAGACACCATCATCGAGATAGGCGGGCAGGACTCCAAGTTCACTACGCTACGGGACGGCAGGGTTACCTCGTCGATAATGAACAATGTCTGCGCGGCAGGCACCGGCAGCTTCATAGAGGAGCAGGCGCGCAAGCTCGGCATCGATGTGGGCGACTATGCGGCCCTCGCCGACGGTGTGCGGGCCCCACAGGTCAGCGACCGCTGCACCGTGTTCATGGAACGCGACATCAACCACCTGCTGGCCTCCGGCTGCACCGTCCCCGAGGTGCTCGCCGCGGCCCTGCACGCGGTGCGGGAAAACTACCTCCGCAAGGTTGCCAGCGAGAAGAACATAGGCCGAGTCGTATTCTTCCAGGGAGCCACCGCCAAGAACCGTTCCCTCGTGGCTGCCTTTGAACAGAAACTCGGCCGACCCATACTCGTCTCGCCCTTCTGCCACCTGACCGGTGCCCTCGGCGCTGCGCTGACCCTGCGTGACGAAGTAGCCTTCCGCAGCGACATCGCGCGCGGCGACGGCCCAACGACCGCCTTCCGCGGCACCGGGTTGCACCGCATCGAACTGCCCGTGCGCAGCGAGGTCTGCGACCTGTGCGGCAACCACTGCAAGCTCTCGGTAGCAACGGTAGACGGCGAGGAGGTAGCCTTCGGCTTCCTCTGCGGCCGGGACTGGGCCACCAAATCGTTCGTGGCCAGAAAGCCAGGACCGCCCAGGCTGGCCGCCCTGCGCGCCGGTGCCGAGAACGCGGCACGAACGGCCCTGCCGGCCTTGGCCACCGCCACCATGGCCGCGGCAGGCAAGGCACCTGCACTTACTATAGGCCTGCCCTCGGCTCTGTCCCTGGTCGAGGATATGGGTTTCTGGAAGGTGTTCTTCAATGCGCTTGGACTGAAAACAGTCGAGAGCGAAAACCGCACCGACATGGTAGCCACCGGCAAGGAGCAGATGGGTGCAGAGTTCTGCGCCCCGATAGCGGCCTTCCACGGGCACGTGCTGTCCCTGCTGGACAAGGCGGATTTCGTGTTCGTGCCTGTGTACCTTGAAAAGAAGACGGAGAAGGACAAGGGCAGCCGGCTGTACTGCTATCAGACCCAGTTTGCCTCCACCCTCGTAGCAAAACTCGCTGACCGTAGCCGCTTCCTCCAGCCCATGGTGGAATCAAGCTATACGAGCTTCCGCGTCAAGGAAGAGCTTTTCCGCTGCCTGAACGGTACGGCGCAACTGCCACTGACCCGCAATGCCGTGTCTGAAGCCTGGGACCGTGCCGAGCGCTTCCGGGCCGAACGCGGGCTACGCCTCAAGGCCCTGTTCGCCGACAGGAAACCGGCCCTTTCCGGGAAAAAACCTGGCATTGAAGTCGTGCTCCTCGGAAGGCCCTATTCGGTGCTGCCATCAGGCATGAACAAGGGCATACCCGACATGCTGGCCGACCGCGGCGTGCCGGCCTGGTACCAGGACATGCTCGAACCAACGCCTGAAGCCAGGTCAATGATACAGCCACTTCTCCGGGAGATCCCGTGGGAATACGGCAAGCGCATACTGGAGGCCGCAGAGACGGTGGCGCGGACCGAAGGCCTCTACCCCACCCTTGTCACCTCGTTCAAGTGCGGCCCGGACTCCTTCGTCGTAGACGCGTTCAAGTCGGTGATGGAGACCTACGGCAAGCCCTTCCTCATCCTGGAACTGGACGAACACGACAGTGCCGTGGGCTACGAGACGCGCATCGAGGCAGCCATCCGCGCGTTCCGCAACCACCACGAGCGTTCTGCCGCATTCAAACCGGCAACCGGGCTCACCATCAGGGATTTCTCCCGCGTCAACCCGCATTACAACACGACACTCAAGGGCAAGACCATGCTGATGCCCAACTGGGACGACCTTGCTGCCCCGCTGCTCGCCGCGACGCTGCGTGCGGCCGGCGTCGATGCCGTCGTCATGGAGGAAACCGACGAGACCATCCGCCAGAGTGTGTCCACCAACAACGGCCAGTGCCTGCCCCTCAACGCCATAGCCCAGTCGTTCGCGCATACGGTGCGCAAGCACGGCCTCGACCCGGCCAGGTGCGTGCTGTGGATGGCCCGGTCGACCCTGCCATGCAACATCCCGCTTTACCCGCACCAGATAAAGACCATCTTCAACGGCATGGGTGGCGGCTTCGAGCACTCCCTGGTCTATGTCGGCCAGGTATCCTTCCTGGACATCTCGCCGCACGCCGCCATAGACGCCTACCTGTCATACCTGTTCGCAGGCCTCATCAGGCGGCTTTCGTGCCGGATACGGCCCTACGAACTGGTACCCGGCAGCACCGATGCCGCCACGACACGGGCCATGGAGATCCTCGTACCCGCGTTCGACGACAGGAAGCGCAACAAGGTCAAGGCGGCCGAGGACATCGTGGCCCTGTTCGAGGCCATAGCCTGGGACAGGAGCCGCCGCAATCCACTGGTCTCGCTGTTCGGGGATTTCTACGTGCGCGACAACAAGGTGATGAACCAGGACGCCATCCGGTTCATAGAAGAGAACGGCGGAGAGGTTATTTCGATGCCGTACAACCAGTACGCCAAGATGATCTCCACCACCTACTTCTCGCGCTGGGTCAAAGAAGGCAAATACGGCATTTTCCTGACCACCTCGGCCCTCATGGCAGCCTCGAAGGTTTTGGAAAGAGCCTACTACCGCGCATTTGACCGCCTGCTCGAGGAAACCAATCCGGAGTTCGACGATCCGGCCAAAGACATCCTGGCCCGCTACGGCGTCCTCGAGGAGAACTCGGGTGAATCGGCCGAGAACCTGCTCAAGACCTGGTACATAAAGAAGCACTTTCCCGACGTGTCGCTGTTCGTGCAGCTCAGCCCCGTCTTCTGCTGCGCGGGCATGGTCACCGAGGCCATGAACGCCCAGATCGAAGAGGTGACGGGCGTGCCGGTCCTCTCGCTGACCTACGACGGCGCGGGTGGATCAAAGAACGAGGCACTGGCACCCTATCTGCGTTACCCCAGGAAGCCGCGGCAGGCGGGTTCAGCCTTCCAGCCAGAACATCTCCATGGGACCGGCACCCTTGACCTCGATGGAGCCGCGGGGAACGCAAGCTAGGCGACCGGCGAGGAGCCCCGCGGTGACGGCCGATATGTTGACGCGCATGGGTTCCGAGGCGGATTCCATGCGGCTGGCCATGTTCACCGTGTCGCCGAACACGTCGTAGATGTAGCGCCGGGTACCCACGATGCCGGCGACAGCCTCGCCGGAATGTATGCCCAGGCGCATGGTCCAACGCACTGGCGCGCGGGTGTTCCGGTCCGTCAGCCAGTCGCGCATGGCCAGCGCGGCCCGGCACAGGTCGAGCGCATGGTCTGCGTTTGGCTCGGGCATGCCGCTGACGGCAAAGTACGCGTCGCCTATGGTCTTGATGCGCTCGCAGCCATGGGAGCGCATGATGGCGTCAAACGCGCCGACCAGGTCGTTGAGCTCGCCGATCAGTTCCCGGGGCGTCAGGGTAGCAGAAATCCGGGTAAAATCGACCAGGTCGGTGAACAGCACGCTGACGTCCGGAAACGAGCGCGGTTCGCTCTTGCCCGTTTCCTTGAGTTCCGTGGCTATGCCCGCGGGCAGTATCGATTCCAGCAGCTGGTCTGATTTCTCCCGCTCGCGCTCCACGCTGCGGAGCGCCTGCCTGAGCCGAAGGTGCGTACCGACGCGCGCCACAACCTCTTCCTTCTGGAAAGGCTTGGAGACGTAGTCCACGGCACCGGAGCGGAACCCCTGTACCTTGTCCTCTATCTGGTTGAGCGCTGAAATGAATATCACCGGAATGTCGGCCGTGACCGGATCGGCCTTGAGCCGCTTGATCGTCTCAAAGCCATCCATGCCGGGCATCTTGATGTCCAGCAGTATCAGGTCGGGGTGGGCCTTGGCGGCAATCTGGAGCGCCCGCTCGCCGCTTTTGGCCTGCAGCGGGTGGAACCCGGCCTGCGTCAGCGTATCGCCGAGCACCTTGAGGTTTTCTTCTATGTCATCGACTATCAGTACCAGAGAGCCTTCATCTGCCATCATTGCCTCCAGTTTCCTGCCCAGCCGGGCTCTGTTCCATAGTTGCGCCGGGTGACGAGCGGAGCGACGCAATGAGCACCTGCAGACCGTCCTCGTCAAAGGCTGCGGCGGCAGCGTGCAGAGCGGCAGCGAAGACCGGTGCCCGAGGGGCCAGCCCGGCTGCCATTGCCTGCAAAGCCGCAAAATCGTTTATGGCAGCCGCCGCATCCAGCCGGCCTGCGCCTTCGTTGCCCAGGACCACGGCCGCCATCGCTACCGCGGCCGCATCCGGAGCGCCTGCGGGTACACCAGCCTGCCCGGTCTGCCGTCCCGGTGTTTCAGACCGGCTGGACAGCACCGGCACCCCGCCATGGTTGGCGACCAGCCGGTACAACGAACCCTGCTTGAACGGCTTGGCCATGAACCCGTCGAAGCCGGCGGCATCAATGCGCGCCCGGTCATGGCTGAACGCGGAAGCCGTCAGCGCGAACACACGACAGCCAGCGATTTCCGGATCGGCCTTTATCGCCGCAACGGCGTCGTAGCCGTCCATCACCGGCATCTTGATGTCCATGAACACCAGTTCCGGATGCTCAGAGCCGGTACGCTCCACTGCCTCGCGGCCATTCCTGGCCTCTATCACCGCGAATCCAACACGTTCCAGCATCTCCTTGAGTACGATGCGGTTTGCTTCCTGGTCGTCCACCACGAGGGCCAGCGTGCCTGGCTCCACCGTTATGTCCAGGTCTCCGTCGTCGCGTTCCGCCGGAGCGGCCTCGGCTGGCGACAGGGGAATGGTGAACGAAAATTCACTGCCCTCACCAGGCGCGCTCTTCACGGAGAGCGTGCCGCCCATCATAGCCACGTAGCGGCTGGAAATGGCCAGACCCAGCCCCGTGCCGCCTTCGTGGTCGGTGGTGCTGGCCTGCACGAAGGGCTGCAGGATGGCCTCCTGCTCGTCCGTTGGTATGCCCCTGCCCGTGTCGCGCACCGCAAAACGGATGCCGGCTCCGTCGCGACCCACCAGGATGCCCACGCCACCCTCCGCGGTAAACTTGACCGCGTTGCCCAGCAGGTTGACCAGCACCTGCCTGAGCTTGCCCAGGTCGCCGCGCACGTGGCGCGGCAGATCTTCCACTGTGTCGAAGTACAGGCGCAGGCCCTTCTTGTTGCACTTGAGCTCGAACATGTCGCTCAGGTCGCCTATGAGTTCAGGCAGGTCGAAGACCGACTCGTGCAGCTCCATCTTGCCGGCCTCTATCTTGGAGATGTCGAGGATGTCGTTGATCAGGGCGAGCAGGTGTTCCCCGGACCGCGAAATGATACGCAGGCGCTCTCGCTGGGCGTCGGTCAGGTTGCGGTCGTTCTCGATAAGCTGGGTAAAGCCGAGCACCGCGTTGAGCGGCGTGCGGAGCTCGTGGCTCATGTTGGCCAGGAACTCGCTCTTCATCCTGCTGGCGTTCTCAGCTTCGGTCCGCGCGCGGCGCAGCGTCTCCTCGATCTCGGCCTGTCTGGAAATGTCGCGGAGTATCACCGTGGTCCAGGCGTCGTCACCCGAGCCCGTGCGCGCCAGGTGCGACTCCATCAGCACGCTGGATCCGTCAGCGCGCAACCACGGGAGCCGCGCCAGGCTTGCATCGCCGTCCGCCAAAACACCGGTTTCGCCACCGAGAAAGCGCTCCAGGCCAGAACCGAGCACCGTTCCGCGGCTCCAGCCGAACAGGCTCTCGGCCGCCGGATTGTACAGGACTATGCGCCTCGTACCATCGAACGCGATGATGGGATCGGCAGCGCCTGTCACAAGATCATCGAGCCGCCGCTCCGATGCCTTGAGCTGCCCTTCCTGTTTGCCTATCAGGCCGTTGATCAGACGGAACACGGCTGCGAATTCGTCGTTCTGGACTATGTCGATGACCTTGCCGGCTACCGGATCAGGCGAGTTGAGGGCCTTGAGCCTGTCAAGGATGGTTCCCAGCGGCCTGGCTATCAGCCGCTTGAGCTGGAAGATCAGCTGGACGACGAACGCGCCGAGCGCCAGGGCCTTGAAGAAGAACACCCCGAGCAGATCCTTGAGCCCCTCGTAACGCTTTGCTTGCGAGAGCAATTCAGGGGCGGAAAGGAAGCCCTGGTGCACCGCCGCTGGATCAGGCTTTGCCATCTGCGACAGCGATACGGCACTACCCGCAAACGAGAAGGCCTGTAGCGTCATGAACAGCGCTATCGCCAGCAGTATCAGCGTCATTTTAGAATAGAGCGACGAGTAGCCGACCTGCTCGTCCGATCCCAGGTGCATGATCGTCTGCCGGGCCTTGTATAGCCGGTCTTCGGATTGCAGGGTAAGGATGGTACCTACAAAGAAGCCCGCTATCGCCGCCTCGAAGACGAACAGGAGGCGCACCGTCGCTGTGGATGCCACACCACCCGCATCGAGATACGACATGACGAGCCGTCCCGCGACGAATACTCCAACAGAGGCCGTGATCGTGAACAGCCGTACATGGTTGAGCCTCCGCATCGCCAGGTCAATCCGGGTGTGCGGCTCAAGACAGGAGGCAATGCAGCGGCGGTGCAGCTTGTAGACCGGCTGGAAATACAGGAACAGGAGCACGTCGAGAAGTACGACCTGGGCCCACAGTGCCACCGCCGTCCACCCGTGCGTAAAGAGCAGCTGGCTCCTGCGCATGGCCTCGCCGAGGCTCGGGCCGGAAAGCGAGGTGATGAACAGCACGAAGAGCGGTGCCAGTACGGTGAAGTCTGGCATGAGGCTACCGGAACGATCGCGGAATTTCATACAGGTGAGTATACGGAAGAGTACTGGACTCCGCCAGTCTGCCGGATATGCCGAGTCCTGTTCGATCCATGCTAATTCTGCGATACTCGGGTCATACGTAAGGAGGCCCCATGTACGGAGCCCTCGCGCCTCTGGTCGGAGCCCTCGTAACGATCATGAGCGGCATCAACAGCAGATTCTCTGAAATTGCCGAACCTGTCGTGGCGGTGCTTGTCATCCACACCACGGGGCTCATCGCCATCATGATCATCTCGCTCGTACGGCGCGACAAGGAGCTGCCCGGCAAGATTCCGCTCTGGCATTACCTGGGTGGCCTCGTGGGTGTAAGCACTGTCTTCTCGAGCAACTACGCGTTCTCCGCTCTCGGCGCCTCGCTGACCATGGCCGTGGCCCTGCTCGGGCAGACCATCTTCTCCGTCATCACCGACGCGACAGGGATGCTGGGCCGCACGAAGTATCCGCTCTCTGTACGACGCTTGCCAGGTATCGCGCTGGCCCTGGCTGGCGTGGCGGTCATGGGTGGCAACTGGCACCTGGCCGGACCGGCAGTGCTCGTGGCATTCGGAGCCGGGGTTACCTCAGGCCTCTCCACAGTGCTCAACGCAGGACTAGGCGCGACCAAGGGCGTGTTCTACAGCGTACGGGCCAATTATGCCGTAGGCCTGGTGACGACGGCGGTGCTTGCGCTCTTCATCCGCCCGTCATTTCAGGATGCGGCCGCGGCAGTCGTGGAGGCCGGCCCGTTCCTGGCCATGGGCGGAGGGCTCATCGGCATCATCGTCGTTTCTACCATAAATGTCATCGTCCCTCGCCTGTCGGTCTTCATGTTCACCATACTCATGTTCACAGGCCAGACCGTGGCCGGCATCATCATGGATGCCATCGGCGAAGGCGCCATCGATGTGCTCAAAATTGCGGGCACCGCCATACTCCTGTGCGGGCTCGCACTCGACACCCTGCTCTCGGGGCACGGAAAATCATGAAGCGATACGAGCTGGTGTTCATCGACCTGGACGAGACCCTGCTGGATTTCTACCAGGCCGAGAAGCAGGCGCTCAGGCTGTCGTTCGGGCAGTTCGGGCTGGAGTATTCGGAACGCGCGGTGCTCGAGTACGAGGAGATCAACGCGGGCGTGTGGCGGAAGCTGGAGCAGGGAGGAATCGACCAGGAGACGCTGAAGGTCGAGCGGTTCAGGCTGCTCTTCGAACGGATGCATGCGGAAGCCGACCCGGCCGCATTCAGTGCAGCATACCTCCAGGAACTCGGCAAGGGTGTATTCCTGCTGCCTGGCGCCGAAGAAACATGCGCCTACCTCCGCGGCAGATACATGCTCGTCGCCGTGACCAACGGCATCAAGGACGTGCAGCGCGCCAGGATCCACGGCTCGCCCCTGGAACAGTACTTCAGCGCGCTGATCATCTCCGAGGAAGCCGGCAGCAGCAAACCCTCGCCGGCCATCTTCGAGCACGCCTGCGCCGGGCTCGGCTTCACCGACAAGGCGGCGATGATCATGGTGGGAGACTCGCTGAGCTCCGACATCAGGGGCGGCATCAATTTCGGCATTGATACCTGCTGGTTCAACCCCGGTTCAAAGGCAAACGACTCCGGGCTGCAACCCACCTACGAGATCAAGGCGCTGCCGGAATTAAAGACCCTACTTTAGCCTCAGGGCACAGGTACAGGATGCAGTACAAGGGTTATTATGCCAAAACCTTCATTGACGAGGATGCCAAACTAATTCATGGAGAACTCAAGGGTCTTCGGGCCGTAGTCACCTTCCAGGGTCGATCGGTCGAAGAAGCAGAAGCAGCGTTCCATGATTCTGTTGATGATTACCTCGACTGGTGCGTTGCTCGCGGCAAGGAGCCGGAAAAAGCACTGGAGGACGCGGCGATTTGCCAGCTTGGGGTCTGACCCCTTGTGATTGGCGACGCCAGAAAATTCATGCCGGATTCAGCAGTTTTTTGATAATTTCATAGGAGACTAGCTCGATATCACGTTCCCGTTCAAGAAACGGCCGTACATCCGCACGGGCGCGCTCCCAGTCTAGGACTTCAAGCCTTTGCGCAAGCTCACCACGCCAGTTGCTGTCGCTCAAGGTCGGACCCTTCCATGCGGTTTGCGTCAGGGCCGCATTGAGCTGGACGAGATTCGGCTCGGGCCAGTTGCGGTCAGCCAAGTACCAGGCGAGGTCGTAGAGATCGCGACCTTTGGTCCATTGACGGCTCAGAATGGCATGAAGCTTGCCAGCGAGTAGAGATGATTTATCGTAATGGCACAAGTTGAGAGTGCAGTGACGTCGTACAATCGATGTTTCCAGGCGCGCTCCTGGAGGAGGTTGCGTATCAAGTTCGAGCTTGATTGAAAGTACTTGAGCCTGATGCGGTGACAGCCCGATTTCGTACGGAAGCCCCGGAAACTTGAGCCAGGCCGAGGCTACGGTCGTCCGCTCATTGACGATAATCTCGATCCGGTAGCCTTCACGTAAAAACACCCTCTGTACCTCGGCCAAGGCTTCGCGAAAACCAGTATTCTCCCCTGGAGTGATCGACGAGAAATCCAGATCTTCTGAAAAGCGTGGAATGGAAAACAGGAAACGCAAAGCGGTACCGCCCACAAATGCCCAGCGCATGAAACTTCCCGCTTCCTGAAGCGCTTCCAGAACACGGGCTTGAAGATATTCCCGCGCCAGAGCGTTGCGGGCCATCGGATTCGCAGCGCTTTCCGTCAACTGTCTCAGATACTCCTTCACAGGGCTTCGCCCTCGTCTTCGTCAAGCAGTGAGGATATCATGGCGGATGCCCGCATGAGCTTCGGCTTGCCGCTGCGTCGTGCCATTTTATCCAGAACCGTATTTTGGAATACAGACAGATTTTGCAAACGAAGCTCCCGCAAAAATCCTATGGAATCTCCTCGGGGTGTGAGATGAACCAGATCGAGCAAGGCCTTTTCAGGCGTTGCCACAAAAGCGCTCTGGCGGGGAGCCACTTCGATCCGTGTAAAGCCAAAGCACAGTGCATCGGAAATGTGCTGATTCTTGAACGTACCCAGTGCTGTGGTCGTCGTCTCGGGGCGCCCGGGTCCTACGCTGGTCATGATATGCACCTGCTCGGGAATAGCCCCATGCCAAGCCAGCGCGGACTGCAGGCTCACATAGCTACCCGGATGCTGACGGTTGGCAACAAGAAACGGGTGCGGTTCGACCTTTCGCCAGGGAGTGGCCAAGGCATATAATCCACGGCGAAGCTGAACCAATTGCCCGGACTTAACCCAGCGCGACAGCTGTAGCCGTACTTGTCGATCATTCACGTTTCCAGACAACAGCAGACTGGATGAAAAAATCGGCTCATCAGCAACAAGATTGAGCAATTCGCTGAATTTCATAGCGCTAATATATCATATTAGATAATTTGACGCAATTTGTTTTTCGGCTCGGGGTTGACTCCCTAGACGTACACGCGTGGAACCCGCCTGCCCACCAGACATGCTACCTCGTAGTTGATGGTACCAAGAGCCGCAGCTATCTCGTCCGCGGGCAATTCAGCGGTACCGTACAGCAACACCTCGTCACCGGC
The DNA here is from genome assembly GCA_020048755.1 of Spirochaetota bacterium. Lineage (GTDB taxonomy): Bacteria > Spirochaetota > Spirochaetia > Treponematales > UBA12059 > SZUA-370. The sequence continues at coordinate 29,991 of JAIFMD010000024.1, forward strand.
CAAAACGCCGGGTACGTCCGTTACATCGAGCATGCACTGGTCCATGCAGACGCTCCCGACCAGTGGTGCGCGTTTGCCCCGGACGAGGAGCGACACGCGGCCGGACAAGGCCCGCGGCCAGCCATCGGCGTAGCCCAGCGGTAGCGTCGCGATGCGGCTTTTCCTGGCGGCGGTGAACCTGCGCCCATACCCTACGGATTCGCCCGCGGCGATATCCTTGACCATGGACACGCGGGTACGGAGCGATAGCGCAGGCTTCAGTTCCACTTCCCATTCGCGGTCCGCCGAGGGTTTGAGGCCGTACATGGCGATGCCGAGCCTGACCATGTCGAAACCAGCCTCGGGCAACCTGATGGCGGCCGCGCTGTTGGCGAGGTGCCTGATGCCAGGATCAATGCCCGCTGCACTGATCGCGTCCAGTGCAGCCCTGTAGCGTGCCAGTTGCACCCTGGCAAAACCCAGGTCCTCCGCGTCCGCCGTCGCAAAATGCGAGAACACGCCGGCCAGCCTTGCCCCAGGCAGCGCAGCGATGGCGGTAGCCAGGCCGGCAGCATCAGAGGGCTCACAGCCTACCCGCCTCATCCCGGTGTCTATCTTGAGATGTATTGCGGCTTTTCCCTGCGCGTAAACCGCCGCATCGGACAGGGCCTGCGCCGCTGCCAGGTCGTAGACCGTCGCGTCCAGGCCATAGTCCACGATGCGCGCCGCATCGCAGGCTTCAGCGGGGCCCATGACCAGTATCGGGCAAGTAAAACCGGCTACGCGCAGTTCCACAGCCTCGTTGACTATGGCCACAGCCAGCATGCTTGCTCCGGCCTCCAGGGCAACCCTTGAGACAGCGACCGCACCATGACCGTATCCGTCAGCCTTGACCACGGCGCAGATCCGCACCCCCGGGGAGAGTCGCGCGGCAATCCGCTGTATATTGCCCCGTATGGCGGCGGTGTCTACCGTTGCCCAGGTCGGTCGTTCGATCATGATGACAGTCCTTCGCTGATGTCAGGTGTACGGTGCGGCCACGCAAGCCACTCCGCCCGCAAGGCTAGTACTGATTATTGTGTGTGTCAACCTGCATCGTTCAATATTCTGATGGCAGTCAGGCAAACGGACTCAGAACGAAGGAGGCGTCATGGCCCAGATGGAGACGCACTCGACATCGTCTATGTTCAGGTACCGGTGGGGTATGCTCGAGTCAAAGGTCATGGAATCACCCTCGCCGAGGTAGTACTCTTCCTGCCCGAGTTTGATGAGCATGTGGCCCTTGAGTACATAGCCACATTCTTCGCCCTCGTGGGAGATCATATCCATGCGGGACGATTCACGGCCTTTGAGCGTTATGTGTATGAATTCGAGTCGCTTGCTGGCACTGGACGAGAGCAACTCGTAAATTCCGTTGATTCCATCAATGCTCAGGCGTTTTCGCTCGCTCTGGCGCACGACAGGGTCGTTGCGAACGGCTGGTCCTTCACCAAAGAAATAGCCGACGCTGGCACCCAGGGACATGGCAATCCGGTAAAGGACGGTGACGGAGGGTACGACCAGGTTCCGTTCGATCTGGCTTATGAGTCCGGTCGATACATCGGCCTTGGCTGCAAGATCCTTGATGCTCAACCCGGCCGTATTGCGGAGTTCCTTTACTTTCTTCCCTATATCGATATCCATTACGGTAGAGTACGCACGCGCCAGCGCTTGGTCAAGCCAGACTCGCCTGATCAATTCTTACCAGGTATTTCCATTGGCTGTTTTATAAACAATTCAATATGATGAATATTTTTATCAATCCATCAAATTCACAAGCCTGGAATGCCCATCACATACACATTCCGTCTGAATAAATGCGGCAGCTCAACTCCATTACTACTGTAATTGCATATATTATAGTTAAATATAAATATTTCTAAAATATTGAAAATTTCGTTTGTGTTTTTTAAAAACCACCCGTATAGTGAACTACGTTCAATTTACTGAATACCAACAGGAGGTACTGAATGACGTTCTTCAAAGCGGATGACACCTGGGCACTCTGGACGATCCTGATCGGCTGGGCAGCCGTGAGCATCTACCTCGAGCAGAAGTTCAAATGGGCTTCGAAAGTCAGCGGTGCCATCATCGCCCTGCTCGGTGCGCTCATACTCGCCAATCTCAAGATCATACCGACGGCCGTGCCACTGCTCCTCTTCAAGGCAGATGTCCGGAAAATCTGGAAGAGCAGCGGCCGCACCTTCCTGGCCTTCAACATCTCTTCAGTCGGCACCATGCTTGGTGCACTGGTAGCAGTGGCCCTCCTGGGCAAGCTCATACCCGAGCCGAACAAGGTTGTCGGCATGATGACGGGCAGCTACATCGGCGGCGGTGTCAACTTCGTTGCCATGGCTGATGCCTTCAAGGCAGAGAAGAACACCGTCAACGCCCTGATCGTTGCCGACAACCTCAACATGGCCTTCTATTTCATGATACTCATCATGATTCCGACTCTGTCGTTCTTCAAGAAGCACTTCAAGCACCCGTACG
>JAIFMD010000161.1 GCA_020048755.1 Spirochaetota bacterium
TATTCTACCCTGCCGACCGGCATGGAAAACGTGTGGTCACGTAAAACAAAATCAAGCAGCGAACCAGCGGCGATGACATGCAAGCCGGGCAACTCCTCATGGAAATATCGCAACGTGGCGAACACTTCCGGCGCTGCCTGAATCTCGTCAAGAAAGAGCAGTGTTTTCTCTGGCTGTATCGGTACATCGAGCCTGGCTTCCAACAAAGGCAATATTGTGTCAGGCGCTCTTGATGCGAACAGTGAAGCCGCGTCCGGCATACGCTCAAAGTTGATTTCAGCCAGATTTGTAAAGGCTTCCCCGGCAAACATGCGCACCAAGTACGATTTGCCAACCTGCCTGGCACCACGAAGGACCAATGGCTTGCGGGTTTCTCGGTCTTTCCAGATTTTAAGATACTCCGACATATCCCTATACATGTTCCGCCTCACAGCCACTGATATATAGGGCTATTATATCCATAGATTGGCTAAAATACAAGGTTAATTTAGCCAATGCTGCGTGAGGAAACTAAAGTATCGGGTTGATCGAGTGCAAAGCCAGTCATGATGATCCACGGTATCAGCTCAGACCTGTAACCCGCAGCAATCCATCAATCTCATTGAAGTGTGCATCAAAACTCAGAAGCCGGCATCCGTGCTCCATGCAACTGGCCGCGATCCAGACATCGTTGGCAGGGATGGGCTTTCCCTTTTTCCTGAGCATACGCTTTATTTCAGCAAACCACTCCGCTGTCGTATCGGTAATGGGCACGCAGATAGTCCGCGGCTTCTCCCGGAACCTGTCCAGGATGGTCCGGTTCTCATCCGCCCGGTTCCCGAGTAGAAATCCCTCCAGTAATTCCCCTATGACAATGGGTGATAACACTATCACTTCATTTCTGGCCAACTCGTCGGCGACACGGCCATTGCCGGCCATCAGCGCCGAATATGCGTTGGTATCAACAAGAACGCGGCTCACGACTGCCAGTCCATCGCGTCGACACTGGAATTTTCAGTCTGGGTTGCATTGAACGAGGCCAACTCACCAGCGCTCCAAAGTCCGCAGAACTCACGATAGTCATCGGCAAACTTTCCCTCGACAGGCATCCCCAGAGAGCGAGCCAGAAGGTCCTTTACCAGTTGATTCTTGCTCTTCTTCCTGCTGCGTGCCTCTTCTGTAAGCCGCAGGTCAAGACTGCTGTCCAAAGCGTGAATGGTTATTGAACTCATGGTTCACCTCAATGGTTCAAATATAGCATACGGATGGTTCTGATTCAAGAAGCACGTGAAAAATGCGAAAAAAAGGGCCGTACTCTTTCGAGTACGGCATGGTCAATTCAAAGCGAACAGACCGCTTGCTATCATAGTGATGAGCGTCGAAAGTAAAGCTGAAACTCATACATTGACCTAGTCCAAGCCCTATTCTACTTTATACTCATGCAAGTCAACATTCACGAGGCTAAAACCAGGTTTTCAGTTTTAGTAGAGCGGGCCCTGGCGGGGGAACGGGTGGTCATAGCCCGGAACGGTACCGCCCTGGTTTCACTTGAACCCATCAGGGAACGTTTAAAACCCCGCACGCCAGGACTTTCAGTCGGCAAAGGAACGATCTCTGAAGACTTCGATGCGGAACTGACCGAGGAACAACTACGGGAATTTGAATGATGGAAATTTTCCTGGATACCTATGTATGGATACCAATATTTAGAAGTATCAGACCAACCGCGGTGTGAAGCCTCGCGTCAAGCACAAAACCAGAAAAACCAGTCTACAGCAAATCGCTTATCCTGCGGACCGGCGAATGAAAACCTTGTATAACCATGCCCGCCAGCAGTGCATCTGTAGCTTCAACCGTAATGTGCCTGTCTTTGCACATGACTTTGAGTATGCCGATTGTGCCGGTTACATGAACACCGTGCAGCGTACAGGTCCGACGGACGAGTAGATCATCGGTCACCACGATCCCGCTGCGATGGTGCGCCATGGTAAGGCAGGACGCCTCCCCAGAACCGAGCATCGGGATCAACTCCCTGTAGAAATGTGCTTCGGCAGGTGACATTGTTGTAGCTACTGAAATGCGGCCTTGTGCTATTTCACTTTCAATCACACCAAGTTTGAAATAGCCCGCAGACAGACCTTCAGCCAGTTCTACCCGAACTTGTTCCGTGAGGAATAGTGCCGCACCATACCGGCCGGCCAGCAATTCAAATTCGTCGCACAGCGCAAAATTACTGAGAGTTACCGTATCAAAGTAACGTTGAAGGCAACCATCAGGGCTGGGCTTAGGCATATTCGTGATCGTCCAGGGACATGGTTGTGTTCTGGGCAATGCCGCGTTCTTCGAGCCATGAGCGCAGGGCAAGAACATGCAGGCCCATTACCTCCGCCAGTTTTCCGATGCTGATGTATCCACCTTGGTAGGCAGAAAGCGCCCGATGCTGCTGTACCGGTAATTCTTCAACTGGCACTTGATACAAAGCCGTGATTGCATCGCGGACCAAGCGAGCCTTGCTACTTTTTCTTGCCCTCGCAAGCCTGGCAAGCTGTTCATCCATCTCCAGATCGAGTTTTATATGCAAAGTTGCTTCTTGTGACATCAGGTCCTCCATGTATGGCCAAGATCTTGTATACATGTACATATTATTGTATATTTTCTCAGCAAGCAACTAGCAGCGTACCAGTTAAAGACTACAAATCCTGTACTAAAGGCGACGAACTGCTTGCCAATATCAGAGTCGCGTTCCAACCCATCCAATTTGATATAGTTTAGCGAGTTTATGAAAATTTGATAAACTCGCTAATATCAGTATAATTGACGATGCTCAAAGGTCAGCTCCCGAAGAGCGCATTGGCTCCCCGCCCGATTTAGGGAATACTGGATAGTCAATCCCGAGACGCTCGAGGTGTTCATGTACCTGCTGCGGGGCGACCAGTACGGCCTGCCGTCGGTGGCGGACCTGCGCGAGGCTGTCCCGGTTGCCATATTCCCGGGGCTCGCGCTCAAGATACGGCCGGAAGACCTGTAGGTTGTTTACGTCTAAAATGTAGCACCCAAGGCACCCGGATTGACTACGATTCGGAAGCCCATGACGTTGCTGCATTCCATTGGTGAATAATCAGAGAAGCGCTTGGTAGAGTATAACTGAGTTTCTGACAGGATCCACGATCCACCGCGATACACGCGCTTCATTCCTCTCGCTGGACCAGTCGGATCCCGTTGCTCCCTGGATCCGTATGCGCCAAACCAGTCCCAGCACCACTCATGGACATTGCCTATCAAGTCATAGACACCCGTGGATGACACAGCATCAACGGTCTGGAAATCGCCACGCATCGAACCGTCATAATAGCCTACGGGTGTCGTCGGACCACCCTTCTGGTTGTAGGGCGGGTTGGGTGAATCAAATGAATCCTTTGAACCAAAATAGTTGGCCAGGCGTTCATCTATCGTGTCACCCCAGGGTTGCCGCGTTACCCCTGTGCCACAGGCGGCGAATTCCCACTCAGCTTCTGTAGGCAGGCGGTAACCGTTCTTTGCCCAATCACAGGAAAGAGTCAGGAGATTATAAACCGGCTCGAGCCCTTCCTTTTCGCTCAGTAAATTGCAGAAGGCAATTGCGCCAAACCAGGATACACCTACCACGGGGTGATCGGATTTGCCAGGCCGTGAAACCAGCGTTTTACCATCAAGATTCAAACCAAATTGTTTCTCGCCAAGGCCACGAATCGCGGCGTATATCCTGTCACCAAAGCCACGGATGTCTCCATCGACGACGCTTGCTTTTCCTTCCTTGATTGCCCAGTTAAATACGGTGCAGAACTCAGCGTTGGTGATTTCGTACCGTCCCATAAGCAGGGGGCGAGAAAATGAAACCCGATGCACCGGCTTCTCGTCTGTCTCGCCCCGGGATGAACCCATGTCAAAAGAACCGGCGGGCAACATGACAAAGGAGATGCCTTCCTTACCGCGATAGATATCCCGTTCTTTCTTCAGCTTGACGGAAATATCAAACTCGGTTTTGTACTTCGTTATGGTAAAGCTCTCGGCATGGGTCTTGTATCCATCAAGGGCCAGTTCCACGCGATGCTCGCCAATACCGATGTCTCTGATTGAGAGAGGGCTCGATCCTCGGGCGACTCCATCCAGAAATACTGTGGCTGCGTTGGGATTGCTGGTGATGCGGAGCGTCGGGGACAAAGTAGTCGCCCCCGTGGCAACTGGCGCGGGAACCGGCGCGGGAACCGGCTGCGCCGGCACTGGTACGTGCGCAGGTTGCGGAGCGGTAACCGGCGCGACGGCCGCAGGCGCGACAACTACCGCCGGCTTCTCGGGACCACCTCGGGATACGAATACAAAATCTCCCTTGTCCAGGTTGGGATTCCGGATCTTGCCGTATTGGGGATGCTGGCTGGAACGCGTGTAGTTGATGACGCTGTCCTGGAGGAACATCCCCAGTTCAGTGCCGGTGATGTAGCCGTCACCGTCAAGGTCTCCCTCTCCATCAAGAGCCTCGACGAATTGCCTGCAGAACGTGCTGTCGTCGGAGACGTACTCATCAGCGCTGCCCGAGGTTATGAACTGCCGCACCGGGCGGGCCGTCTTGTAGCTGATGCTCTCGGGAACCGCACGCGATATGGCGAAGAGCGATCCTGAAAAGCATGAATCGAAGAGGAACAGCGCGTGCTTGCTCTGGATGCGCTTGGCGTAGACCTCTATCATCTGCATGTCGAGCGCTTTGGCGAGGAATCCACCCGGGTCGCGATTGGGCAAAGGCGCATCGCGCGGAATGATGTAGCCCATCTCTTCGCCATACGATTGCCTGAGCGTGTGCCCGTGGCCGGCGAAATAGAAAAGGAGGCGGTTCTCCATGTCCTGCCCGTATTTCTGGATGAACGAGGAGAAGGCGTTTTTGAGCGCGTCTGAATCCGGGTCGGTAACGACCGTAACCGTAAAACCGGATTCAGCGAGCGCGGCGCTCACACTGTCCGAGTCCTTCTTGACACCGGGCAGGCTGGGCCAGCCGCTATCGTAGCGGCTGACTGCCACTATCAGCGCATAGCTGGCTTTGTACAGAGGCCGTTCCTGGCCGCTCTCGTCTGGTACGGAGGCAACCGTAAGGCTGCGCGTACCTGCGCCAAGTGCCTGCGCCTGGGCCTTCAGCAAGCCCAGGCACAGGAATACCGCGCAGAAGGCGCGTTGAACCAGGAACGTCTTTCTAGCCATCAATTTCCACTAAATCTATCCACGCGCAGTTATCACCGGACGCCACCGTGGAGCTACTGCTACGCGTATACACCCATTTAAATACGTTGGGCCCCTCGCCATCGATGAGGAGCTCTGGATCATAAACATCTTCCTGGCTCCAGTAGGAACTATCTCCGCTCACGCTCCATTCCTGGAGGTCATTTACATACAAGGTCAGGGTATCCGAACTGCCCGCCGCATCCATCTTATAGTAAAAATGAATATCCTTGCCATCAGCGAGGC